>CANJWR010000025.1 GCA_947478455.1 Beijerinckiaceae bacterium | reverse complement strand
GCCGCAGCTTGAATTCCCACGTCAGTGGATCGACAAGCCGCCACGAGACCGCAAGGCCCGGCAGCAGTTTCTGGTTGGCGTCCTGCAGGGTCAGGGCGTCGAAAATCTCGCTGGCGAGCGAGTTGTTCGAGGTCTGGTTGTGATAGTGCGGGTCCATCGAGGTTGGCTCGGCGGCCAGCGCAACGCGCAATTCCTGCGCGGTTGCGACCGACGCGAGACCGCACACGGCCGCGATGGCGACGATGCGAATGTGACGAAGAAAAGACATCGAAAACCTCATTTGAATGGCCTCAGCGCAGCGGCGGCAGCGTCGCCGCAAAGGCCCGCAACGCTTCGTTGTAAAGTTCGGGATATTCGACGTAGGAGGCGTGCCCGGCGAGCGGAAACACGGTCTGCGAGGCCTGCGGAAAGGCCTCGCGCAGCCCCCGCAACTGGTCAGGCTTCACGACAGGATCGCGCCCGCCGATGAACAGCGCCACGGGCACATCCATCAGCGGCGCAATCTCGCCATTACGGGCTTCCTGCAAGGCCCGCCCGGCGTCCCGCATGCCCTCGGCACGCGCGCCGGCTGCGACAGCCGTCAGCGCAGCCAGAACCTTTTCGGACGAATCTGCCGGCACCATCTTGCCTGCGCTGGTGCGTCCATAGTCCGGCCCTGCACCATGCGCCATAATGTGGTTCATGCGCCCCGCATAGCGCTCCATCAAGGGCTCGCCGGGCGGCCGCGCATAGCCGAGATGCGTCGACGACAGCACGATGCCGGCGATCCGCCCGCCCCGGTCGGCGCCGAGGCGCGTTGCCACAAGCCCGCCCATGGAATGCCCGACAACAATCGCCTCGCGCAGATCGAGACCAGCCCTCAACTCGCGTGCGGCCTGCGCATAGGCCTCCAGCGACGCCGCACAGGGATCGGATTCCCCGAAGCCCGGCGCATCCCAGGAAATTACCCGGAAAGTATCCGACAAGCCATCAAGCTGCTCGGCCCAACTCCGCGTCGAGCCGTTCATGCCGTGCAGGAACAGGATGGGCCGCCCCCGTCCCGCCTCTTCGTAGGCGACGCGCCCGTGCGTGGCCTGCACAAACTTTTTTGCGGATGGATTGGTCAAATAGGGGCTCCCGCTTCAGCGCCGACTTACAGATTGTGATCGCCTCGGTGTCCAGCTTAACACGCCGGCGACTGTCGTTAAGCGCTCGTTGAGCATTCCGCCAGTCCTTCCGGCGACGCCGGCCGCTGCCCCCGAAACTTCACTTCACCCTAACCGGCACCCGCCATGCTCTCGGCAAAACAGGGCATCGCGGCAATAAGAGTACGGGGAATTGCATGTTACCAGTGAGTTTCGACCAATGCGCGGGCTGGCTTCACCCGGCCGAAGGGGCGCGCGGAATCATCATTTGCGGGTCTGTCGGGTTCGAAGATCTGTGCGGCCACAGGTCTCTTGCGATTCTTGCTGAACGAATTGCAAAGGCCGGCCAGCCTGCGCTTCGCTTCGACTATCACGGCTGCGGAGACTCGGCGGGAAATGCCGAAGACCCGGAACGTATGACGGTCTGGAAGCGCAATATTCGCTCAGCCATAGAGTTCATGAGGGCCCGCACGGGCGTGACGGAAATCGGCCTCGTCGGCCTTCGTCTCGGCTCGACTCTCGCCGCCGAGATCGCATCCGAAATCGGCGGTGTGGCGCGCCTGACGTTGCTTGCGCCGCTAGCGACCGGCAAGGCCTATGTGCGCGAATTGAAGGCGTTGAGCCGCGTGATCGGTCCCTCGCTGGAGGAACCTGCCCCGGGCGAAATGATCGTCGCCGGATTCCGCTTCAGCCCGGAAACGGTCGCCAGCCTTGGCGCTCTGGAACCGGCCCTGATCGAAAACGCCCCTGCCCCCCACATTCTGGCTCTGGGCCGCGATGCGCTCTCGACACATCCGGTCGTCACGCGCCTGAAAGCGCTCGGCTGCGATGTAACTGCCGATGTCTTCGACGGCTACGATTCGATGATGTGCGACCCGACTGCCTCGAAAGTTCCCGACGCGACCCTCACATGGGTAGCCAACTGGATGGTCGAAGGAGCGCCGCGCGAAGGTGCGCGGCCAGTCCATCCCGTGCCGGCGACCATCACGGGTGAAAAATATGCCGAGAGCTCAGTTCGTTTCGGTCATGAACGGACATTGTCAGGCGTCTATTGCCGCTCCCCGAACGGAACCCCCAAACAGGCCGTCGTGATACTCAATGCAGGCGCGATCCACCATATCGGCTGGGCGCGCGGCAGTGTGGAAATCGCCCGGCGTCTTGCGGCCAGCGGCGTGGCGTCGATGCGCATCGACATCGGCGGCGTCGGCAACAGTTTTGCCTCCCCCAATGGTGCGTCCGGTTCGCTTTATGCGCTGGAACTCAGGAAGGATGTTTCTGCCGCTATCGACTGGCTGACCTCGCAGGGTATTGCGGAAGTCAGCGTCGTCGGCGCATGCAGTGGCGCCTATCAGGCCATGCACGCAGCCGTAGCAGACGCCCGCATCAAGCGCGTGGCTTTAATCAACCAGCTTTGTTTCGTCTGGGGCGCAAGCTACCAAATCCAGCTCTCCGCATGGCGTGCGACAAAATCCGCAGTCATTAACGCCGCCATGGAAGACGAGGCGCAGGCAGCTAACGAAGCTTCCAGCGTCATCAATCGTCTGATGCCCTATGCAAAAAAATTCGCCAAGGGCAGCTTCAACGCGCTGATGAGCCTTTCGCAGAAAGCCTCTGCGGGACTGACGAAGTCCAACATCGTAGAGGATTGGTTCGAAACCCTGTCGGCGCGCGGCGTTAAAGTCTCGATGATCTACAGCGACAACGATCCGGGCCTGACAGAACTCGAACGCTGGCTGGGGCCGGACGGCGCTCGCGCCACATCGCTGCCGGGCATCACAAAGCGCACTCTCGAAAACGCCGACCACATGCTTACACCCCGCCATGCGCGCGAGGCTCTGGGCGGGATGTTGTTCGAGATGCTCGGAGTTGAAGAGAAGGTCGCCAAGCCTGTCGAGGATGAGCCAGCGGCTGCCGCGTAGTCCTATTTCGCGCAGCCAACGTCTTTCAGCGCCACGCATCCGGGCATTGCGCACAGTTGCTTCGAACCGATGACCCAGGTCTTGTTGGTCACAACAGTTTTCCACGCGACCGCGCGGGCGAATTTTTGCGAACGGCAAAAGGCGTCCGCGCCCGCCTGTCCGCATTTGTCGCCCCAGACCTCGCACCAGTCGGCCGCAACATTGTTGACCTTCGGGGCCGCAAAGGTTCGATCGGCCGCTTTAGGCGCAGCCGTACCGCAGGTGATGCTGCCCCAGCCGTAACAGACATTCGGCGCATCGCAGAACCTGTTGTCAGCTGCAACAATTGTGCGGGCGGCGCGCGTGATAGTCCATTCGGTAGCAGCCGGATAGTCCTTCGAACGACAGAACGCGTCGGCCGCCGACTGCCCGCAATCGACGCCCCAGCGGGCGCACCAGTCGAGCCTCGCGCCATTGACGGTGGGCTCGTTGAAGACCGGTCCCGACTTTATGGGAGCTTGCTTTGGCATATCTGCCGCCAGCCTGAGACTGGATAGCTTCTGCCGCGCCGCCTCCGCAAAAAGCCCCTCCGGAAAATCGCGCAGAAATTTTTCGAACGGTGCCGCGCTGGTCGAGCCTTCGATGGCCTTCCAGACGTTCATTTCGAGCGTGGCGCGATCTGTGCCGGACTGCGGCGTGACTGCGGCGTTTGGCGTCGGTGCAATCGTCACGGTTCCTTCGATCTTGAAAGAGAAGCGTCCCGTCAGCGAGGAGGAGTCCCAGGGGATCTGTTTGCCATTGGTGGCCTGCATCACGTCGTTGCGCACGTCGATCATGAGGTCGGACAGCGATGCGCCCGGACGGTCGATATATTTGAGAAGCGCTTCGGTGAATGGGCTGTTCTGCCCGTCGCCATCCTGCGCCACATTGTCGGGCTGCGTGGCGAAAGCGATGAAAGTGCCCGAAGTCGTCTGCACACGGCTTAATCCTCGACCAAGCGCGGAGGCCGAGCGCGTGCCGAGCGTCCGGGAAAGATCCTTCGCAAACGGATTGTCGCGGCAGGCGTCGAGCAGGACGATATTGATGCGGCTGCCGCGCTGCAATTGCTGCATGACGACCGGAAACGGAATCAGAGCCAGATCGAGTTCTGCCTCGTATTCCACCCTTGCGTCTGTCGGGACGATGTAGTTCTGACCATTCACCTGCAATCCGTGACCGGCGTAGAAGAAGAGCGCCACATCGGCGCTTTCTGCCTTGCGACCGAAATTGACGAGAGTTGAAATCACGCCACTACGGTCGAGATCGACGCCCACCGTCACGTCGAATCCAAGAGCACGCAGACGGTCGCCCAGCTTTGCGGCGTCGTTGCGTGGATTGGGGAGAGTTGGAACATTCGCGTAGGCGCTGTTGCCGATCAGCAGCGCCACACGTTTGTCTTGCGCGAGCGCCTCTCCAGAAAATAGAGCGAGCGTCAGAAACAGAAACCTCAGCAAGCGATGCAACATGGCAGACAGCCCTTCGATTGGCCTGAGTCAGGTCAATCCACTAGCCGCATGCTGCGATAATCGCCGCAACTCGCCGTTGATATGCGTCAAAAGCCCGAGATGGCTCAGGGCTCGATAGAACCGCGCGGCCGCTTGGAAAGCCTGTCGAATTCCATCAACTCGCGCAGCAGGGCTTCCATATGCTTCAGCGGCACCTGATTGGGGCCGTCCGAAAACGCCTGCGCCGGATTGTCGTGCGTCTCGATGAACACGCCCGCCACACCGACAGCCACAGCAGCGCGCGACAGGACCGGCACGAATTCGCGTTCACCGCCTGTCGATTCGCCCTTCCCGCCCGGCTGCTGCACAGAATGTGTGGCGTCGAAGATCACCGGCGCACCGGTGCGGGCCATGATGGGCAGCGAGCGCATGTCCGACACCAGCGTATTATAGCCGAAGCTGGCGCCGCGCTCGGTGACGAGAACGTTCGGATTGCCCGATTCTGTCACCTTGTTGACCGCATTGCGCATGTCCCATGGGGCTAGAAACTGGCCCTTCTTGACGTTCACCGGCTTGCCGGTGACGGCGGCGGCGATCAACAAATCGGTCTGACGGCAAAGGAAGGCCGGAATCTGCAAGACATCCACTGCCTGTGCGGCGATCGCGCATTGCTCGTTTTCGTGCACATCGGTCACCACCGGCATGCCGAATTTTTCACGCACTTCGTTGAAGACCGTCAGCGCCTGATCGATGCCCAGTCCGCGTTTGCCGTGGATCGAGGTGCGGTTGGCCTTGTCGAACGAGGATTTGTAGACGATCCCGATGCCGAGTTTCTGTGAAATCTCCTTCAGGGCCGCCGCCATTTCCATGGCGTGCTGGCGGCTTTCGAGCGCGCAGGGGCCGGCCATCACTGCCAGCGGCTGATCGTTGCCGAAGCGCACCGCGCCCGGGCCCGTGCCGATCGTCACCAGATGATTGGCGCTCATGATTGATCCTTCGGTTTCATCACAGGCGGCTCAACCGCGCTTGCGTTCAAATTGGGGTTCGATGCGGACCACTTCGCCGGCGCTGCCGCGCACAAGGCACCAGCCGGCGGGCTTGGGACCGTATCCGGCAGGTTCACGTTCGATGCAGACGGGCCACTGATCGCTGCATGCGGTCTGGGTTGCGTAGGAGGTTCCAGCCGTTTTGGCGATAGAGGCTGTCCGGCTCCAGGCGCGGGCGCAAAAATCCGCGTCGAAAATCGCCACCGCCTTGCACTCGGCCTCACTGGCCACAACCGCCCCGCCCTCGCAGACCGGCTGGTACCAGGCCCAGGCCATGAAGATCGCGACGGCCGCGATGAGACAGGTGAAGAGGATCCGCATGGGGGCTGTCTAGCACAAACGGCCGGACTTCACAGTCCGGCCGTCTGCAACGTTGGTATGCGGACTCAAGCCCAGCGATGGCTCAGAGCTTCTTCGGATTGCCCTTCTCGACGGTGTAGCGGCGACCGGCGCCGTCCTCGTCCGTGAAGGTGGCGATATTGCCGTCAACGACCAGCTTGTAGCAGGTCTCGTCGTCGTCATCCGGGAACTCGAAGCAGACGTCGTTGCCGCGCAGCACCCATTTGCCGGTGGCGACTTCATCGTCGACGAGCTGTTTCACAGTGCCGTTGGCCAGGTAATATTCCGTCAGGGCGTCGCCATCCTCGTTCTTGCCGGAGACCGAATTGCCGATCAGCGTGGCCCAGGCGGCTGCGCCGGTCAGGCGGGCGGCGGCCGCCGGGGCGGAAGCGGCCGGACGCGGCGCGGCCGGGGCTGAGGAAACCGCCGGAGCAGGAGCTGACGCCGCCGGAGCCGCGCCATCGGCCTGAGCCAGAACCGTCACGTCAATCTTGTCGAGGAAGGCCTTCGGATCCATCAGCCCCATCGCCTCCATGAAGGCGAGCGAGCCGGACTTCGGCTTCGCCGTGACAGTCAGCGCCTTCGGGTTGTTGATGAAGGTCGAAACCTGTTCGGCGATTTTCAACGCGCTTGGATGACCGCCCAGTAGAACCGGAATGAACTGGGTGGCCATGGCAGAAGCCTCGCCCTTGAGAGCAGCCGGCGTCTTGCCCTGCCGCTGGGCGGCGAAGTCGAGCACCTTGGCGGCGACGCCGGTATCGACAAACCGAATCTCAAGACCAGAAATGCTGCCACCCATGAGCGACATCATGCGCTCCTCGCTCTTGCCGGTGAAGACAGCCTTGTCGACGCCTCCCAGCCCCAGCTTGAGGCCGAGCGAACCGACATTGAGGCCACTGAACGTCAGATCGTCGATAGCGACCGTCTTGGCAGCGGGATTATAGGTGCTGGAGAACGTGAAGCCGAGGTTCAAAGCCGAATAACCTGCAGCAGCGAGCGACTGGCCGCCCTGTGAGGACGGCGGCAGTTCGATGACGAAATCCTTGATCGCAGCCGTCGTCTTCAACGGCACATCGCCATCGGCTGTGCCGTCGCCGGACATCGAGCCGATCTTGATCTTGACCAGATTGCCGCCCGGCGCGGTCGCCGGCGTGTCCTTGTCGGGAGCCGCAATTTCGAGGCCCTGCCAGGAGAAGTGCCCGAAATGCGAAGTTGCGCTGCCCATGTCGCCGCTCTGCACGGCGCTCAGAAGCCCCGAAAAGCCCGCGCCGTCCACCGCAATCGCGCCGGACTTCAGAGCAACCGGACCGTTATCGGACGGCACTGTGCCGTCGACGCCCGCGATGCCGAAATGACCGACCTTGCCGGCGTTCACATCCGTCGCCTGAATGCCCGAGACGGTCAGCTTGCCGTCCTTGTCGCTGATGATGACTTCCGGAATCGAGATGCGCGACGCCACGAGTTTTGCGGCCAGCGCCGACACATCCGCCTTCGGCGTGCCGACGGTGAAAATCTTCTGCACTTCCTCTTTGGTGAGGTTCGTGCCGACAAATTCGATCTGCTTGATGGTCGCCGTCGCCTTGCCGGGATTCTGCATCGTCACATTGTCGAGCACGATGGTTTCGAGCGCGAAGGCGGGCGTCATGCACCCGATGGTCCAGACCAGCGCAAGCGCTGTGGAGGCAGAATGGAACTGTGAATGACGGATCGGCTTCATGCGATTTCTCCGCGTGCAGGTGAGAGGCGTCTGGCTTTTGGACTGTCGCGCAACGAATGCAACTGGCATGCGCATATGATTGGCGCGAATGACGCGACCGACAGAGTCAAGCACATCATGCAGCCTTCAAGGCGCGCTGGCAATCTAGAGCGTCACAATTTTCCTTTTCCTACCAGC
Organism: Beijerinckiaceae bacterium; assembly: GCA_947478455.1. Lineage (GTDB taxonomy): Bacteria > Pseudomonadota > Alphaproteobacteria > Rhizobiales > Beijerinckiaceae > Terripilifer. Next base: position 29,197 of record CANJWR010000025.1, on the reverse strand, counting down.
GGCATGCGACGCGCAAAACATCGAAAGCTTTCATCAAACGCGGTAAACGGTCTTTAACGCTTTCGGCGATCTCGTCCTCGATAAAATCGCGACAGGATTGCTGGGCGTTCATTTTCAGATCGGTATCGAACAAAACCGACCGGCCGCAGGCAATCGACGGACCAGTGATTTTAAGTTTGGCAATGACGCCGCCGACCTCACCGGCTGGCGGCGTAACAGGCGTGATAGCCGCTTCCGTGGGACGCCGCAGATCCAACGTCGCAATATAGGCCGCGCCCATGAAGGCCGGCCGGCCGTCGAAAGGCCCGAACGCCTCAACGAAAAACGCATCGAACACGCAAGGATCAGCCCGTCCGGGCGCGATGCTCAACACCAGCCGGTCGGCGTCATCCACCATGTCGTTGCCGAGCCACGTGACCGCTCCGTTGACGACGGACTTCTTCATGGCCGTGTAGGGCGTGGCGAACATGAGTTCGCCCACCGCCTCTGCGGGCGTCATGTCTTCCGCCCGCGCTGAAGCTGCGATGAGCCCCATCACGCAAGTCAGGATGTATGCGCTGCTCCGCATAGTCGTTGGCTCCGTTGACGAGCGCAGCTTCCCACTCCTGCGCCATCGCGTCGAGAAGAACCGACGATCAAAAATGCGTCAGCGTGAAAGCGACGCCTTGGAACCCGGCCGACCATCGCGCGTTACGCCACAGACGATGCGCCGGACACATCCGGCAGTTCTATTGAAAGCAGGAGTATCCATGCGCAGGTTCATTCTCGCCGGCCTCACGGCCGCAGCTCTCGGCGTTTCGGGACTGGCAAACGCCAATGCAGCACCGGCTTTGTTCGATCCGGGCCTGAATGCAGCTGCGCGCGCCGGCGTCATCGATGTTCAGTTCAATTTCAACGGGCGCGGCGCTGCACGCGGCGCTGTGGCGCCGCGTGGTCGTGCAATCTATCGCGGCGGAAACCGCGGAGGGTATCGTGGGGGCGGCGTTGGCGTGGGAGCCGGGATCGCGGGTCTTGCGGCAGGCGCGCTGATCGGCGGTGCCATCCTGAATTCACAGCGCGGCGGCTATTACGATGATGGATATTACGCCCCTCAGGGCATGATCACCGACGACGGCGTCGCCTATTGCATGCAGCGCTACAAGTCCTACGACCCCGCCAGCGGGACGTATCTGGGCTTCGACGGCTATCGTCACCCCTGCCCGTAAGTCGCCAAGAATCCTGTCTGCACAAACCGTCATGGCCGGGCATGTCCCGGCCATCCACGTCCTGAAACCTGCGCCCTGCGTGGATACCCGGCTCAAGGCCGGGCATGACGGCTGGGGAACCCGCTCCTCCGCCCGCCTTCCGAAAATGCTTGCAATTCGCACCTGCCCGCGTGCTAGAACGCGCCTCCACAGGTGGGGCGCTTCGCCCCGGCGGCTTTTTCCGGGAGACAGAATGCCCGAAGTTATCTTCACCGGCCCGGCGGGGCGTCTCGAAGGCCGCTTTCATCCCTCCAAGCAGCGCGGCGCGCCCATTGCGGTCATCCTGCATCCACACCCGCAGTTCGGCGGGACGATGAACAACCAGATCGTCTACAATCTCTACTATGCCTTCGCCGAGCGCGGATTTTCGGTGCTGCGGTTCAATTTTCGCGGCGTCGGGCGCAGCCAGGGCTCGTTCGATCACGGTCAGGGCGAATTGTCGGATTCGGCTGCGGCGCTCGATTGGGTGCAGTCGTTCAACCCCGAGGCGCGCGCCTGCTGGATTGCGGGCGTGTCCTTCGGCGCGTGGATCGGCATGCAGCTTCTGATGCGCCGGCCAGAAATCGAAGGCTTCATCTCGATTGCGCCGCCCGCCAACCGATTCGATTTCTCGTTCCTCGCGCCCTGCCCGTCGTCTGGCCTATTCGTCCATGGCGATCAGGATCGCGTCGCCCCGATCAAGGAAGTCATGGGGCTCATCGAGAAGCTGAAGACCCAGCGCGGCATCGTGATCGAACACGCCACGATCCCGGGCGCGAACCACTTCTTCGAAAACTGTGTCGATCCGCTGATCGCCGAAGTCGGCGCCTATCTCGACCGCCGCCTCGACAATCCCCCCAAGCGCCTGATCCCGACGCGCAGCACGTCGAGCCGCGCGTAAAACTCAGGGGCGCGCCAGTACGCCGCCGGTCATCGCGACCGGCGCGCCTGTGGTGGTCGGAAACGTCAGCGGCAATCCGTTGAGCGACCGCACCGCCAGATAGCCGAAAGCCTGCGCCTCCACAGCGTCCGCCCGCCAGCCGAACTCCTCCGCGCTGTGCAGCGGACACGGCAGCCGCGCCGCCAAGGCCTCCATCAGGGTCAGGTTCCGCTCGCCGCCGCCGCAGACGATGACGAGGCGCGGCGCTTCCGGCAGGTGTTTCCACAAAGCAGCCACGCTAGCCGCCGTGAAGGCCGTAAGTGTCGCGGCGGCGTCTTCAGTTGAAAGATGCGCCACGGCTGCACGCGAAAACGCGTTGCGGTCGAGCGATTTCGGCGGCGGCAGATCGAAATAGGGATTGTCCATCAGGGCGGCCAACGCTGTCTCGTCGACATTGCCGCGCGCGGCTGATGCGCCGTCGCGGTCCATCGCCTCGCCAGTACGCTCCAGCATCAGATCATCGATCAGCGCATTGGCCGGGCCTGTGTCGCAAGACACTGGATCGCCATTGCGCACGAGCGTCAGATTGGCGACGCCGCCGAGGTTCAGCACGCCGACCGGCAGTTCCAGTCCCGCTGCCGCCACGAGCGCGCGATGAAACACAGGCACCAGCGGCGCGCCTTGTCCGCCTGCGGCCACATCCGCCGCCCGCATGTCATACGCAACCGGAATGCCCAGCCGTTGCGCCAGAGCAGCGCCGTCGCCGATCTGCACCGTGAGACGTTGCGCCGGGCGATGCAGCACCGTCTGGCCATGAAAGCCGATGACGTCGACACCGTCGCGATCAACAGAATAGGCGGCCATGAACTCGATGACGGCGGAAGCGTGACGCTCGGTAATGAGAGCCTCGGCCTGCGCCAGAGCGCCCGGCCGCTCGGTGCGATTCTGCATCCCGACAGCATCGGCAAGCGCCGTGCGCAAAATGGCCCGGTCCGCGTCCGCATAAGGCCGGAAGCCGCAAGGCCCGAGCCGCAGGCGGTTGTCGCCGTCTGTCTCGATGAAGGCGATGTCGACGCCGTCCATGGAAGTTCCCGACATCAGGCCGATTGCGCGCTTCATAGGCATGGAAACTTGCTCCCGATCCCGCCGCATCAATCGCCGCTCACCAGATCGTGCGCATTCATGGCTGATATTGCGTTACGGACCAGTATATCTTTGGGCGGCATCGATGCTGGAGCCTGCATGTATCCGTGGACCGAACGAAATGGCCAGCTTTCCTGGCTGAAACTGCCGTTTTTTGTGCTGACGCTCGCGCCGGGTTTCTGGATCGCGTGGCAATGGCAGTTCGAATTGCTCGGACCAAAGCCGGTGACGGAAGCCATTCACCAGACCGGCGACTGGGTGATTCACTTCCTGATGCTGTCGCTCGCCATCACGCCGCTGCGCTTTACCGGACGCTGGATCAAACTCGTCAATGTGCGACGCATGCTGGGCGTCGCCGCCATGACCTATGCGATCATCCATCTGCTGCTCTATGTGATCCTCGACCAGAAATTCGATCTCGTCATGGTGGCGAGCGAAATCGTGCTGCGCTTCTATCTGACCATCGGGTTCATCGCGCTTCTCGGGCTGGCGGCGCTAGGCGCGACCTCGACTGACGCAATGATCAGTCGTCTCGGCGCAACGAAATGGAACCGGCTTCACGCGCTCGTTTATCCGATTGCGGCTCTGGGACTCGTGCATTTCTACATTCAGTCAAAGCTCAACGTTTACGAGCCGGTGCTGATGACCGGCGTGTTTGCACTGTTGATGTTCTATCGCCTGCTGCGCAAGCTCGCCTGGCCGACGAACGTATTCACGCTGGCCGGAATCGGCATTGCGGCGGCTGTGACGACTGCGCTTGTCGAGGCGCTATGGTACTGGCTCATGCGGGGCGTGCCGATGGAGCGGGTGCTGTGGTCGCACCTGAACTTCGCCTATGAAATTCGGCCCGCATGGTGGGTGCTACTGGCAGGCGTTGTGTTGCCACTGCTGTCACTGGTGCGCAAACAGCCTGCGCCGCGTGTGCGCGCCGCATCTTCGCCACGCCAGGCGGCGCAGATGACCGACGCGTGACTCAGCGTTTCCGCACGGCCAGATAGACGCCGCACAGGATCAACACGAAGCCTGCGACGTGGAACGACCGCAAATGCTCGCCCAGCAATGTGGTCGCCAGCAGTGCGCCATATATCGGGATGAGGTGGAGAAACACCCCGCCCCGACTTGAGCCGATGATTTCAATGCCGCGATTCCAGAACGCGAAGGCCACAATTCCCGACAGCGTCGACACATAGGCGATGACGAAAAACGCCTTCAGGCTGGGTTTGAATGTCATGCCGGCAGCCAGTTCCGCCGCCCCGAACGGAACTGTCGTCACAGTCGCAATCACCGCCAGCACGAAAGTAAAACTCGTCCAGTGCATCTGCGGGCGAATGCGCAGACAAGCGGAATAGACCGCCCAGACTCCCATGTTGAACAGAATGATGAGATCGCCGGCGTTAAACGACATGGCCGACAGCGCATTCGGATCGCCCTGCGCGACAATCACCAAAACACCGCACAGCGACGTCAGGATGCCAGCGACCTGAATTGGCGCAAGCCTGTCGCGAAAAAATAAGGCACCCGCCGCCACCATCATCACCGGCGAGAACGAGTTGAAGACCGACACGTTGAGCGCCGTCGTCCATTGCAGTCCGACATACTGCAGTGCGCTGAAAATCGTGCCGCCGAGGATCGACAGAAACAGGATCGGCTTCCATCTCGCCCTGATGGTCGGCCAGTCGCGCGCCAGATGAGGGCGGGCGAACGGATAGATCACAAGCGCGCCGATCAGCCAGCGGAGCGCCGACAGAAAGAATGGAGGCACATCGCCCGAAATCGCCCGGCCGGCAATGTGATTGCCGGACCAAAGTAGGCCCGCCAATGCGAGCAGCAGATAGGGATTGGCGAATAGGCTCGCGAGGCTGAAACGAGACTTTGTTTCGCCGGACGAAGCCTTGGGTTCAACGGACATGCGGAGCCTTTCTGGCTCCGCAATAAGGCGCTGCGCGCTCGTCAGGCAATCGAATTCTGGCCGCGCATGGCAGCCCTGCCCTGACCTAGCCCGGTCCGAACAGCTTCGCTCCCGCCTTCAGGAAGCGCGAGGGATCGACGGGATCATCGTTGATGCGGACTTCATAGTGGAGGTGCGGGCCTGTCGACCGGCCCGTCGAGCCGAGCCGCCCGACGACTTCGCCAGCCCGGATAACCTGTCCTTCGGTGACGAGGATCGCCGACATATGGCCGTAACGAGTGACGACGCCGTTGCCATGATCGATATCGACCATATTGCCGTAACCGCCGCTGTAGCCAGCGGATTCGACGACCCCTGCCGCCGTTGCATAGACTGGCGACCCATGGGCCTCGCGGAAATCAAGCCCTGTGTGCATCGCCATGCGGCCAAGAAACGGATCAGTGCGCGCTCCAAAAGTCGACGTCTGGTCGAGCCGCGCCAGCGGCGTGCGCAGTGGCAGATAGGGCAGCACGCGACGCAGACTGTCGGCCGCCAGCATTTCGTCCTGCAGGCGCGCGACTTCAGCCTCGAAGGGCGACGCCTTGGGGTCGAGCTTCATGGGGACGAAGGGTCCGCCGACGCCGCTGGCAGATTTTGCCGGACGCGTGAGCTTTTCGGCTGGCAGGCCCGATTCGGTCAGCACCGTCTTCAGACGCTGGGCGGTCCGTTTCGCCGCCCCGCCAATGGAGGAAACCGCATTCACCTGCGATTGCTCGAGACGGTCCATTGCGGTGGTGATTGAGCCAAGACGAAACTTCAGCGGCAGGTCGGCGTCAGCGGCCAGATTGATCGAGCCGGCCGACGCTGCAGCGCGCTGACCGGCCGCTGCCGGAGCCGATTCGGCTTCCTTGCCGATTTCGAGTCCTTCGGGACGCGGTTTGGCGTCGACCTTTTGTTTGGGCGTCGATAACGGAATGATGGAGTCAACGGCAGCGGGACCGAGGGGCGCAAATCCGAGCGCAGATGGCGGAAGCTGGGGCGCGGCAGGCCCAGCGTTCTTCGCGTTCGGCGCGGAGGATTTCTGCGAAGCTGTTGTGGCGGGCGCGGCCTTGCCGCCCTTGCCTGCCGCCTCGACGGGCATTTTCATTTCGGTGCGAGGGATCGAGGCTGTGGCGTCGCGCAGAATGCCGGCGTTCTCTGCCAGCATCGCCATCAGGGTGGCGCGGTTTTCAAGCTGGGCCTGTCGGGCAACGAGATTTTGAACCTTTCCTTCGACCGAATCCTGATCGAGCAACTGGCGGCTGGTCACGCGATCTATCTGCGTCCGCATCGCGGCCAGACGATCCTCATAGGCGAACTGCATTTCATTCTGGCGCTGGATCAGGGCTGCCAACATGTCATCACGAAAGACCAGATAGGCGGTTCCTCCCAGATAGAGCGCTGCAACTGCCGGCACCAGCGTGGCGAACGTCCACATTTGCCATGCCTTGAGCGCAAAACAGCGCAACTTTTCACCGCGCGACAGCGTCAGAAAATAGTGCGACGCAGAAACCCGGGCCTTCGGAAATTCGTCACGCAACGACATTGATGAACTCCAGTTGCACGGCGATTCCACCGCGCAGATCAGGAGTTCATCACACTCGATTAAGGTTAACTTTTTCGGAAAATTTAAGCCCTTTTAGACTCATACTGGGCTTTCAGAGCGCCTTTGCGGCCTCAAGTACCTCATTTGCGTGGCCGGGCACCTTCACCTTGTTCCAAACGCGCGCAATCTTGCCGTCGGGACCGATCAGGAATGTTGTGCGCTCGACGCCCATATATTTGCGCCCATACATGCTCTTCTCTTTCCAGACGCCATAGGCCTCCAGCATGGCTTTCGATTCGTCGGAAAGGAGAGTTAGGCCGCCAAGTTCGTGCTTGGCCTTGAACTTGTCGTGGCTGGCGCAGGAATCTGGCGACACGCCGAAAATGTCCGCGCCCGCCTTTTCGAACTGGGCCTTCATGCCGTTGAAGTCGATGGCCTCGGCCGTGCAACCGGACGTGTCGTCCTTCGGATAGAAGTACAGGACGATCTTGCGCCCCTTCTGTGACGCCAGCGATACCTTGCCGCCGCCGTCTTTCGGCAATTCGAAGGCCGGGGCCTTGTCTCCGGCAGCCAATTCTTTCGCCATTTGGTCTTCCTTTCGTCCCATTGCGAATTGATAGACATACGAGTGAGGCGCAATCACGGATTTTACGACCTCAAACGGGTCGGAACCGAGCGCCTTGACGGTAGAAATCCTATATTCTGGCTCGAATCGTGAGAGAAACGTCCTTCCGGACGGCGGATAACAGGCATTGGTCGACCAAACATATACAGGCGGATCGCCGGACGAAAGCGCCTCCACGCCGGATCGGGGTCCGGTCGTGTGCGTTCGCACGGGCCGTCGCCTGCCGCAGCGCCTGCGCAAGCTTGTCGCCGTGTGTCTGGGATCGCTCCTCTTAGTTGTCCTTCTGGGCCTGTCGGCCGGAGCGATTTTCTGGGCGCGGCTCGGCTCCGGGCCGATCTATTTCGAAAGTCTCGCGCCCAAGATCGCTTCGGCACTGGCAGAGAGGATCGGGAACGGCTTCACGGTCGAGGTCGGCCCCACAATCGTCGGACAGGGAGCGCAAGGGCCGGCGCTTGGCATAGATGGTCTGCGTGTGCGTTCGCCCACCGGCCAGACTGTCCTGCTTGCCCCGCGAGCCGAAATTTCGGTCGAGGCCCTCGGATTGGTGTTCGGCGACATTCGTCCGACCAAACTCGATCTTATCGGCCTCGATGTGCGCCTCGTCGTCCTCAAAAATGGGTCGTTCGCGGTTGCGGCAGGCAGCGATCCGATCGTGCTGGCTGGACCGGTGTCCGAAACTCAAGGCAACTTGGCGACGCCTGACGTCCCGGTGATTCCGGAATCCGGCGCGCCGCCTGAATTCGGCGCGGTTGCACCGTCAGGACACGCAAGCGCCGGTCCGAGCGAGATCCGCGCACTGGTCGAAGGCCTGCGGACGCTTCTCAACATCGCCACCAGCCCTATGGGTCCCGCAGGCGCTCTACAGAGCTTCGAGATTTCCAGCGGACGCCTCGTGCTGGACGATCAGTTGCGTGGTCAGGAAGCGACTTTCGATCAGCTTGAACTGGAGTTCACCCGCACCGGTGAAACAGCGCGGCTGCATATAGCTTCCAACGGCAGCGCTGGCCGCTGGCAGGCGACTGCGGTCACGAGTGGCGGCGCAGACGGCGCACGCGATCTCTCAATCAGCCTCGATGATGTGGCGCTGGACGATATTCTGGCCCTTTCCGGGCAACGCGAAGCGCCAATCGATTTCGACATGCCTATTTCGTTGCGTTTTAGACTCAATCTGGCAGCTGATGGATCCCTGCTCGACGCCAATGCCCGGCTAGCGCTTGGCGCAGGCTACATCTATTTTCGCGACAGGGACGCCGAGCCCCAGTTGATCGACGAGTTGCAGAGCATCGCCTACTGGAACCCGATCCAGAAGAAGCTGGTTATCGAAAATCTACGGATTGAATCCGACAGCACCCTTTTGAGCCTGACCGGCCTTGTGGCCCCCCTTGCGGGTGAAGAAGCCTGGACCATTTCGCTGGCAGGAGGGACCGACAGTGCGATTGGCGCTGATCGCCCGGGAGACAAGCCGCTTCTGTTGCCCCGCATCAAGCTGGAGGGCAAGGTCAGACCGGCCGCCAGGACTTTTGAACTGCAAAATCTTGAATTGGGTGGGCCGGATGTCGATCTCGCCTTCACCGGCGGGATCGGGTGGGGCGAAAGCGGTCCGTCTGTCCAGATCAACGGACAATCGGGAAGGATGCAGGCGCGGGCGCTTATCCGTCTTTGGCCAGCATTCGTCGCCCCGCCTGCGCGCGGCTGGTTTATTGATCATCTGAGCGCCGGGATCATTGAAGAAGGTTCGATCAAGATCGATTTCGATGCGGCCGCATTGATCGCCATGCAAAAAGGCCGTCCGGTTCCGGAAGCCAGTACGTTGGTCGCCTTCCGCCTGTCCGACGCAACCGCAACCTTTCTGCCCGGCGTTCCGCCGCTGTCAGGCATCGACGGCGTCGGCCGCATCACCGGCAAGGCCGCTACATTCAATGCCAGCAAGGGCGCGCTGCAGATCGCCCCAAATCGCCGACTGACCCTGAGCGAAGCCAGCTTTGTGGTCGCCGATCTGGCCCCTGAAGCCAGTGTGGCGAAAATCACCGCACGCGCCAGCGGGCCACTGGACGCTGTTGCAGACATTCTCTCGCGCGAAGCGCTCAAGGATTTTGGCGGGCTGCCGATTGACCCTCGCGCCGCCAAAGGTCAGGTCGATGGCCGACTGACGCTCGATCTGCATCTCAATCAGGAAGCCAATCCAGGCGATCCGCGCATCAGGGTCAATGCAACTGTTTCCAGCTTCTCGCTGGACAAGGTGATCGGCGCTGAAAAGCTCGATCAGGGAACTCTGACTGTCATGGTCGACCGCACCACTCTCAAGGCGACCGGACAAGGGCGCATGTTCGGCACGCCGGCGACCATGGAAATCAGACGCGACGGCAAGGGTCCTACAGAATCAACCATTTCGGTCGTGCTGGACGACGCCGCCCGCAACAAGCAGGGCTGGCCGACCGGCAGCGCCATTACCGGCCCCGTGGCGGCGCGCTTCACGTCGGATTTGTCGCGCGGCGAAGACGCCCGGCCCGAAGTCGAGATCGACTTCACCCGCGCAACGATAGACGGGCTCGTGCCCGGATATTCAAAACCAGCCGGCAAGGCCGCCAAAGCCAGTTTTCGCGTCACCACCCACGACAATGGCGCCCAACTGGAGCAGTTTGCTTTTGATGGAGGCGGCGGCGTGATGGCCAATGGCGTCCTGACGCTGGATTCGACCGGCGGCTTCACCGGCGGAAAATTTTCGCAGGTCCGTCTGTCCCCCGGCGACGACATGAAGGTCGACGTCGAGCAGACAAAGGACACGATGAAGCTCGTGATCCGCGCAACCAACCTGGACGCAAGGCCCTTCACCCGCAAAATCGCAAGTCCGGAAGGCGGCGGGGGACGCGACGGCGCAGGCTCCGCGAAAGCCATCGATCTAGACCTGAAAGCGGGGCTCCTCACCGGAAACAACCGCCAAACGATTTCCGGCGCGGAAATCCGCTATGCCGGGCGCGGCGGCGCAATTTCGAACTTCAATATTCGCGGCAAACTGGGCAACGCCAGTTTGGTCGGACAAATGACGCCTGGCGCCTCGCCCGGCTCGTCGGCCATTTCGCTCAGCAGCAACGACGGCGGGGCTTTGCTGTCCTTCATCGATCTCTACCGGCGAATGGAGGGTGGAGCCCTGACGCTCGCCGCGCAGGTGCGCGAAGGTCAAGTGGAAGGCTACCTGAATGTCGCTGACTTCCGCGTTCGCGACGAGCCAGCCCTGCGACGTCTGGTGACCGAAGGAGCGCCGCAACGTGACGCCGCCGGGGCGATCAACATCGCCGCCGCCCAGTTCAACAAGTTGCAATTGAACTTCATCCGAACGCCAACACGGCTCGATCTGCGCGACGCTGTTCTCAATGGTCCCGAGATCGGCCTCAGCGCCGAAGGCATGATCGATTATGGCCGCGACCGTGTGCAGATCGCCGGAACCTTCGTGCCCGCCTACGGGCTGAACAATCTGTTCGCCCGCATTCCGCTGTTCGGCACGATCATCGGCGGCGGCGCAAACGAGGGTCTGTTTGCGGTGACGTTCCAGATCGCCGGGAAAGCCAGTGCGCCGCTGCTCACCATCAATCCGCTATCGGCTATTGCGCCCGGCATTTTCCGCAAGATTTTCGGAGTCGGTCTGCCGCCAGCGCCGGAGCCTGCGCCGCAACGAGCACCCGCAATGCCGTTGTCGATCGCCCCGGCCCGGTAATTATTCCGACCGCAGCAGAACGTGCTTTTTCTTGCCCATGGATAGCTTGATCACTCCGTCGACAAGTTGTGCTGTTGAAAGGCTGGCGCGCTCATCCGAAACGGCGACGTCATTGACCCGCAACCCGCCGCCTTTCACCTGACGGCGCGCTTCGCCGGTCGAGGCCACAAGCCCTGCCCGCACGAAAGCGCTCAGCACGCCAACGCCGGCGGCAAGTTCCGCTGCGGGAATCATCACGCTCGGCAGCGTATCGGCCGTGATCCCTTCTTCGAATGTCTTGCGGGCGGTCTCGGATGCTTGCGCCGCCGCCTCGCGACCATGGACCAGAGCCGTCGCCTCGGTCGCCAGAATTTTCTTGGCCTCGTTGATCTCTGCGCCGCCGAGCTGTTCGAGGCGGCGGATTTCATCCATAGGCATCACGGTGAAAAGGCGCAGGAAGCGGCCTACATCCGCATCCTCGGTGTTCCGCCAGTACTGCCAGTAGTCATAAACCGGCAGCATGTCGGCATTCAGCCAAACCGCACCCGCCGCCGTCTTGCCCATCTTGGCGCCCGACGAGGTCGTGAGCAGCGGCGCGGTCAGTGCGTAAAGCTGCGGTGTGCCCATGCGACGACCGAGATCGATGCCGGTGACGATATTGCCCCACTGGTCCGATCCGCCCATCTGGAGAATGCAGCCATAGCGCTTGTTGAGCTCAACGAAATCATAGGCCTGAAGGCACATGTAGTTGAACTCAATGAAGGAAAGCTCCTGGTCGCGCTCCAGCCGCATCTTGACGGAATCCATCGACAACATTCGGTTGACCGAGAAATGACGGCCAACCTCGCGCAGGAACTCGATGTAGTTGAGCGCTGTCAGCCATTCGGCATTATCGGGCATTATGGCGTCTGTCTTGCCCGGACCGAAGGTCAGGAACTTCGAGAAGACCTGCTTGATGCCGTCCTTGTTGGCGTCGATCTGCTCGATGGTCAGCATCTTGCGGCTCTCGTCCTTGCCGGACGGATCGCCGACGCGGGTCGTGCCCCCACCCATCAGCGGCACCGGCTTGCCGCCGGTCTTCTGCAGCCAGTGCAGCATCATGATCGGCAGCAGTGAGCCCACATGCAGCGACGAGGCCGTGCAGTCGAAACCGATATAGGCGATCAACTCGCCCGCTTTCGCCTTAGCGTCCAGCCCCTCGTAATCGGAACACTGGTGCACGAAGCCGCGCTCGATGAGCGTGGCGAGAAAGTCGGACTTCGGTCGAAAATCGGCGGACATCGCAATCCTCATTGGGCAGGCAGGTTTTCTACGGGCAGTCGCCGCAACGCGCAATGGCGTCCCCGCACGGCGAGGCGCGCACGCTCCTGACAATAACTGACACTCCGGCGCCCTAGAACCTCCCCAACGCGGCGAACGTCGCTGCGCAAAACAGGAGATCAACATGACGGAATTCAGCTTTGTCCTGCTCTATGTCGACACCCCGCCGAAGAGCGCGGATTTCTATTCAGGCCTGCTCGACAAGCCGGTGATCGAATCTTCGCCCACCTTTTGTATGCTGCCATTGCGTGACGGCGTGATGCTTGGCCTGTGGAAGCGCGACACGGTTGAACCCGTGCCAGTCGGCGAGCCTGGCTCCAGCGAAATCGCCATGACAGTCGGAGACGCCGCCGCTGTGGATTCGACTTTTGCAGACTGGAAGGCTCGGGGACTCATTATAGCGCAGCCGCCGACCGCGATGGACTTTGGTCGGACCTTTGTGGCGCTCGATCCCGATGGCCACCGCATCCGGGTTTTCGCGCCAGGCGCAGAGTGAGCGGAGTAACCGACAATCCGGTCATGGCGTCAAAACAGGATGACGCCATGATCGGAGAAAGTGCTCAATCAACGTCCTCGACCGAGGCGGGCCCGCCTCCGTTGACGCGCTGCGCCAGCGAGGCTTCCATGAACTCGTCGAGATCGCCGTCCAGCACCTCGTCCGGCGTGCCGGAGACGACGCCAGTGCGCAGATCCTTCACCATCTGGTAGGGCTGCAGCACGTAGGAGCGGATCTGGTGGCCCCAGCCGATTTCGCTCTTGGTCGCGTTGACCGCACTGGCGGCGGCCTCGCGCTCGGCGATTTCCTTTTCATACAGGCGCGCGCGCAGCATGTTCCACGCCGTAGCGCGGTTCTTGTGTTGCGAACGCTCCATCTGGCAGGCCACCACGATTCCCGACGGAATATGGGTGATGCGCACTGCCGAGTCGGTCGTGTTGACGTGCTGGCCTCCCGCGCCCGACGACCGATAGGTGTCGATGCGGCAATCAGATTCGTTGACCTGAATGTCGATCTTGTCGTCGATGACGGGATAGATCCAGACCGACGCAAAGCTTGTATGGCGGCGCGCATTCGAATCGAAAGGCGAAATGCGCACGAGGCGATGCACGCCGGATTCTGTCTTCAGCCAGCCATGGGCATTGTGGCCCTTGACCAGAATGGTGGCGGACTTGATGCCCGCTTCTTCGCCGTCGGTTTCTTCCATCAGCTCGACTTTGAACTTCCGGCGTTCTGCCCAGCGTGAATACATGCGCAGCAGCATCCTGGCCCAGTCGCAGCTTTCGGTGCCGCCCGCGCCGGAATGAATTTCCACGTAGGAATCGTTGCCGTCCGCCTCGCCCGACAGAAGCGCCTCGATCTGGCGGCGCTCCGCTTCCGTCTTCAGCGCTTTCAGCTGGTCGATGCCCTCTTTTTCGACATCGGCGTCATTCTCCATCTCGCCGAGTTCGACGAGCGTGACGGCGTCATCGAGTTCCCGTTCGAATTTGGAGAGAGAGCCCAGGCGATCTTCCAGATCGGTCCGTTCGCGCATGATCTTTTGCGCGGCGTCGGCGTCGTTCCAGAGGTTGGGGTCTTCTACGCGTGCATTGAGTTCGGCTAGCCGCCGTGTGGCCGTATCGACGTCAAAGATGCCTCCTCAGCAATCCCATGGATTGCTTGATGGCTTCGACGAGCGCTTCTGCTTCGGCGCGCATTGCATTTCTCGTGATTGAGGGATTCGGACGAACGTCCTTCGGGACCGGATACTTAGAGGGGTGACGCCCGCCTGTAAACAGGCGGACCCCAATCAGTACACGCCGCCTGTGCCGGTGCCGATGGAGCGATCCGATGCAGGGCCGCCCGGACGCGGCGTCTGGTCGCCGACGATTGAATAGCTGTCCGGCGGAGCGGTGCCGGGCTTGAAGCCTTCGAGGATCGAACCAGTTCCCGTGCCGCGCATGCCGGACTTCGGATCAATCGAGATCAGTTTCAGGCCAGGAGGAACCCGGAATGGCACGTCCGGGCGATCCTTGAGGGCGACCTTCATGAAGTCGAGGAAGATCGGCACCGCATAGGTGGCTGCCTGCGCCGAATCGCCCAGCGATCGTGGACGGTCGTAGCCCAGGTACACGCCGACCACGAGATCGGGCGAGAAACCGACGAACCACAAATCCTTCGCGTCATTGGTCGTGCCGGTCTTGCCGGCGACGTGACGGTTCAAAACCTTCAGGCGCTGGCCGGTGCCGCGTTGGACGACGCCTTCCATCATGGAGGTGATCTGGTAAGCCGTCAGCGGATCAAGAACCTGCTCGCGCTTGTCGAGCAGAACCGGTTCGCTCTGGCTCTCCCATTTCGGCGCATCGCATCCCTGACAGACACGTTCGTCGTGACGGTAAATGGTGTGGCCCCAGCGATCCTGAATGCGGTCTATGAGCGTGGCGCGAATGCGGCGCCCGCCATTGGCGAGCATTGAATAGCCGGTCGTCATGCGCAGCATTGTGGTTTCGCCGGCGCCAAGCGACATGGACAGAACCGGCATCAATTCGTCGTAGACGCCAAACCGCTTCGAATATTCGACGATCAGCGGCATGCCAACGTCTTTCGCCAGCCGAACCGTCATCAGATTCTTCGACTGTTCGATGCCGTAGCGCAGCGTGTGCGGGCCACCGTTGCTCTTCGAGAAGTTTTCCGGCCGCCAGATTTCGCCGTTGCCCTGATCGATTTCAATCGGGTCGTCGAGCACGACCGACGATGGCGTGTAACCGTTGTCGAGTGCTGTCGCGTAAACGAACGGCTTGAAGGCAGAGCCCGGCTGGCGCAGCGCCTGAGTGGCGCGGTTAAATTCCGACTGGTCGAACGAGAACCCGCCCACCATGGCGAAGACACGGCCCGTGTAGGGATCCATAGCCACAATCGAACCCGAAATATCGGGAATCTGGCGCAGGCGATATTGGCCCTGCTTTCCTTCTATCGGCTCGACATAGATCACGTCGCCCGACTGAACCGCCGAACGGATGCTCTTGCCGGTCCACTTGATGCCTTCGGCAGCCAGGTTGCCGGTCTCGCGATCGCGGCTGATTTCGCCGGATTTCTCTCGCAGCGGCTGGAGGCCGATGCGGGCCAGTCCATCGGAAACGTCGAGCACGACCGCCAGCCGCCAGGGCTTCACGTCGCCCAGCGCCGGAACTTCGCCGAGGGTCTTGCCCCAGTCGTCGCGAACATCGATAGCCCGCATGGCGCCACGGTAACCGCGCGCCTCGTCGAAGCGAACCAGGCCGTCAACCAGCGCCTTGCGGGCCAGCAACTGCATCTGCGGATCAATGGTCGTGCGGACCGACATGCCGCCTTCGTAGAGTTTCTTTTCGCCGTAACGCTCAAGCAGCTCGCGGCGCACTTCTTCAGCGAAATAGCCGGCCGCATAGGTGTTCGGCGACAGCACGCGCGGATTGACGCCGAGCGGCTCGGTCTTGGCCTTGTCGCCATCTGCGCGCTTGACGTAGCCGTTCTCGACCATGCGATCGATCACGTAGTTGCGGCGTGCGGTAGCGGCTTCGCGATTGCGGAACGGATGAAGCGTGCTGGGCGCCTTGGGGAGAGCCGCCAGATAGGCCATTTCGGCCAGCGTCAGTTCGTGAACCGACTTGTTGAAATAGTTCAGAGCCGAGGCTGCAATGCCGTAATTGCCGAGACCGAGATAGATCTCGTTCAGGTAGAGTTCGAGAATCTTCTCTTTCGTGTAGGTCGCCTCGATCCGGAACGACAGAAGCATTTCACGGATCTTGCGCTCGAAGGTGCGCTCTGGTGTCAGGAGGAAGTTCTTGGCGACCTGCTGGGTGATGGTCGAAGCGCCCTGCACCGAGCGGCCGCCCTGAACGAGAATCAGAACCGCGCGCGCGATGCCTTCAGGGTCGATGCCGTTGTGGGTGTAGAAGTTCTTGTCTTCCGCCGACAGAAACGCCTGCTTGACGATGGGCGGGATGGCGGTGATCGGAAGAAAAATACGACGTTCGCGCTGGTATTCAGCCAGCACGCTGCCGTCGCCCGCATGGACGCGGGTCATCACCGGCGGCTCATAGTTCTTGAGCTGGGTGTAGTCCGGCAAATCCTGCTGGAAATGCCAGATCAAACCTGCCGCCGCCGCAGCGCCGATCACGAACAGAATCGTGCCGGTCGCAAACATGAATCCGAGAAATCGGCCAATCCGCCGCATCTGGCTAAAACCTCAGTAGCGCCCGGTGGCCCAGGCGGCCTCGTTAACTCGACCTATACCAAGTGTAGAGAACGCCTTTTATGGTCTTTCTTGGGCACAGTCGCCAGTGGAGACTTATCCACCGGCAATCGGGGCCAGATTTCCCTCTAGTGTATCACGCGCGCAACGCCGCTGTCGGGGGGGGCGGGAACATCGGTCGCCACAGCCCGACCGGTTGGAAGCCCGGGCAGCCTGCCTGCAAAAAATTCATCTACGGCCCGTGAAACCGAAGCGGCCGTCTTTTCCCGCCATTCGAGGCTGCGCAGCTGGGTCAGATCCCGTTCGCTCGACAGATAGCCAAGCTCAAGCAGGACGGATGGAACATCCGGCGCTTTCAGCACGCGAAAGCCTGCCGCGCGCTGCGGATTCTTGTTCAGACGCGCATGTTCCTTGATGTAGCCGATCAGCGTCCGGGCGAAGACGTGACTGTATGCGCGGGTTTCGCGGCGAGTGAGGTCGAACAATATGTCCGAGACGTCGGTCACGTCGTCCACCCCGTCGAGACCACCGGCGGCGTCGGCCATGTTTTCATTTTCGGCGACCCGGGCGGCTTCGGCGTCCGAGGCCTTGTCTGACACTGTATAGACAGTGGCGCCGGATACAGAGGCGGCGTCCGACAATGTGTCGGCGTGAATGGAGACAAACAGCGCCGCCCCCGCGCTGCGAGCAATCTTCACCCGCTCGGACAATGACACGAAAATATCTTCATCGCGGGTCATCACGACCCTGTAGCGGTCCGATGCCTTCAGCCGGGCCGCCAGCGATTTGGCGAAATCAAACACGATTGTCTTTTCAAGGGTGCTGGATGCGCCGTGCGCCCCGACATCGATGCCGCCATGCCCGGGATCGATCACCACCACCGGACGAACATCGTTGCCAGCCGGGACAGTTGCGGCGAGTTTTTCTTCCTCGCGAGGTTTGAGCGAAAGCCGTGCGCCCTCGGCTGCCGAAAGTGCGAAGGAAGCGATATCCGTGCGGGCGAGATCGAGAACCAGTCGAGCGCCCTGCCCGTCTTTCCCGTCTTCGCTTTCGATGCGAACGATGCGCGCCGGCTCGGCGAGTTCGATCACGACCCGGGATTTGCCCGCCGCGAATCGCCCGAACCTGAATGACGAAATGACGCCAGCCAGAGGCTTCACGCTCGCCGCCTCGACAGGCTTTCCTTTCGGCAGATTGCGGGCGGCGGCCTTGCCGACCGGCTTCTTGGCCGTGTCGACCGCGGAACGCCCTGCCGACGGATCAATCTGAAAATTCACTTCCGGAAGATCGATGATCAGACGATTCGGATCGGCCAGCACAAAGGCGCGCGGTGCAACGCTGGCGGAAAGATCGAAGACCAGCCGGGTCATGTCGTTGGCCTGAGCCGCATGAACGTCGCTGGCGATCACAACGTCGAGAGCTGCGGCGGGGCCAGATGCGGCCGGGACTACCGATTCGGCGGCAGCCACTTGAACGGGCTGGGCGCGCCTGGCGGAAACTCCGGCGGAAAACGAGGGCGTAGCGGCCAAAATCGAAAGGAGAACAGCCGCACCTACGCTGCGCCGCATCGCTGATGGCGATCCAGCTGGCCGCAAAATCAGGCGGCTGACGATATGCGGCGAGAGTTGGCCCATAAATCCGCAGGTGCCGGGCGCAAATGCGCCGATCGAGGACTACCATATGACATACGGGACCCATGGTTAACGAGCCGTAACCGCAACAGTGGCGCTTCCGTCCCGGCGTGGCGCGGGCGCAACACTCCGGTTCATTCGTGCTTGCCAAATCGTTGGGCATCGACTTATGTAACAGGGTCCCTGTCCGGGACTCAGCGTTTTGGTCCCGCCGGTTCGCAAGCGGGGCCGTACTCCAGCGTCTCAACGCCTTTCCCGATCGGGGATTTTGCGTTCAAGGCCACGGGGTCATGAAGCGGGTCCAATGGACCCGAACTGTACGAGCCGGACCGGGATTTCGCCGCTTCATCAGGAAGCGGATCGAGTTAGGTCTTGTCGATGGTCCAGTTCGCCCCGGGCGCTATGCCCGAGCAGCGCCAAGCAAAGGTTCCACGGATTGACGCCTGCAGGCGTCGGTCGGTGTTGTCTTCTTTGCAGGTTGCGGGCCGTCTCGAAAAATTTCTTCCGTGCGGGTTAGCAGCCGCAAATTCCAGTGCCCTTTCAGTCTCGCGTGAACTTGCCGCGAACGGCGCGTTCCTTCTTTCACTTTCATCTTCCCTCCCCTCAACATGGCGCCCATCGCCGCGCCGCGCATCCGTTGCGCGGGCGCATTCGCGTTTCCCGCACCTGTCGGTTGCGACGACCCGCGCCATGTCAGCAAGAGTTTCCCATGGCCAACAAAATGATCATCGACGCATCCCACCCGGAAGAAACCCGGGTGGTGGTGCTTCGCGGTAACCGGGTCGAAGAGTTCGATTTCGAATCCGCAAGCAAGAAGCCGCTGCGCGGCAATATCTACCTCGCAAAAGTGACGCGTGTAGAACCGTCCCTGCAAGCCGCTTTCGTCGAATACGGCGGCAACCGTCACGGCTTCCTGGCCTTTTCGGAAATACACCCGGACTACTACCAGATCCCGGTCGCCGACCGGCAGGCGCTTCTCGAAGACGAAGCCCGCCAGCAGCGTGAGGAGGAGGAAGACGAAGGCCGCAGCCATCGCCGCCAGCGCCGTCCGCGCCGCAATGGCAATGACCATGCCCAGAAGCGCGCCCG
Organism: Beijerinckiaceae bacterium; assembly: GCA_947478455.1. Classification (GTDB taxonomy): domain Bacteria; phylum Pseudomonadota; class Alphaproteobacteria; order Rhizobiales; family Beijerinckiaceae; genus Terripilifer. The sequence goes on along the minus strand of CANJWR010000025.1, from coordinate 9,917 downwards.
CAACGGCGACGAGACCGTAACCGAACTGGCCGAGGAGATCGCGGCGACAAACTCGCTCGAATCTTTTGGTACGCCCGAAACGGATGGCGAAGGCTTTGCCACGACAGTCGCTGACGAAGACCAGCCGAAGGCTCCCGAATCCGAGCCGCCACTGCTCGGCCTGTTCGACGAGACCCACCACGAGAAGCGAATCGTCGAAGCCGTCGTCGATGCGCAGCCGACGCCTGCGCCGGAAACTGCAGAACTGGCGGCCTCCGACGCTGTCGCAGCGGCTCCGACTGAAGAAGCCCCTGCCAGCGAAGACACCCGCGAGATCTATGAAGTCGCAGCTGGCGAAGTAGAAGCGCCCGAGCATGTCATCACCGAGGCGCGTCCTGGGGTCGAAAACGACGATGAGTCCGACGACGAAGACGAGGACGACGAGGAGCACGAGGAAGAGCAGGTCGAGCAACTCGGCGGCGACGACATCGAGGAGATGCCGACCCGCACGTACCGCACCCGCAAGCAATACAAGATTCAGGAAGTCATCAAGCGCCGTCAGGTGCTGCTGGTGCAGGTCGTCAAGGAAGAACGCGGCAACAAGGGCGCGGCGCTCACCACCTACCTGTCGCTCGCCGGCCGCTATTCGGTTCTGATGCCCAACACCGCGCGCGGCGGCGGCATTTCGCGCAAGATCACCGATGCGGTCGATCGCAAGCGCCTTAAGTCCATGGTTCAGGATCTCGAAGTGCCGGAAGGCATGGGGGTGATCCTGCGCACGGCGGGCGCCTCGCGCACCAAGCCGGAAATCAAGCGCGACTTCGAATATCTCCTGCGCATGTGGGAGACCGTCCGCGAAGTGACCCTGCGCTCGTCGGCCCCGACGCTGGTCTACGAAGAAGGCTCGCTGATCAAGCGCTCGATCCGCGATCTCTACAACAAGGACATCGAGGACGTTACGGTCGCCGGCGAGGACGGGTTCCGCGAAGCGCGCAACTTCATGCGCCTGCTCATGCCCAGCCACGTCAAGAACGTGGTCGCCTGGACCGAACAGCAGCCGATTTTCGCCCGTTTCGGCGTCGAGGCGCAGCTGGATTCCATGTTCTCCAATCAGGTGACGCTTCGCTCCGGCGGCTATATCGTCATCAACCAGACCGAAGCCCTCGTGGCCATTGACGTGAACTCGGGCCGCTCGACCCGGGAACACAATATCGAGGACACGGCGCTCCGCACCAATCTGGAAGCTGCGGACGAAGTGGCGCGCCAGTTGCGCCTGCGCGATCTCGCGGGCCTCATCGTGGTCGATTTCATAGACATGGAGGAGAACCGCAACAACCGCGCCGTCGAGCGCCGCATCAAGGAAGCCCTGAAGAACGACCGTGCCCGCATTCAGGTGGGACGCATCTCGCACTTCGGCCTTCTGGAAATGTCGCGTCAGAGGATGCGGACCGGCGTGCTCGAAGGCTCGACGGTTCCGTGCCCGCATTGCGTCGGCACCGGCCTTGTCCGGTCGATTTCGTCCATCGCCTTGCACGTTCTGCGTGTGCTTGAGGACTCGCTGATCAAGAGTTCGTCGCACAACATGACCGTGCGGACACGTATGGAAGTGGCGCTCTACATCCTCAACCAGAAGCGTTCGCATCTGCGCGAGATCGAGCGCCGGTTCGGCGTCACCATCAACATCATCTCCGACGAGACCCTGACCGGCACCGTCTTCCATGCACTGGAACGCGGCGAACCGGCGGTGCCGCCGGTCGAATTCGACGCCAAGTCAAATGTCGTGCAGGTCGATTCCATCGATCCGGGCGACTACGAGGAAATCGAGGAAACGCCGGACGAGGAAGAGGTCGAGGAATCGACTGAGGAAGCCGAAGCCAACGAAGACGATACACCCGAGACCGCCGAAGCACGCGCGGCCGAGGAAGAAGTTCGTCGCAAGCGCCGGCGTCGGCGTCGGCGCGGCGGTCGCCCCGAGCGCGATTCAGGCGTCTTCGATCCTGCCGCCCCGCAGCCTTCCGACGATGCGCTACAGTTCGCAGCCGAAATCGGCGGCGATCTCCCGGCTGCGATCTCTCCCGAAATGGCTCCCATGTCGGACGGCGAAGTCGACGAATTCGAAGTCGAGGCCGATGCAGCCGAACTTGAGGCCGGCGAACAGAATGGTGAGCGGAAGCGCCGGCGTCGCCGTGGCCGCCGCACCCGTCGTGATGGCGAAGTGCGCGAAATTCGCCCGACCGAAGAGGGCGCCGAGCAGCCGACCGGCTACTGGGCTCCATCGCCAGCCGAAAGCACTGAGGACCAGATTGCGGCGCCTGTCGTGGTCGATGGCGATCCCGCTCCGCGCTTCGCTCCCGAACCCGTCACCGCTACCGTTGAAGCCGCGCCGACCGTGGCCGAAGCACCCCACCCGGTCGAAGCTCGGGTTGCGACGCCGGTTGTCGAAGTTGCGCCTGTTGCGGCCCCGGCCCCAGTTGCAGCCGCCGCACCCGAACCGCTTCCCCCGGCAGCCTACGAGCCGCCGCCGGCCCGCCTGATCGAGGAGCCCGAAGCCGCCCCACCGCAGCAGCGCAAGTCCGGCTGGTGGCAGCGCGCCAAGGCGACCTTCGGGGGCAATTGAGCCGGAACGTTTGAACAGAAATAAAAAGGGCGGCGCTTTCGAGCGTCGCCTTTTTTTGATTTTAGTTCTCAATCAGACAGTGCAATAATCTGCAATTGCTTATCTTTTTGCACCCGACAACCAGCCTCCCAGTCGCCGTAACCCCTCGCGAACGTCCGTCTCGCTGCCCGCGAAGCATATCCGCATGGCACGGTGGCCCTGCTCGCGGTCGAAGTCCACACCGGGCGTTGCCGCCACGCCGCCCTCGACCAGCAGGCGCTTGCAGAACTCCATTGAGTCATTGGTGAGATGCCCGACGTCGCAATAGACATAGAAGGCTCCATCGACCGGGTGGAAATTACCGAGCCCCATGCCTGGCAATTCCTGCAGAAGCATGGCTCGGTTTCGGGCATAGCCGGCCTTGAGGACTTCGAGTTCCTCGCGTGCGTCGAAAGCCGCCTCGGCAGCGATCTGGCTGAGCGTCGGCACCGAAATCGCCAGACTTTGGGCCAGCAATTCGACCGGCCGCACGAGTTCCTCAGGCAGCACCAGCCAGCCGATGCGCCAGCCGGTCATGCAGAAATACTTGGAGAACGAGTTCACCACCACGACCTTGTCGGACCATTCCAACGCCGTGCGGGCGGGCGCGTCATAGGTCAGGCCGTGATAGATTTCGTCCGAGATGAACCTGATCCCCAGCCGGTCACAAGTACGGGCGACCTCGGCCAGCGTCTGCGGCGTCATCATGGTGCCGGTGGGGTTAGCGGGGCTCATCAGCAACACGCCATCTAGAGGACGGCGCTCATGCTCGGCCTCGATCATCGCCGCATTGACCACGAAACGGCTGGCCGCGCTGGTCTCGATGGGCACGACCTCGATGCCCTGCGATTCCAGAATGGTCCTGTAGGCCGGGTAGCCAGGCGACGCCACCGCCACCCGCGCGCCGGGATCGAACAGCACCAGGAACGCCAGCAAAAATCCCAGCGAGGAGCCCGTGGTGACGGCGATGCGCGAAGCCGGAACGTCGATCCCGTAAACGTCGCGGTAATGGCGGGCGATCTTCTCGCGCAGGGTCGGCCGCCCCAGCGCCGGCGTATAGGACATGCGCTCGGACTCGAGCGCACGGGCCGCCGCCTGCCGGATCGACAGTGGCGTCTGTGCGCCGGGCTCGCCGATTTCCATATGGACGATGTGACGCCCCGCCCGTTCCTCGACGGCTGCAGCGGACAGCACTTCCATTGCGTAAAACGGCGTGACCCGGCTGCGCCGGGACGGCGTCACCAGAGAATTGATAGGTTTTGTCCGGTCCTGCATGTGCAATCCATATGGCTTCGTCGCCGCGCTGCCGCCATAATGTGGCGAGAAGCAAACACATCGCGCTTGTTCGACGGAACCCCGATGGCCCAACACGATTCACGCGCAGCGCGCGCGCCGATGCCTAGCAGGATGACAGCAGGGTCGCCAGCCTCCGGCGGACTGGCCCGACGCGGAATTGCGTCAATTCTGGCGGTCAGCATCTTCGCTGGCGCATGGCCGGCCAGTGCGCAGCAATCCGGCGCGCCGAAAGGTCTGATCCGCGACGCCGAAATCGAGCAATTGATGCGCGACTATACGGCCCCCATCTTCCGGGCCGCCGGCATCAACTCCTCCGCTGCAAAGATCTATCTGATCGGCGATCGGTCGTTTAACGCCTTCGTGGCCAACGGCCAGAAGATCTTCGTCAACGCCGGCGCCATCATGGAAGCCAAGACGCCGAACGAAATGATCGGCGTTCTGGCTCACGAAACCGGCCATATGGCGGGCGGACATCTGGCGCAGTTGCGTATGGAACTCGCCAATGCGCAGATCTATTCGGTGATCGGCCTGCTGGCTTCTGCGGCGGCCATTGCGACCACGACGCGCGGCGGCTCTGCCAACCGGCCCGGCAATGTCGGCATGGACAACGGCGGCATGATGGGCCTCATGCTGGGCCCGCAGGAACTGGTGGCCCGCTCGCTCTTGGCCTACCAGCGGGTTGAGGAACAGGCGGCCGACCGCTCGGCGCTTCGCTATCTGGCCGCCACCGGACAGTCGTCGAAGGGCCTGCTGGAAACCATGAAGCGCTTCCAGAGCGAAGGACTTTTTGCGACGTCGCGGGTCGACCCCTATCTGCAGTCGCATCCATTGCCGAGCGAGAGACTGGCGCTGCTGGAAACCGCAGCGCGCGCCAATCCGGCATGGAATGCGGTCGATCCGCCCGCCCTGCAGGCCCGTCACGATCTGGCGCGCGCCAAGCTGGTGGCTTTCGTCGGAGATACCGCGGAAATCGGCAGACGCTATCCACTGTCGGACACTTCGCTGGCGGGCCGCTACGCGCGCGCCATTCAGGCTTACCGCTTCGGTCGGGTCGCCGACGCCGCAAGTCTGATCGACGGATTGATCGCCTCTCAACCCGGCAACGCCTATTTCCATGAATTGAAAGGACAGGCGCTGCTGGAGGGCGGCCGCGCCGCTCAGGCGGTGCCGTCCCTGCGAAAAGCCGTTTCTATGGCTGCCATCAGCGCTCCGATTCGCGTCATGCTTGGCCACGCCTTGATCTCGACGAACAATCCGCGCGACGTCGACGAGGCCATCAAGGTTTTGCAGGGCGTCATCAGTCGCGATGAGGACAATTCCGACGCTTATCAGTTCCTGTCCATGGCTTATGACCGCAAGGGCAACATCCCCATGGCACAACTAAGCGCAGCGGAGGCGCTTTTCGCACAAGGGAAATATGTCGAGGCCCGCACACAGGCCGACCGCGCCCAGAAACAGTTCAAGACCGGCACCCCCGGCTGGCTGAAAGCCGACGACATTCTCAACTATCGCCCACCCCGGATCTAGAACTGTGCCCACTGAGGAAATGATCGTCGCCCGCGTCGTCGCAGGCGTTCCGGCGGAGGGTAAGGTAACGGATGCGCCCGTTGCGTGGTGGAGTTTCGGCAAGACGGTTCTGGCCGCCGCAGTGCTGGCGCTGGTTCGCGACGGCAAAGCTGATCTGGAAGCGCCCTTAGCAGGCGAAAGCTATTCCCTGCGCACCCTCTTGCAGCATACGGCCGGACTTCCCGACTATTGCTCACTTAGGGTCTATCGGGAGGCCATCGCTAAGGCCGAACCCCCATGGACGGACGAAGAGTTTATGGCCCACACGCTTGCGCCCCATGTGCGTCGGCCGTCGCCGGGCGAATTCTCTTATTCCAACCTCGGCTATCTGCTGGTGCGCCGCTGGATTGAGGCCACGACCGGCGAGGACATTGAGACTGCGGTCAACCAGCTGCTGTTGCGACCGATGCAGATCGAGGGCGTCCGTTTCGCCCGCACGCCGCAGGATCTTGCTGCCACAGCGTGGGGAAACGAAGACCGCTATCATCCGGGCTGGGTCGGGCACGGGTTGCTGATCGGCCCGCCCGTCTCCGCGGCGTTGTTTCTGGATCGGCTCATCATGGGCCCGACCATCCCGGCTCCATTGCTGAAAGAGATGCGCGGCTCGATTGTGGTCGGCGGACCGATCGAAGGCCGCCCCTTCGCGCAACCTTCCTACGGCCTCGGCGTGATGATGGACCCCAAGGCTCCGGCGGGCCGCATGGTCGGTCACACCGGACAAGGACCGACGACCACCGCCGCCATCTATCGTTTTCCTGACGCAAGGCCGGACTGCACGATTGCGGTTTTCGCCAATTCGCCCCATCAGGGGCCAACAGAATGGGCCTGTGTGAGGGCCGCAATGGCGAAAAACTGACAGTCACGGCATCGTGTTGCCTGTGCCTTTGGGAATTCCGCCGCAATTTTGTATATTGAATGCACACGAAGCGCCCGATTGCGCCCTCAAGGAGTTCCGGATGTCCCTGCCCGCTTTTCTGCGTCCTGTTGCGACTGTCGCGGCGCTCGGACTGGCTGTCTTTTTTGGCGCTCCGGTTGGGGACGCAAGGGCTCAGATGTCGGCTTCGCAAAAGGCCGAAGTTCAATCGATCATCAAGGACTATCTGCTTTCCAACCCGGAAGTCCTGCGCGACGCGATGATCGAGCTTGATCGCCGTGAAAAGGCAGAGGCCGAATCCGCCCGGACGAGGGCGGTCGCCGAACTCAAGCCGCTGATCTACGATTCAAAGAACCAGACCGTCGTCGGAAATCCCAACGGGAAGATCACGCTCGTCGAGTTCTTCGACTACAATTGCAGCTATTGCAAAAAGTCGCTCGATGACATGGCCAAGCTGATCAAGGCCAACCCCGATCTCCGAATCGTGCTGAAAGACTTCCCGGTGCTCGGACCGGGTTCGGTTGAAGCCGCGCAGGTCGCCACCGCCGTCCGCAACCAGCTTTCGGGCGACAAGTACTGGGCTTTTCACTCGAAGCTGCTGATGAGCCGCGCGCCGGCCAGCAAGGCCTCGGCGCTCGCCGCCGCCAAGGAATCCGGCGTCGACATGGACCGCCTGAACAAGGACGTCGACCGTCCCGACGTTCACGCCGCTATCGAGGAAGTGATGAAGATCGCCGATGGCCTGAGCCTCACTGGCACGCCTTCCTTTGTGGTGGGCGACGATGTGGTGGTGGGCGCAGTCGGCTACGACGAGTTGAAGGCGAAGGTCGATAACGTCCGCAAGTGCGGCAAGGCCGCCTGCGGCTAATTCAGTTCTTCCAAGTTCTGGCGCTATGTTTGCAGCCTCGCTGAACCTGTCCACGGTTCGGCGAGCGCCTGTTCATGAATGCGACACTTTCGAAATTTATCGACACATCGCGCTGGATTGCAGCCGCCTGCGTCCTCATTACCCATTTGAACGACCGCACCTTCACGGTTCTGGCAAACATCCCAGCCGAGCATCGCGGTCCGGGACTGGCGCTTTGGGTGTTTCTCTACGGCTTCGCCCATCAGGCGGTGGTGGTGTTCTTCGTCCTTTCCGGGTTTCTGGTCGGTGGCGCGGTGCTGACACGGGCGCAGGCAGGTTCACTCGACATGCGCCGCTACTGCCTCGACCGCACGATCCGCATCTACCTCGTGCTTGTGCCGGCGCTGGCGCTAACGACGATCTTCGACATGCTCGGCCGCTATTTCTTCGGCGCATCCATCTATGCGGAGGAGACCGCCAGCGGCCATTTCGGCGCGTGGCTATGGCTCGGCAACCTGCTTTCCCTGCAGGATATTTTTGTCCCCTACTGGGGCACGAATTCGGCGCTCTGGACGCTGTCCCACGAATACTGGAATTACATTACCTTCCCGCTGCTCTGCATGCCGTTGATGCGCGACCTGCCGGCGAGCACGCGGGCGCTGGGATTTGTCGCTGGCTTGCTGTTGCTGATTACAATGTCGATCACCGGAAGCTGGCATCTGTTCGGGTTCTTCATCTGGGTCGCTGGTGCTCTCGCGATCCTGCCGCGCCGCGCGCTGATAAGCAGCAAATGGCTCTCGCTGGCGATCTTTTTGATAATATCGGTCAGTTGCCGCCTGACGTTCCGTTTCGCCGATCTGCAATCGGGCTATCTGGGAGATCTGGTTGATCTCGCAATCGCTTTGTCGTTCGCAAACCTGCTCCTGACGATGCGGTTCGCCAAAAGCGGCTGGCGCGCCTTGAACTGGCGCGGCCATGTTTGGCTGTCGGAGTTTTCCTATTCGCTCTACGCGATCCACATGCCGCTGATCACGTTTCTCTGCGCCGCCGCGCAACGCCAGTTCGGCATCGGCTGGCGCAATGTGCCGACAACGGCTGCGCACTGGCTGCTGGCTGCAGGAATTCTCGCCATTGCGTTCCTGTCCGCCTGGGCATTCTCGCGAGTCACCGAAGCCAAAACAGCTTTTGTCCGGGGCTGGCTCAACGTGATTCTGTCCCGCCCCACAAAGCAGCCGCCGACTGCTCTGCCTCACGCAGGCTGACGCCGCAGCATCAATGTCGCCGCCAGCGCCACGATGGAGGCCAGAAAGGTCATCAGGAAGGCCGCGTCGTAGGTTCCGGTCCGGTCGAAAATATAGCCGCCCAGCCATGCGCCCAGTCCACCGCAGATGTGGTGTGCCATGGTGATCAGGCCGGTCAGGGCTCCGAGGTTTTTGAGCCCGAAACTTTCACGCACGAACAAAACCGTCAGCGGCGCAGTCACAAAAAACGTCGCCCCGAACACCAGCGCGAAAATCGCCACCGACACGACCGACTGATCAACCACGATCAAGCCGAATACCGCAATGCGGGCGACGAACGACAAAGCTGCGCCCGGAACGGGGCCTGTCCGGTCGCTCCACGCGCCCGCCGTCACGACGCCAAGCCATGCCGTAAGCCCCATGGCGGCCAGCAGGTTGCCGGCGAAGAAGGCGTCGACGCCGCGATCCTGTGCGAAGGCGACCACATGGGTGGCGACGAAAAAATCGTCGAAGCCGCAGATCGCATAGACGAGGATCAGTAGCCAGAATTGCCGTGTGCGCATCGCTGCGCCCAGCGACATGCCCTCGGCCGGCGCGGCTGCCTTGCGATCCCGCGCCTCCTGAGCGCCCGGCACGCCGAACAGCAATAGCGGCACAAGCACGACATGCAGAAGGCCCAGCGCCACAAACACCCAGCGCCAGCCGATCTGCGCCAGCACAACGGCCAGAATGGCGATCATCACCAATTGCCCCATGCTGGAGCCTGACGTGACGAAACCGTTCGCCAGTCCGGTCCGCCCCGGAAAGGCCTTGGTGATCATCACCCCCACCGTGGTGGTCGACGCCACGCCATTTCCGATGGCAAAGACGAGCCCGAAAAGCACAAGGGCGTGCCATGGCTGGCTCACGAGACTCATGGCCCCGATGCCGAGACCGCTCGCCACAAGCCCCCAGCCGAGCACGAGCCTGTGGCTCATCCGGTCCACCATGCGGCCTGCGATAAACATGCAGACAGCCGACACGATTTGAAAAACGCCGACCGTCAGGCCGATCTGGCTACGCGGCCAGCCGAACTCGTCCACCATGGGCCGCAACGTCAACCCGATGGCGAAACGCGATCCGCCGCCGACAAAAAGAACGAGAAACCCCGCCGCGAGGATGATCCATGCGGTGCTCGCAATTCCCAACCTGTTCATTCCAACCCCATTTGCTGGTTTGGTTCTATATGAATTAGGCTGCGGAACCACGCGAGGATTGCTCGCTGAGCTTCATTGATTCCTAACCCGACCGCTTGAATGTCGGGACACCGCCGGATGTTACAGATATATTCCAGAAGGCTCTTCGCTGAATCGTGTGGGTAGAGGTTTCAACCACAAGTTGAATATTTTGGTTTCCGCTGGCTCCGCGTATTTTCTGATGCATGCGTGACACGGATCTTTTTCAGGCGGCGCTCGGGCTTTCCGCGCCTTGGTTTATCAG
>CANJWR010000024.1 GCA_947478455.1 Beijerinckiaceae bacterium | reverse complement strand
CTACACACGTCTGACACAACGCCTCGTTTCAGCGCTTACGGTCGCGACCCGGCGAGGCAGGCTCTATGAAGTCGACATGCGTTTGCGCCCTTCGGGCGGCAAGGGGCCCGTGGCGACGCAGTTGAGAAGTTTCCGCGACTACCAGCAGAGTGAGGCGGAGACCTGGGAACACATGGCTATCACGCGCGCACACGTCATTGCGGGCGATCCGTCTCTTGCCGCGGAGGTGATGCAGATTGTCAAAGCATCATTGGCAAGTCACGCAGATGACAAGAAGTTGCGGGCGTCGATTGTCGAAATGCGTAATCTGATCGCGCAGGAAAAGGGCGACAACAATATATGGGATCTCAAGCTCGTCGCCGGTGGGTTGCTCGACGTTGAGTTTCTTGCTCAGTATCTGACTTTGCGATGGAGCGCCCAGCATCCGGAAATGTTCGCCGCCGATACCGCGTCGACGATCACCATGGCAGAAAAACTGAAGCTGATTGATTCAGCGTCCTGCGAGAAGCTCCAGAGCGCACACAAGCTCTACGGAGATTTCATGCAAATCAGCCGCATGACGGTTGAAGGCGTCTTCGATCCTGCGCAGACGCCCGAAAGCGTGAAGCGACGGATATCGCTCGCCGCAGGCCTACCCGATTTCAGAACCCTTGAAGGCGCGCTCGCCGAAATGCGCATCGCTGTACGGGCTATCTTTAACGAGGTTCTGGGCTCGCAATAGTCAGGCGGCTACCTCGGTCTCGCGCGCCAGCGTCCGAAGCCGGTTGATGCGGCTGCCGAGGGATGCCTGCTCATGCTCTGGCGGTTGAAGTGGAATACGAATGCGCACGATCGTCCCAAGCCCCATCGCCGATTTGATGCGCAGCGAGCCGCCATGCAATTCGACAAGGCAGCGAGCGATCGCAAGGCCGAGCCCCGAACCTTTCGAGCCGTTTTCAAGCGGCGATGCGATCTGCTCGAATGGACGCCCGAGGCTCGATATGGCGTAAGGCGGAATGCCTACCCCGGTATCCTCGACATAAATATGGACGTGATCATTGATGACGCGTGTATGCAACGTCACGTTACCACCTTCCGGTGTGAACTTGATTGAGTTGCGCGTCAGCTTGAGAAGCACCTGCGCGATAGCGTTGCGATCGGCTACAAGGTCGGCATCGACAAATGGGGCGACACGAATGGCGACCCTCTTTTCGGTAGCGACCTCTTTCAGTGTGGCCAGAGTGCTGTCCAGCACGGTGCGCAGCGAGAACGTTTCCCGGTCCAGTTCGAAACGGCCGGTGTCGAGACGCGACATATCCAGAATGTCTGAAATAATTCCCAGCAGATGTTGCCCGCTCGACTGAATATCCTTGCAGTAATCGCGATATTTTGACGATCCGAGCGCTCCGAATGTTTCCTGTTCCATCACTTCGGAAAAACCGATGATGGCGTTGAGCGGCGTCCGTAACTCATGGCTCATATTCGACAGGAATTCGGATTTTGCCCGGCTGGCTATTTCGGCTTCAGCTTTCTGCTCTAGATATTTTTCTGCCAGTTCCGCAAGTTGTCGCGCCTGCGTTTCCAGTGTTTGCCGCGAGCGGCGAAGGTCCGCCACAGTCGCCATCAGCCGACGTTCGGAATCCATTAGTTGTGCTTCGTGACGCTTGATCGACGTGATGTCGGTTCCTACCGAAACGTAGCCACCGTCGTTGGTGCGTCTTTCATTGATCTGGAGCCAGCGACCATCGTCTAGCAATGCCTCGTAGGCCTCGGCGTTGTCGTCGCCTTCCACTTCCGACTGGATGCGCGGAAAAGTGCCGCTCTGCATGACGCGCGCATAGGGAACGCCCGGCTCGACAACATCGAAAGGTAAATTGTGCAATTTCTGAAATTTGGAATTGCACATCACGAGGCAGTTGTTGGCGTCCCACAGCACGAAGGCTTCCGAAATGGCCTCAATGGCGTCGTGCAGGCGCATGTCGGCGGTAGCGCTGCGTTCAGCCATTTCCTTCTGCTCGGAAATATCCACCGCTATGCCGATAACGCGTGGCGAGGCTTCCGCGCCTTTGGCGACAAGTTCGGCGCGAGCCCGCATCCAGAGCCATTTTCCCGCAGAGTTTCTGATGCGGAACTCATGGTCGATCATGCGCGTCTCTGATGCCAGCAACTGCCGGGCAATCTGCGTGAGATCGATTTCGTCAGGATGCAGAAGATTGTTCGCGTCCGCCACCGACAGGTAGCGAGCCTCGGGATCCATTCCGAGCAATTCGAACATGGAGCCAGACCAGTAAATACGTCCGCGTCCGATATCCCAGTCCCAAAGGCCGCAATGGCCCCGCGTCAGCGCCGTATTGATGCGTTCGTTCAGATCGTCGCATTGATCATTGGTCTCGCGTGCGCGCCGGACCTGCCGCATGTATGCAACGGCGACCACAAACGTCGCCAGGGCTGAGGCGCCGATCAGCATCGCAATGCGCCCTGCAGCTGCGCGCCACCCTGCCAGCATGTCGGTGACGGGCTGCACCAGAGCAACCTGGCCCAGTGGCGCTCGCAAGCTATGCACTGTCGCAAGAATTTCGGTTCCTGCAGGTGTGACGAGGGTAAGGACGCCGGCCTTTTCGGCGAAAGTGGTCAGCGGCTGTGAGGAGCCGAGAACATCGGATATCTGACTGGCAGTCTCGCCCTTCGGGGCGCTGGCTATAATCTTTCCCGACATGTCAGCAATGAGAACACGGCGACCATTCAGGATGACGCGTCCGGGAAATGCTGCTTCGGCCAGTATTTCCGGTGTCAACCGATTGCCGTCGAGGACTTCACGATCAAGTTGCGCCGCGACAGCGGAGGCGATCATCTCCATTTCGGAGATAGCGTCCGATACGATCCAGTCCTTGAGTTGAAAGGTAAAGACTATGCCGATCAGGCAGAGCGATGCGAGAAACAGCGCTGCGAAATAGGGAACAAGCCGCGAGAGCGCGCGCACCCTTTCCGTAACGTCAATGTAAAATCGTGCGGATTTTGAACGCACGGATTCTCGCGATACCTCTGCGCAAACAGAGATATTGGCGACGCTTGCACGCGCCATGGTTGGCCCCCTCGATCTTTCGATGATTCGAAGCCATGTGCCGCATCGCTTCGAATCAGGACCATCTGAATCTTGAGGGGCTGATTTGTCCAGATATTAATGAATCGTTGACGCAAAAAAATCGCCACAGGCCACACGCCAGACGAGTCTCAAGGCCGCAGGACTCGCCGTGCGAGAAATGAGGCCGGAGGTTTCCCTTACGCTAGCGACCGCTCGACAATGTCGCGGACATCGGGCGACAGCTGAGCGATGGCCTGGACACGGCGTAAGGCTGCCTCGGCCAGGGCGCGTCGGCCGGGTTCGAGATTGCGCCAGCTCTTGAACGCAACCAGCAGGCGCGCCGCGACCTGCGCATTGCGCTTGTCCATGGTGGCGACGAGATCGGCCAGAAAATCATAGCCACTGCCATCCGCAGCGTTGAATTGCGTGGGATTGGCCATGGAGAATGTGCCGACCAGTGAGCGTAGCCGGTTCGGATTGTTCAACGAGAATGTATGGTGCTCCATCAGTGTACGGACGCGGGCCAGGGTGCCCGCTTCCGGGATCATCGCCTGAAGCGCAAACCATTTGTCGATCACGAGAGGATCGCCCGCATGGGCGCGGAAGAACGAGTCGAGCGCGTGTTCGCGCGTGTCGCCCGGAATATGCGCCAGAATGCCGAGCGCCGAGAAGCGGTTCGTCATGTCGCGCGACATCGAGAATTGCCGCATCGCGATTTCCGATGCGTCACCTGGATTGCCTGCCGCATAGAGATCGAGCGCAACATTGCGCAAGGAGCGACGTCCCGCGCTCGTGGCGTCGGGACTGAACGGCTCCGTCGTTGTGAGCTGGTTGTAAATGTCGATCAGCTTCGAAGCCAGCGCAACTCCCACCGACTGGCGCAGGGCCCTGCGGGCCTGATAGATCGCATCCGGATCGACATCGGAACCGATTTCCCGCGCAATGTCGCTTTCTCCAGGCAGTGACAATGCAAGGGCCGCAAAGGCGGGGTCGTCCAGACCCAAGACCAGAATTTTCCCGAGACCTTCGGCGAAGGCTGGATCATTGACCGGCGCAAGACCCTTTCGAATAGCTTTCGACGAGTCCACAAGCAGGTTCGTCGCATAAGTCTGCGCCGCCTGCCAGCGATTGAACGTATCCGTGTCGTGCGCCAGCATGGACAGAAGATCGGCCGACGTGAAGTCTGCCTCTAGCCGAACTGGGGCGGAGAAGCCGCGCAACGCCGAAATGGTCGGCTTGTTGTTGACGCCCGTAAAGACTACGCGCCGCGTGTCTTGATTGAGCTCGATGACGCCTGTCGAGAGTTCGTGCTCGGTAGCGGCATGGTTGCCGGCCTCCGTCGCGAGGCGGATTTCCGAACCGCTTTGATCGAGCAGGCCGAGCCGCACAGGAATGACCAGAGGTTTCTTGGTGTCCTGTCCGGGCGTAGGAGGCGTATGCTGCGACAGATCGAGAGTGAGAGATTTCGCAGCGCTATCGTAGCTGGCGTCAATTTTCACCACAGGCGTTCCGGCCTGCGAATACCACAGCATGAATTGCGACAGATCGCGGCCTGAAGAGCGGGCGAAACATTCGACAAATTGTTCAACCGTCGCCGCCGTGCCATCATAACGTTCGAAATAGAGATCCATACCGCTCCGAAAAGCTTCGTCACCAAGCAGGATTTTCAAAACGCGAATAACCTCGGCGCCTTTTTCGTAGACGGTCGGCGTGTAGAAGTTGTTGATCTCGTGATAAATTTCCGGCCGGACGTTGTGGGCAAGCGGACCTGCGTCCTCGGTGAATTGTGACGCCCGAAGAGCGCGCACATCCGCTATGCGCTTGACGGCGCGAGACCGCTGATCAGATGAAAACTCCTGATCGCGGAAAACTGTCAGGCCTTCCTTGAGGCAAAGCTGGAACCAGTCGCGGCACGTGATGCGGTTGCCGGTCCAGTTGTGAAAGTATTCGTGCGCGATAATGGCTTCGATATTGGCGTAGTCTGCATCCGTCGCGGTCTCCGGCAGGGCCAGAACATACTTGTCGTTGAAGACGTTGAGCCCCTTGTTCTCCATCGCGCCCATGTTGAAATCCGACACGGCGACAATGTTGAAAACATCGAGATCGTACTCGCGGCCGAAAACGTCTTCGTCCCACTTCATCGAACGTTTCAGGGCGTCCATCGCGTAAAACGCGCGGATTTCCTTGCCATGCTCGACATAGATTCCAAGTTTCACCGTTCGGCCAGACATTGTGGTGAACGTGTCGGACAGGCAGCCGAGATCGCCGCCAACGAGCGCAAACAGATAGCTCGGCTTCGGGAACGGATCGTACCAGATTGCGGAATGCCGGTTTCCGCCTTCGATGCCTCCCGCTTCGACAAGGTTGCCGTTGCCGAGGAGCACAGGCGCTTCCTGACGATCGGCCTCGACGCGCGTCGTATAGATCGCCAGCACGTCTGGCCGGTCGAGGAAATACGTGATGCGCCGGAAGCCTTCCGCCTCGCATTGTGTGCAATAGGCAGAGCCGGACCTGTAAAGCCCCATCAATTGCGTGTTCGCGGAAGGATCGACCAACGTCTCGATAGTGAGCGTAAAGGGCTGTTGCGGCGGCTTGGGCAAAACAAATTTGTCCGGCGTGACGACGATCTCGTCAAACTTCAACGAGCGATCATCGACAGTTGCGGACTGGGCGTGCAGTCCGTCGCCATCAAGCACAAGAGGCGCGCCGGGCTCGCCTGCGGCGTTGGGGCGGATCGACAGGCGGGCGCGCACTTTCGTGCGCGTGAGGTGAAGATTGATATCGAGTTCGACGCGATCGATCAGATAGTCGGGCGGCCGGTAGTCGACGAGACGAACTGGCGGCTTGGCGGCATCTGTGCGCATCGGAACCTTCCGGGATTGAAATTCTCGATTTATATATGGCGTCTAGGCGAGGCTTCGCCAAGACAAGTTTTACTCGAAGGGCGTTTCCAGCGCGAACGTGCCGCGTCCCGTTTTTCAGCCGGGAAACTTTAATCGTCCCTACCGCCCAATGCCCGGATGACTGCTTTTGAGATCGTTTCCGCATGGGTCCAAAGTGCGCCGGGCAGTCGCCCGTAGAGCTTGAACGTCGCCGGCTGCACGACGGCCCCGAGCGCAATGGCGGCGGCGAGGTCAGCGTCGGCGATGCCGATCTGACCACTGTCCCGGGCATTTTGCATGATGGAGTGCAAATGACGCACAACGTTTTCGTCATCGTCGATCTCTTGCAGATGCGCATGCTGGTTCATCAGGAGAAAGCGAAACACATCCGGCGTTTCGTCGAACAGTTGGCAGAATAGACCGATCAGTCGCCGGGCCAGCGTTGGAAAGTCAACTGTCTCGCTGCTGATGGCCGCAATGTCCTTCGCCAGTTTTGCATAGTGCATCCGGAACAGGCTCTCGGCGATTTCGTCCTTCGATTTGAAATGACGGTAGAGCGCCGCGTCGGCGACCCCCACCGCCAGCGCGATATCACGAATCGATGTTCCGTCTACGCCCTTCAGGGCGAACAGCCGCAGGGCTTCCGTCTCGATACGCTGTCGCGTGTCGCGGCCGCTGCGGCGCACCTTTTCTGCAACAGGTAGCACCGGTCAGGCCTGCTTCGCCGCATCGACGCGCTCGCGCACCATGCGGTTGAGTTCCACATAGTCGGTCTTGCCGGAGCCCAGCAGCGGCAGGGCGTCAACACACATGATGTCGCCTGGCATCATAAGTTCGGTCGCGCCGCGCGACTTCATATAGGCTTGAACTTCTGCGCGAGTGGCCTCCGGCTTGGTGGTCACCATGATGAGCCGCTCGCCCTTGCGGGCATCGGGAACCGACACAAGGGCGGGCGGATGTTCGGGCCACAGACCCGAGCACATGAGTTCGACAGCCGCCAGCGAAACCATCTCGCCCGCAATCTTCGCAAACCGTTTCGCGCGTCCCTTGATGGTCACAAAAGTCAGCGGATCGACCGTGACGATATCGCCTGTATCGTGCCAGCCGCCGGGCGTTTCTTCCAGAACGCCCGGATTGTCGGCGCGATAATATCCGAGCATCACATTGGGGCCGCGCACATGCAGTCGCCCCCCATCGTCGATGCCGGGAACCGTTTCGAGCTTGTATTCGACGCCCGGCATGAGTCGGCCGACCGTGCCGACCTGGTTGAACATCGCCGAGTTGACAGCCAGCACCGGCGCGGTTTCGGTCACGCCATACCCTTCCAGAATTCTGAGTCCGAATTTCTCGGAATAGAGCCTGCGGGTCTCGGCCTTCACCGGCTCCGCGCCAGCGATGATGTAACGCAGCGAGCGGAAGTCATAAGGGTTCGCCATACGCGCATAGCCGTTGACGAACGTATCTGTTCCAAACAGTACGGTCGCATTGATGCCGTAGACGATTTCCGGAATCTGCCGGTAGTGCAGGGGAGACGGATAGAGATAGACTTTCATGCCCGAAAGCATGCCAAGCAGCATGCCGCCCGTCAGGCCGAAGGAATGAAACACCGGCAATGCATTGAAGACGATGTCGGCGGGCGTGATGTCGAAGCGTGCGTTGATCTGAGCAACATTGGATACGATGTTTCTGTGCGACAGAACCACGCCCTTGGGCGCGCCTTCTGAGCCCGAGGTGAAGAGCACGACGGCGGGATCGTCCGGCGCCGCGCTCGTCGTTAAAGGACGCATGGCGCCCAGCAATCCGCGCAACTTGTCGAGCGCTCCGATCTCCTTGCGGAGATCTTCCAGCCAGCAGATGGATACATGCTTGCCGAGTTCGGCGACCACATTTTGCAGATTGGCCTTTTCCACAAAGGCTCTTGAAGTAAGGACGGTCTTCACCCGCGCAGAGCCGCAGGCTGAAACCAGATTGGCGATGCCGGCAGTATAGTTGAGCATCGCCACGATGCGACCGCCTGACTGCAGCGCCATGAATGTGACCGCAGCGCCATTCGCATTCGGCAACATCATGCCGACGATTTCCGCATCAGCGGTGATCGCCTGAATCTTGCGGCCCAGAACGGCAGCGCCGATGAGCGCTTTGCGGGTGGTCAGCGAGCCGCCCAGCGGGTCTTCCAGCATCGTACGTGACGTGCCGAGGAGATTGGCGCTGTCCAGAATGGCCTGAAAGATCGTCCGGTCGGTGTTGGACGTGCGGAAGATCAGATCCGACATGCGATCGTACAAGGCGGCACCCGCCTGCTGACGGCGTTTGCGACCGAAGACATTCTCGTCGATCCTGAGCGGCGTACCGGGGAGGATCGTGACGCGCACTTTCGGAAACAGCTTCTTGCGGATCATCCCGACAGGCATGCGTGAGAAATGCGTGCGCTCCAGTCCGTCGAGACGCACGGGAATCACAACGGCCCCTGATTTGTCGGCAATCATCGCTGCGCCGTCATAAACCTTCATCAGGCTTCCGGTGACGGTGATGCGGCCTTCCGGGAAAATCACCAGCCTGTGCCCGGCCTTCACTTCGTTGATGAGGCCACGCGTCGAAAGCGGGCGTGTGGGGTCCATCGGATAGCAGCGCGCAATGGACAGGAACGGCTTGACCCACCACGCGTTCGCGATCTGCCAGTCGATGGCGAAAACCGGCTTCTCGTCGAGGATCGACAGGATCACCGGCGCATCAAGGAACGACACGTGATTGAGCGCGATCACACAGGGGGTGCCTGAAGGCGGGAGGTTTTCGAGGCCCTTCACTTCGAGCCGATAAACCAGTCTGAAGATGAGATTCAGCAGGTCTGATACAAAGTGACCGGGCAGAATCTTGATCCACACAAAGGCAGCTATCGCGTTGAGCAGGCCAAGGCCAAGCAGAAGCGTCGGTTCGCTCAATCCGATTCCGTGCCATTGCAGCAAGGCTGTCGTCAGCGATCCGCCGACGATGAAGATGGAATTGACGATATTCACGGCGGCTACGACGCGCGCACGGCGATCCTCGCCTGCCCATGCCTGCACGGCAGAGAATGCCGGCACCACGAACAAGCCGCCGCAGCCCGCCAGTCCGAGTACATCGATGGCGATGCGCATGCCGACAGCGCTTGACAGGAAGCTACCCAGTCCGATGTCTGTGGACGCCTGCGGCAGGCCCATGGTGGCGAAGCCGAGGTCGATCAGGAATGCCGCCATGCCGAGGCCGGCCAGCGGCACCGGCAGCAACATGATGCGCCCGTGGGCAATGATCGCCGCCAGAACGGAGCCGACGGCGATGCCGATGGCGAACAGAGCGCTGATCGCGGTTTCAACGTCGATGCCGCCGCCGATACGATGGCGAATAACCACCGGCACTAGCGACAGCGCAATCGCGCCCGTCATCCAGAACCAGCTCACCGCAAGGCCGCAGGCCCACAGGCGCGCGTCCTGCTTCAACTCGCGCACCATCGCGGCGGTAGAGGCGAAAATATTCGGGCGGACCTTCAGTCCCGGAGCCGCCACACCGGTTGCGGGTATCCAGCGGCTCGCCAGCCAGCAGGCGACGGCGACCAGCATCAACTGAACGACCACGCTCCAGGCCGAACGATCGCCCGAAGCCGCATAGCCGCCAACCACAAGACCAAGCAGGATCGCCAGAAAGGTCGCGCCTTCCACCAGCGCATTGCCGGCGGGCAATTCGGATGTTTCCAGATGATCGGGCAGAATGCCGTACTTGATCGGCCCGAACAGCGCCGCAATAACGCCGAGGCCGAACAAAGCCAGATAAAGCAGCGGCAGCGATCCGAACAGGAACCCCGCAGCTGCAACCATCTGGACGAAAATCTCGCCGAATTTCAGCCGGCGTGCGATGTGCGCCTTGTCGTTGGCGTCGGCGATTTCACCGCCCGGCGCCGACAGAAAGATCGAGGGCAAAATGAAAATGCCCACCGCCAGCGTGATCAGCGAACCGGCCAGCTCGTCGCCGAGCCGGAACAGGATCAGCATAGCCAGCATGTTGCGGACGAAATTGTCGTTGAATGCCGAAAAGAACTGACACCAGAACAGGGGCGCAAAGCGCCGCGATTTCATCAAATTGCCAAACATTGCCTGTCTCCGCCCCGGCCCCGGTCGAGCCTGAAATATTGTAAGTGAATATTCACTAACAAAAAATCCATATGCGGTCAAGCCTGCCCAAGTCCGGTTAAATTTCCGCCCGATTGCCGCATGGCGCGCGGGCGGCTAAACCCGCTGGATGATGGCCAAAACTTCCCCCGCAAATCGTCTCGTAATCGCTCTTGCCCAAATCGGTTGCACGGTGGGCGACATCGCCGGCAATGCCGCCCGCGTTCGCGCCGCGCGCGCGCAGGCCGCCGCTTTCGGCGCAGATCTTGTGCTGTTTTCCGAGCTTTTTCTGGCGGGCTATACGCCCGAGGATCTGGTTCTCAAACCTGCCTTTCAGGAGGCCTGCCGCGCAGCACTGGAAGACCTCGCCCGCGAAACCGCCGATGGCGGCCCGGCGCTGCTGGTTGGACTACCGTGGGCGGAAGATGACGCGGTCTACAATGCGGTCGCTTTGCTGGATCATGGACGCATCGAGGCGGTGCGTTTCAAGGTCGATTTGCCGAATTATGGCGTGTTCGACGAGAAGCGCGTGTTCCGCTCCGGCCCTCTGCCGGGCCCGATTGCCTTTCGTGGCGTGCGGCTGGGCGTTCCGATTTGCGAGGACATCTGGAGTGAGGAAGTCGTCGAATGTCTCGCCGAAACCGGTGCGGAAATTCTGCTCGTCCCCAATGGTTCTCCTTATTGGCGCGGCAAGAATGACGAACGGGTGAACGTCGCGGTGGCGCGCGTGCGCGAAAGCGGTCTGCCGATGATCTACCTCAATCAGGTCGGCGGACAGGACGAGCTCGTTTTCGACGGAGCATCCTTCGCGCTGAACGGCGATTGTTCCCTGTCGGCGCAATTGCCGGCCTTTGTCGAGACCATCTGCAAGACAGTGTGGGAACGGCAGGACGGCGAATGGATCTGTATCGAGGCGCCTCGCGTAACGACGCCGGAAGGCGACGAAGCAGATTATGCCGCCTGCGTGCTTGGTCTCCGCGACTACGTGCACAAGAACAATTTTCCGGGCGTCGTCATGGGCATGTCGGGCGGCATCGATTCTGCTCTTTGTGCTGCTCTCGCCGTCGATGCGCTGGGGCCGTCGCGCGTTCATTGCATCATGCTGCCCTACCGATTCACGTCGGACGAATCGCTTGCTGATGCGCAGCAATGCTCGAAGGCGCTGGGCGTCCGCTATGATACCTTGTCGATTGCGCCAGTCGCGGAAGGTCTTGAAGCTGTCCTTAAGCCGCTGTTTGCCGACCGGCCGCGCGATACGACCGAAGAAAATCTGCAAAGCCGGGCACGCGGAACGCTGCTCATGTCGGTCTCGAACAAGTTCGGCTCCATGCTGGTGACGACCGGCAACAAGTCCGAAATGTCGGTCGGCTACGCGACGATTTACGGCGACATGAACGGCGGGTTCAATCCGATCAAGGATCTCTACAAGTTGCAGGTGTTCCGCCTCGCGGCCCTGCGCAACAGGTGGAAACCCGCTGGCGCGCTGGGGCCGGACGGAATTGTCATCCCCGAGAATATCATCACAAAGCCGCAGACAGCAGAACTGCGCGAGAACCAGAAGGATCAGGATTCACTGCCGCCCTACGAGGTTCTGGACGATATTCTGGAATGTCTTGTCGAGCGCGAAATGCGCGTCTCGGAAATAGTCACACGCGGCCACGACATAGAGGTCGTGAAGAAGGTCGAACGTCTACTCTACATCGCCGAATACAAGCGTCGTCAGGCTGCGCCCGGCGTGAAGGTGACGAAGAAGAACTTCGGCCGCGACCGCCGCTATCCCATCGTCAACCGTTTCCGCGATTCAGGCGAAGCCGCAAAAGCGCCCGATGCCTCGATAGCGCCAAAGAAGGTGATCGGGGGCGCGGAGCGTTTCGAGGAATAGGCAATCTAACTGGCTCGGACAGGCCCTTGCTGCCTGAGCTTGTTACTCCTAGTCTTCCCTTGAGGGCGATGCCCGGTCTCCGGGACATCGACATATGGGAGGATTTCATGCTTCACGCACGACGCGACGCTTCGCGCATTGCTTTCGGCATTATGTTGTCTGGCATTTCTGCCGGATTTGTTGTGCCTCCCGGCGAAGCTGTCGCGCAGGATTCTGTCGCGGCCTTTTATAAGGACAAGCAGATCAGGGTGATCATCCGCAGCGCGCCGGGCGGATCTTACGACATTTATTCTCGCCTGATTGGTCGCCATATAGTGAAACATATTCCGGGCAATCCGACATCCGTGCCGGTGAATATGCCTGGTGGCGGCGGCTTGCTGGCCACGAACCATGTCGCGCAGATTGCTCCCAAGGACGGAACGACCCTGATCATTCCTTCACTCGGCATCGCAATGTATCAGGCGCTCAATTTCTTCGGCGACAGTCTGAAAGCCGACATGGGGCAGTTTCAGTGGATCGGCAATGTCAGCACCTCCAATCCGGTATTGGTCACCTGGCATGAGTCAAAAGTGAAGACTCTTGACGATGCACGTCGCAACGTGGCGCATCTCGGCACCTCGGGTGCAGGCTCAATTTCGGCGCAATTGCCAGCCGTTTACAACAATCTGCTCGGGACGAAATTCAAGGTCATCTACGGCTACGAAGGGGATGACGCCATCGCCATGGAACGACTGGAAATCGACGGTCGCGCATCGGCCACATGGGCCGCATACAAGACGACCTCTCCCGCCTGGGTGCGAGACAGGAAGCTCAACCTCCTGCTTCAGGTGGGACTGAAGAAGGAACCTGAACTGCCGGATGTTCCGCTTCTAAGCGATCTGGCGAAGAACGCAGAGGAAAAGCAGATTTTTGATTTCTTCTCCAATGTCGCCGCCCTGACGCGGCCGATGGCCACCAATGCGGGCGTTCCGCCCGAAAGGGTTGCGGCGCTGCGCAAGGCCTTTATGGCGACTATGGAGGATCCTGACTTTCTGGCCGAGGCGGCCAAGCAGGCCGCCGAGGTTGGCCCCAGCATGGACGGTGAAACAGTCCAGCGTCTGACGCAGGAGATCCTGAATACGCCCAAACCGCTTCTTGAAAAGGTGCACGCTGTGATGAAGCATCGGGAGGGCGACGAGGTCGACTACCAGAAAAAGAAATAGGCAGTTCGATTCTGGCGCTCGCGAGTAAAAAAGAAGGGCCGTCCTTGCGGACGGCCCTTCCATTGTCTGGCCGAGGCCGAAACTGGAATTACGAAGCGCCGCTCACGCGGGGCGGGACTCCACACGAACGAGAGCCCAGAACCCAGTCACCGAAGACCACGGCATATGACAATGAGACACTGGATCACCTCCTTTCGATTGTTGACGACTCACAAAGTGTAATCCCGCTGTTTTGGTTCGGCAAATCTTTCCGGGAGATGGCCTGCCCGAATGATCCTCAAATCCGGTCAAATTGCGCGCGACCTGCGCACAGCTTGCGCAGTCCGGCAGCCGGGCGCGCCGAACAGGCTGACGCCGCGCATTTTCTGCACTAAGACGTGACTATGACCGCACCCATCGTCCGCTTCGCCCCGTCGCCCACCGGCCGCATTCACATCGGCAATGCCCGCACGGCCCTGTTCAACTATCTGTTCGCCCGGCGCGGCGGCGGGCGTTTCGTGCTCCGCTTCGACGATACCGACCTTGAGCGGTCAAAAGAGGAATATGCCGCCTCTATCGAGGTCGATCTTGCCTGGCTGGGCGCTATTCCAGACCTGACGGTGCGCCAGTCTCAGCGTTTCACTTTATACGATGCCGCCGCCGCAAGGCTGAAAGCCGCCGGCCTGCTTTATCCCTGCTACGAAACGGCGGATGAACTCGACCGTCGCCGCAAGCGCCAGATCGCCCGCGGCCTGCCGCCTGTCTATGACCGCGCCGCGCTGGTGTTGTCGGATGAAGAGCGTGCCGGGCTTGAGGCCGAAGGGCGCAAGGCCCACTGGCGTTACAAGCTCGATCACCGCACGATTGAATGGACCGATTTGGTGCGTGGCCCCAGCCATATCGACTGCGCCTCCCTGTCCGATCCGGTGCTGATCCGCGAGGACGGCACTTATCTCTATACGCTGCCGTCCGTGGTGGACGACATCGACCTGCACATTACCCATGTCATCCGTGGCGAGGATCACGTCACCAACACCGCCGTGCAGATCCAGATTTTCGAAACGCTGGCGGGAATCGGCCGCGCGCCGGTCTTCGGTCATCACAACCTGCTGGCGACAGCGAGCGGCGAAGGGCTCTCGAAACGCTCTGGCGCGCTGTCCATCGGCGGGCTGCGCGACGGAGGCATCGAGTCGTTGGCCGTGGCCTCGCTGGCCGTCCTGACAGGCTCATCCGACAGCGTTCATGCGGTCGCCTCTCTCGATGAATTGATGGCGACGTTCGATCTGTCGCATGTGTCACGCAATGCGGCGAAATTCGATCCTGCCGAACTCGACGCCTTGTCGGCCCGTACGCTTCACGCCCTGCCGTTCGAGGCGGTGCGCGACCGTCTCGCTCCGCACGATGTGGTCGGCCACAAAGCCGAAGCCTTCTGGCTCGCGGTGCGCGGCAATCTCGCGACGTTTCTCGACATCGTCGACTGGTGGCGCGTGGTCGAAGGCGAGATCGAGGCAGTGATCGAGGACGCGGAACTTGCCACCGCCGCCGCAGGGCTTTTACCCGACGAGCCGTGGGACGCGACCACATGGTCGAACTGGACGAAGGCCGTGCGCGAAAAGACAGGCCGCAAGGGCAGGGAACTTTTCCACCCGCTGCGGCTTGCGCTGACGGGGCGGGACTCTGGCCCGGAACTGGCCGTGCTTTTACCGCTGATTGGAAAGCTTAAAGCGTCGGCCCGACTATTCGAACGCGTTTCGTAACTCCGTCCGGGCCCGGCATCTGGCGTTCTTCGCCATCCTTGCGGCCGAAGACACGGCCCGGATTGAGATTTCCGGCTTCGATGCCGGAATTGGCTTGCGGGGGCGCTGACTTGTCCTCGGATTCCGCGTTTTCGAAAGCGGTCTCCTCGACGACATCCTTCTTTTTCGGCGGAGTCTTGGCGTTCTTCTGGCCCGGCCTTGCCCGGAAAAGTTCGTCCGACTTTTCCTGTGTGACAATCAGGTCTGTCTTGGTCTTGCCCAAAATACGCTCGGCGTCCGCCAGAGCCTCCACCCAGCTCTGGTCCTTCCCCTTGCATGAGCACGTGGGGTCGAATTTCGCCCGGTATTTTCCCGCATAGGGCATCGACTTGTAGGTCTGGCCGCTGGCCGAGACCGAATCGTCGATGTCACGTGACATCGAATAGGTGAAGACCTCCGTTTCGGCATTGGGGCAGAGCGCTGTGCAAAGCTCGCTCAATGACCCCATGCGCCGCTTGGTGGCAGTGTAGCTGATCGGGAAGAAGGCGCCGTCGCATGTGCGCACGCAAACGGCTTTCGGGCCGCCGCGCGGCGCCAGATCCTCGGGGTCGATTTGCGGCAATTCGTCGACCATATCCTCTTCGGTCTCGCGTCCGCCGAACAATTGTTCAAGGAAGCCCTTGGCCTCTCCGTTCCGGCAATACTGGTTGTAGCGGGCCGTCAGATCGCGCCGCGCGGCATCGCCGCCGGCGCGCTGCGCCTGAGCGGTCAGCGTTTGCAGGTTCGCCTGCATGCGGGCGATCTGAGCCTGAATGGGACCGCATTGCGCCGGCGGCGGGCTGCCGAAAAACAGAAACTGCTGACGATCGCACCCAAGCGACCTGGCGTAATTGGCGGTCCGGTCGATCTCGGATCTCTGCTTCTGGGCCGCCTGCACATATTTCGCTGTCCCAGCCGGATCGCCACCGCGCGGGAGCGTGGCGATCTGCGCCTGAAGCCGCCCGCAATCAATGGCTTGTGCGATAGCCGAAGACCCCTGCAGACTGGCCAAAACGAACACGGCTGCGCGCGCCAGCTGCAACCATCCGCGCGGCAGGGTTCCGGGTCCGTTAGGGCTGATCAAGTCAGCTGACATCTGGCGACAGTCCCGTCTGGCCTCGTTCGGACCTCCAGTCCCTCGCGGGCGGGGAGGCATTGATTCGTCTCACCAAATTTAATCGCAGAGAATCGATCAAACTGGTTAACATGTTCATCTGATCCGCCTTGATGACCATAACATGGCGGCGACGTCAAAAAATCCTCACCACTTCGGTCTTTCGGCAAGCTTGAAGACGCTCCATATGTGGCGCGTTGGTCTGGAGATGAAAATGATTGCTTTTGCCGCCCCCCTGCGCGCCGCCGCCTTGGCCTTCGGGATTCTTGCGGGCTTTTCCGCTGCCGCTGCTGATGGGCCCGATCTGATTTTCCGCAAGTCTACGGTCTTCAAGCTCTTGACGCCCAATGACAAACTCGCGACCTATGCGATTGACGATCCGGTCGTCGATGGCGTCGCCTGTCACTATACGGTGCCCGAACGGGGCGGTCTGGCGGGCATGTTCGGCGTGGCCGAGGAAGTGTCCGATATTTCTCTGGCTTGCCGCCAATATGGACCGGTGAAGTTCACCGAAAAGTTCAAACAGGGCGATGTGGTGTTCAGCGAACGCCGATCGCTCATTTTCAAGAAGATGCAGATTGTGCGCGGTTGCGACGAGAAGCGCAATGTTCTCGTCTACATGGTCTATTCGGACCGACTGATCGAGGGATCGCCGAAGAATTCGACATCGACGGTGCCGGTCATGCCATGGGGTTCAACCGGCGCAATCAGATGCAGCGACTGGCTGAAGGACTGACGCCCTATTCCTTGCAGCGGATGATGATCGCGCCTTTTTCAGGCGCGGGAGCCGCAGAGGCGCGGTTGATGGTGGCGGTTACGTCGCTGGCGAGGCCGAAGGCCAGGGCTTCGGCAAACCCGTGAGCTTCGCACCAGGCGTTGGCCACGATCTGACCGCACTGGCCACCGCTGGTCAGGCACTCGGCGACGCCATACCCGTCCGTTGCCGCAATCACAAAAGTTGATGAGGTCTGTGCCTGCGCAGGGGCTTTCAAACTCGCCAGAGCGATCATGGCCGCCACGAATGGGAGGAAATAGTGTGGCAAGGCGCCGTCCAGGGCGAGAGAGCGTCGCATGGGAACCCGTTAAGCTGAAAACTGAAGACGAGCCCAATATTCAGGCACACGATGAAGATTCGCTTAACCACGCCGGCTACTTAGCGAAAATGTCTGCAGAACCGGTGGATGGGACGGTCGCTCATGCGCATACGCGGAAAGCGATTGACTTGAACCGGTGCGCTCCGTAAACGAAGTCCGTCCGCAAGGATCGGTCGGGCGCGTAGCTCAGCGGGAGAGCACTCCCTTCACACGGGAGGGGTCACAGGTTCAATCCCTGTCGCGCCCACCATTCATATCCTCTGACCCTGATCACCCTCGATACTGTGATGTAAATGCTGCAATGCAGCATTTTCGGCTATTCGGAGTGGTCAACTTTGCTAACGGGTTGTTACCTCAGCCAAAGATCTGTTCGCTTCAACAGGCGCCCGGAACCGTCATCCGTAAACAAAATAGTTAAAATTTTTCAGCGTGGTTAACGCTGTTCGGCGCGTCTTGTAAGAGCGGTCGCTCTTGCGATAGTCGCAAAGCTGTAGAAAAAATCAATATATTTCAATATGTTGATTGGCACGTCCGTGGCGATGGCCTGCAAACTTGCGCTCGCGGTCTGATGCGGTTACAGACCGGCGTCCCGGACTGGCGGCCTTTCTGTCATGACGCTTGCGCGGTAGAGTCCGGAGCCAATCATGGTTAGTCCTTGCTTGTTGTAATGCGCCTCGTTCGCTTGAATGATCACGCAATCCGTTGCTATGCAAAGAGAATGCGTGCCCCGATGGCGAAGGCGTGGAGGCCGACTGAACGGTTATGAATGAACCGGTAAGCATTTTCCGGGTCGGATCGGCCCCCGTCGCGGTAGTTGGCGCAGCGTGCAGATTGCCCGGCGCACCCAACGAATCCGCCTTTTGGAATGTCCTGGAATCCGGGCGCTGCACGGTTGGCGCGTTGCCGGCCGGGCGCTGGCGCGCCGAGAAATACCAGCACCCGCGCGCAACCGAGCCGGGCTTCAGTTACACTTTCAACGGCGGTTATCTGAGCGAGCCTTTCGCTTTCGATCCCACGGTTTTCGGGATATCGCCCCGCGAAGCGCGGCAGATCGATCCCCAGCAGCGCTTGCTGCTCGAAGTAGTCTGGGAAGCTCTTGAGGACGCCGGGATTGCGCCGTCGTCCCTCGCCGGCAAGGAAGTTGGCGTTTACGTCGGGGCGTCGAGCCTCGACTACGGCAACCTCCATATGACCGATCCGGCGGCGATCGAAAGCCACTTCATGACGGGCAATACATTGTCCATCGTGTCGAACCGGATTTCCTATGTTTTCGATTGGCGTGGACCGAGCTTTACCGTCGACACAGCCTGTTCGTCGTCTCTGGTGGCCTTTTCCGAAGCCATGGCGGCCGTCGAAAGCGGTCGTGTCGAGATAGCGGTCGTAGCAGGCGTCAATCTCCTTCTATCGCCGGGCTCGTTCATCGGATTCTCGCGCGCCTCGATGTTGTCCCCGACAGGCTTGTGCCGGCCTTTCTCCGCACAGGGCGACGGTTACGTGCGCGCCGAGGGCGCTGTAGCGTTCCTGATTATGCGTGGCGACATTGCAAAGCAGCGCAATCTTGCGCCGCGCGCGATGGTGCTGGCCTCGGGGATCAATTCGGACGGTCGCACTTCCGGCATTTCGCTCCCCTCCGCCGATGGCCAGAGGGCTTTGCTTGAGCGTGTTTATGGCGATTCGGGCATCAACCCGGGCAAGCTGGCTTTCGTGGAAGCTCACGGCACTGGCACACGCGTTGGCGATCCCGCCGAGGCTCAGGCGATCGGTCAGGCGCTCGGCCAGAAGCGCCAGTCGCCGCTGCCAATGGGCTCGGTCAAGTCGAACATCGGCCATCTGGAGCCGGCATCCGGTCTCGCTGGTGCATTCAAAGCGATTCTTGCCATGGAGCATCGCGTTCTCCCGCGCTCGCTCCATCTGGGCGAACCCAACCCGCTGATTGATTTTGCGGCGCTCAATCTCGAAGCGGCTGTCGAGCCGATCCAACTGGCCAGCCATGGCGTGACGCTGCATTGCGGTGTCTCCTCTTTCGGCTTCGGCGGCACCAACGCGCATGTGATCATGCGCGAACCCGATTCGTCCGAGCTTCCTGTCGCCAGCCGCGCAGGAAAATCCGAACCTGAATTCCTGGTTCTTTCCGCTCAGACGCGCGAAGCGCTGGCCGAAACAGCCACCCGTTACGCAGACCTCATCGAGGCTGGCGATGTGACAGCAGCAGTCGTGGCTGGCGCGTCCGCCCACCGTCGCGAGCGTCTGTCCCATCGTCTTGCCATGCCGCTAGCCGATGCGGGAGCGATGATCGAGGAACTGCGTGCTTTCGCCGATACGAAAGACACCAGAAGCGTAACCTCCGGCACTGCGCCCTCGGCCGCGCCCGTAGTTGCGTTCGTGTTTTCTGGCAACGGCGCACAATGGCCCGGAATGGGTCGCGCCGCCTATGCCAACAATCCCGCTTTTCGCAAGCGGATGCAGCAGATCGACGCCATCTTCAAGCCGCTCGCCGGTTGGTCGCTCGTTGAGGCGATCAACGATCCGGAACTGGCCGAGCGCCTGCCTAAGACGTCGGTGGCGCAGCCGCTTCTGTTTGCGATCCAGTCGTCTGTCACAGCAGCGCTCGCCGAATACGGACTCAAGCCCGCAATGGTGTTTGGTCACAGCGTCGGTGAAGTTGCGGCGGCGGAAGCGGCCGGCGCGTTAACGCTCGCCGATGCCGTTCGTCTGATCGTCAACCGCAGCGAGCAGCAGGAAAAGGTGCGCGGCCTTGGCAAGATGGCCGCCACCAACAGTGGCGTCTCCGATACGCGCCAGTTCCTGCGTGACCTTGCTCTCGGCGATGTGGAAATTGCTGCCGAAAACAGCGCCTCATCGGTTACTCTTTCCGGACCTGAAGCATCGATCCAGGAGGCCGCAAAGGCGGGCCGCAAGCGTCGTATTGCGATCCGCGTCCTTGATCTCGACTATCCGTTCCATAGCCCGCTGCTCGATCCGCTGCACGAAGCACTGTTGCAGTCGCTCGCAGGTCTGAAGCCGAAGAAGTCGTCCATCGACTTTATTTCGAGCGTCACCGGTGACGTGCTCGACGGCAAATTGCTCGATGGCGAATATTGGTGGCGCAACGTTCGCGAGCAGGTAAAATTCCGCTCGGCGATCGAAGCCGCAACCGCGAAGGGCGCAACGCTTTTCATCGAAATTGGCGCTCGCCCGATTCTGCGCGCCAATCTGAACGACACGATGAAAGACGCCGGCATTCGCGGCGACTACATCCAGACGCTCGACGAGAAGGATGCTGCCGGGTTCGATCCAATCCGCGCCATCGTCGGTCGCGCTCTGGTCCGGGGCGCGCGTCTCGATGAAGAAAAGATTTTCGGCGCGGCTCCGCTTGGCCGCGTAGGGCTGCCGGCCTATCCGTGGCAGCACAAGACCTACAATCTGGTTGAGACCAACGAAGCTCTGAATCTGTACGGCGGCCAGTCGCGACATCCGTTGATTGGCGCGCGTTTGTCGCAAGGTTCGCCCGAATGGCGCACGCTGCTCGATACAGATATTGTTCCCTACCTTGTCGACCACAAGGTCGACGGCGAAGTTGTCGTGCCGGGCGCAGGCCTTGCCGAAATGCTTCTTGCTGTCGCACGCGAGACCTTCCCGGAAGGGCCTATCGGCATTGAGGATTTCGATATTCTCGCGCCGCTCGTTCTGCTGCGCGACGCCATGCGCGAAATCTCCGTGCGTCTGCATGACGACACCCAGCTTGTCGAGGTCTGGAGCCGTCCGCGTCTGGCCGGCGATGAGTGGTCGCTGCACGCGCGTGGCCGCATTGTGCAAGTTGTCGGCGCAGTCCACGATCTCGTAGCGCCGCCCGGCAAGCCGTTCGACGGCGCAACTGCAGACGACATTTATTCCCGCGCCCGCGAAACCGGCATGGAATATGGCCCGTCGTTCCGCCGCGTGCGCGGCATGCGCTACAATGACAAGGTGATCTACGCTGATTTTGCGCCGACCGACATGCCCACTGGCCTGTTCGACCGTGCGCAGGTTCTGTCTCCTGTCGGACTGGACGCCGCCTTCCATCCGCTCTTCCAGACGATGACGGTCAAGAAGGGCATCAAGAAAACCTATTTGCCGGTTCGCTTCGGCCAGTTGCGCGTCTATCGCGACAGCGCCGAGATTTCCCGCGCATTGCTGGTGCTCGAACGCAGCACGGACGATTCAATGTCCGTGTCGATAGCGCTCTATGATGCTGACGACCAGATAGTCGCCACGCTGGCCGGCGGTCTGTTCCGTTCTGTCGTGCTGTCGCGCAGCACGGCGGATCAGCTCTATTTCCATGTCGAGCGCACACGCATCGAGCGTCTCGATCGCGTGTTCGACGGACGCAGTGTCGCCCGAAAGGCGCTGAGCAGCAAGAAGCCGGGCGAGCGCCCCGACAGCTGGCTGTTGCTTGAGGCCTTTGCGCGCTCACTCGCACATGACGTGCTCGTCAATCGCATCGGGATTGCAGGCGCAACAGTCGAGGCGAGCGTCGAAAAGGGCTCCATTGCTTCGACCATGGCGCCGCTCACAAATACACTGCTGGTTTGCCTTTCCAGCGCCGGTTTGGCGACGGAAAATGGTGATAGTTGGCTGCTTGAGGCTGATAGTGGTTTGCCTGATCCGGCGACGATTCTCGCGACCTTTGCGGCTGAATATCCGGCTTCAAGCGTCGAGCTTGTGTTGGCGGCGAAAGTCCTGTCGCATCTCGACAAGGCGATTGCGACCGGACACGCACCAACCTATCGCCAGCAATTGATCGAACAGTTCGAGACTTCGACACTATTGTTCGAACCGCTGCTTGAACGCGCGGCTTCGATTATTGAGACGACCGAAACCGCCATGAAGCCCGATCCGGTTAACGTGGTCGTGCTCGAACCCGGCTGCCTCGGCATTATCCGCATGTTGCGGCCGTTCATTCATGATCGTCGCGTCAAGGTTACGGTCGCAAGCGCCGATCACAAGCGCCTCGATCATATTGCGGCGCGCATCGGCGCTGATAATGGCGTTGAATTCCTAGAATTAGGCCCCGATGCTGCGGCAGGACCGGTCTTCAATCTCGCGCTGGCAATGACTTCGGACTCTCTGTTTGGCAGCGACGCCGCATTCGGCAGCGCAGTCTCGGCTCGTCTTGCGCCGAATGCGGCGCTTGTCGTTCTGCAGCCGCCGGCCGATCCGGTGTTCGACGTTCTGCTGGGTCTGACGGAAGGCTGGTTCTCACGAACGCTGGACCCGCATTTCCCGGTCGGTCGTCTGCCGGGAATTGAGGATACGCGCCGCGCTCTCGTCAGCGCCGGCTATCGCGATATTCAGACCATTGAGGGCGGCGACGGCGTCGGCACAATTCTCGTCGCAACGCCTGCTCAGGCAGCTGACACAACGGTCGGTGAGCATCCTCCGCTGGTGATTGCCGCAAATGGCACGCCTTCGGAAAATGCGTTCGTTACGCAGTTGCTGCAGAAGGCGCGCGCCGCCGGTCGTTCTGTGCGCAGCTATGCGGGTGCGACGCCGGATGAAAATCGTCGCCAGGCCTGGCGGACGATTCTGGGCGCTGAAACGCGCGGAAAACGCATCGATGTCGCCGATGTTACAGGCGTCGAACGCGACGGAGACGATCAGTCCCGTCTCGAACATCGCATCGCGGAAATTACCTCTATCGTCGAGGCGGCGCGCGGCTGCGGAAATCATATTGCGCTATGGATTGTGGTGCGCGGGCTTGAGGCCAACGCGCATGCGGTTGATCCTGTCGCTGAAGCCATCTGGTCTTTCGCCCGCGTGGCGATGAACGAATATCCGGAAGTCGATATTCGGCTCATCGATATTGCCGGCGACCTGTCGGCCACCGAGGCAGCGGAGCGCTTGACCGGTTTGCTTGATGCTCCGGGCGCTGAAGCAGAGCTGCTGGTTGATGCGTCTGGTCTGTGGGCTCATCGCGTCGGTCGCGGCCGCAGCGCTGATGCGGACAAGACCAAACATGCGCCTGCCGCAGTGCTGGAACTTCCTCACAAGGGGGCCCTTTCGCAATTCATCTGGTCGGGCATCGAGCGTGTTGCGCCCGGCCCGAACGAAGTCGAAGTGGAAGTCGCCGCAGCCGGTCTGAACTTCCGCGATGTCATGATGTCGATGGGCCTGCTGGATGACGACGTTCTGGATGCCGGCCTTGCGGGAGCCGTTCTGGGCTTCGAATGTTCGGGCCGTGTCGTGCGCGTCGGCGAAAAGGTGCGTGACCTGCAGCCGGGTTCGCGCGTCATGGGCTTTGCGGCCAAGGCTTTTGCGACCTATGTGACGGCGGATCGTCGCGTCTTCGTGCCGGTGCCGGATCGTCTGCCGATTGAAGCGGCCGCAACCGTGCCGGTGGCGTTCCTCACCGCCTGGTATTCGTTGATCGAGGTCGCCCGCATCAAGCGCGGCGAATGGGTGCTGATCCACGGTGCAGCCGGTGGCGTCGGCCTCGCTGCCATGCAGATTGCCCGCTGGAAGGGAGCCAAGATCGTCGCGACCGTCGGGTCGCCTGACAAACGCGCGCTGGTCGAACTGTTCGGCGCGGACAAGATTTTCGATTCCCGCTCACTCACTTTCGCCGAAGATGTGAAACGCGAACTCGGCGGCGTCGATATTGTGCTGAACTCGCTTTACGGCGAGGCCATGCTGGCCAGCGTCAAGTGCCTGAAGCCGTTCGGACGCTTTGTGGAACTTGGCAAGCGCGACTATGTCGAGAACACCTGGATGGGCCTGCGGCCTTTCCGTCGCAACCTCAGCTATTTCGGCGTCGATATCGATCAGTTGTTGCTGGCGGACCCGGATACGGCTGATCGCCTGATGCGCGAACTGGAACGCGCTTTTGAGGACGGCAATCTCACGCCGCTCCCGTACCGTGTATTTGAAGCCGAGGACGTGCCGTCGGCGTTCCGGTTGATGCAGAGCGCCGGCCATGTCGGCAAGATTCTCATCGCGCCGCCGCGTCGTCCGGTTCCACTCGCCAATGGTCAGGCGCGTTTCAAGCCCGGCGCGGGCGTGCATCTGGTTGTCGGCGGCACTGGTGGATTCGGCTTTGAAGCCGCCGCATGGCTGGCTGAGCAGGGCGCGCAGAACATTATCGTGGCGTCCCGCAAGGGCGCGCTGTCTGGGGCTCTCGAAGTTCGGGCCGCCGCGATCCGCGCAACGGGCGCAAGGCTCGAAATTGAACAGGTCGATGTAACCGACACCAGGTCGGTGGACGCCATGATCGGTCGCATCCTGTCGCGCTACGGCAAGCTGGCTGGGGTCATCCACACCGCGATGGTGCTGGAAGATCGCCTGATGTCGGGCATCGATGACGACATGGTCCACAAGGTTCTGTCCCCCAAGGTCGGCGGAGCGATCCAGCTTGATCGCGCCACGCGGAACCTGAAGCTCGACTATTTTGTCGTCTATTCGTCGGCTACGACGCTCATCGGCAGTCCCGGCCAGAGTGCTTACGTGGCGGCTAACGGCTATCTGCAGGGCCTTGCCCGCAAGCGCCGTTCGGAGGGCCTGCCGGCTCTCGCGGTCGCGTGGGGCGCAATTTCCGACGCGGGCGTACTCGCCCGCGATGGAGAAACGGCCAAGAAACTGGCGCGCGCCACCGGCGTCGTGGGTATTGCTTCGCGCGATGCGCTCGACCAACTGGGCCACATGCTGGTCAATCAAAACGGCGAAGCTACGCATTATTTCGCCGACATTCATCCCGGCGGCGCCATGCGCGACATGAAGCTGTTGCAGACGCCGGCCTTCGCGCGCGTCTTCCGAAACCGCGGCGACGCCGATGTCGGCGAGGGCGTCGACATTCTCAAACTGATCGATGGCCTCAGCGAAGTTGAGGCCCGCGTGAAGGTTGCAGAATTGCTTGCCGTCGAAGTGGGCCGCATCCTGCGTCTCTCGTCGGAAGAACTCGATATTCATCGGCCTTTGTCGGAACTCGGCATGGATTCGCTGATGGGTCTCGAACTCCGGATGGATATTGAGAAGCGCTTCGGCGTTGAACTGCCGCTGATCGCCATTACATCGGTTACGAACCTGACCGATCTTGCCGGCCGCATGATTGCCAACATTCGTCCCGCAGCCGATGCAACCGCAGATGCGGCAGGCGAGGCCAGCGGAGCTACAATCGAGCGCGGCCTGTACGAGAAGCACACC
The DNA here is from genome assembly GCA_947478455.1 of Beijerinckiaceae bacterium. Taxonomy (GTDB): domain Bacteria; phylum Pseudomonadota; class Alphaproteobacteria; order Rhizobiales; family Beijerinckiaceae; genus Terripilifer. The sequence goes on along the minus strand of CANJWR010000024.1, from coordinate 12,388 downwards.
ACGGACGATGTTGACGCCGACAATCTTGCAGCGGTTGCTGAAGCGATTGGCGAGCAGCGTCGTTCAGTCAAGAGGCTGCAATGAGCCGTCGCACGGATCGTCTATCGGCGTCGGACAAGTCCGCGCTGCTGCAAAGTTTGCGCGCGAATGTCCGCACGTCGGAACCTGCCAAGGCACTGAAACCTGTTGCGACGAAAACCTGGGACACGTCTTTTGAAAGCCTGCCGGCGTTCCAGATTTTCAAGACGCAGCGAGCCGCAGCCGACGTTCTGGGAATTTCCAATCCTTTTTATCGCCAGCACGACGCGAAGGCTGGCGCCGAAAGCCAGATCGGCAATCAGCACGTCGTCAATTTTGCATCGTATGACTATCTCGGTCTGAACGGTCACCCGGAGATTACCGAAGCTGTTTCGCGAGCAGCTGCCGAATGGGGCACCAGCGTGTCCGCCAGCCGCATAACAGCGGGCGAGCGCAAGTTCCATCGCGATCTGGAGCGCAGCATCGCGGACGTCTATCAGGCCGAGGATTCGGTCGTTTTTGTCAGCGGCCACGCGACGGCCGTCACGGCGATTGCGGCGCTCGTAGGTTCGAAAGACCTCGTTATCCACGATGCGCTGATCCACAATTGCATCATGGTAGGCACGCAGCTTTCGGGCTCAGCGCGACGTGTATTCCCGCACAACGACCTCGATGTTCTCGAATCGATTCTTGAGAGTTCGCGCGATTCCTTCGAGCGCGTACTCATCGTCGCGGAGGGTCTCTATTCGATGGACGGCGACGGCCCTGATCTGGCGCGTCTCGTCGAGATCAAGGAGCGTTGGGGCGCATGGCTGCTGGTCGATGAGGCGCATTCAATCGGAGTGCTCGGCAAGACCGGCAAGGGGATCTGGGAAATGCAGGGCGTCGATCCGCGCCGCGTCGATCTCTGGCTCGGTACGTTGTCGAAGACGCTGGTGAGTTGCGGCGGCTATGTGGCCGGCAATCATGCGGTGATTGACTATCTGAAATTTGCAGCCAACGGACTTGTGTACAGCGTCGGAATGCCGGGCCCCGCAACGGTCGCGTCTATCGTTGCGCTCGATATCATGCGCCGCGAACCGGAGCGCGTCGCAAAGCTGCAGGCCAACGGAAAGCTGTTTCTCGATAAAGCCCGCGCCGCCGGTCTCGATGTAGGCTCCAGTTGGGGTTATGCGGTCACGCCGATCATTGTCGGCGATACGCTGCGCACCGTCATTCTGGCGGACCGGCTGCTGAAACGCGGCGTGAACGCCTTCCCGATTATTCCGCCCGGCGTGCCGGAAAAGTCCGCGCGTCTGCGCTTCTTCATCTCAGCCAGTCATACGCCGGAGCAGATTGAAGCAGCCGTGCAGGCCACGCAGGAAGAATTGTCAGCGCTGGAAGCTGCGGGACTCGCGGTCGGCACTGCCAACCGCCTCCTCAAGCGGTGATGCGCGGCCGCCAATTTTCGGGTATGCGGGCTCAATGACGAGACCGATTGCCTACGACATGGTCCGGCTGATGCTCGGACCTTTCGCATCAACGCCGCGCGGCATCGACCGCATCGACTTCGGCTATGCGGCGTCGCTCTATCACGACTGGCCAACGGACTTTGTCGGCATCGCGCCGATGATGTGGGGCATGCGCTGGTTCGGACGCAAGAAGCTCGTGCATGGTCTGGAGCGTCTCGACTTTTTCTGGCGCGAGACTATGGATCGCGATCACGATCCTGCCTACGCGCGGCTGAAGAGATTTCTGGCTGATCCGTCCAGCCCGCTTGCCTACAAGCGGCCGTCGTCGCGCATGATGACGAAGCTTCGTGGTGCCGCTCGCTTTGTCGATTTGTTGTCGCGCGGACCCTGGTCGTTCGGCGGCACGACGCTCGGCTTGCCGCTCAATTCGATTTACTTGAACGTCGGCCATTATGGCCTGAGTGTTCCGCGCTTTCTGTCCTGGCTCGACAAGCGCCCCGACATCGTCTCGGTCTTCATGGTGCATGACGTTATTCCGCTGGAGACGCCGGAGTTAGTCGCGCCTAGCACCTACAATTCGCATCACGCGGTTATGGAAGCCGTGATCCGCTATGCGAATGCGCTGATCGTTCCCAGCGAGGCGACCAAGCAGGCCACACTCGAAGAACTGCGCCGTCGCGGCGCTCGCGAAATCCCGATCTATCCGGTGACGTTGCCGATCAGCGACGCCTTCATCACCCCGATGGCGCCTGATCCCGACCTTGCGGCGAGGCCCTATTTCGTGATTTGCGGCGCTGTAGAGCCGCGAAAGAACCACATGCTGCTGTTGCAGTTGTGGCGCGAACTCGTCCGCAAGCGCGGCAAGGACGCTCCGGTACTGGTCATTGCCGGCCCGCCCGGCTGGTCGTCGGAACCCATCATGTACTATCTGCGCAAGTGCGACGCCTTGCGCGATCACGTGCACCTGGCGAGCGGACTCTCGACTCCCGCGCTGCGCAGCGTAATGTCTGGTGCACGTGCGCTCTTGATGCCGTCCTTTGCGGAAGGTTTCGGTTTGCCCCCCGTAGAAGCGCTGACAACCGGCACACCTGCTGTGCTGTCGGATATTGCCGCGCATCGCGAGGCCGCCGGCGAGTACGGGATTTTTCTCGATCCGACCGATGGGCCGGCGTGGCTGCGCCAGATCGAGGCGATGATCGACGACAATGCGGTCTATCTGGCCTTGCGCGAAAAGATCGCCAGCTTCAAGCCGAAGACGTGGCCCCAATACATGAAGGAAGTCGAAGAGATACTTCTCTCGATCCAGTAAAGCGCCTCAAGGATGCTGCGACCTTTGCGCCGGTGCGATTTGTCCAGCCCCGTTCGCCCGAAACCAACCTCGATCGCCGCATGGCAAACGAGTGTCGCGCAGCCATGCGAGCGAGGCTTCGTGCAGCACGCGCCGCTGCTTTTCCCAAGCTACAAAATGCGTCGCATGCGCGATGCCCAGAAACGCCTTTTGCGATGAGCCGAGGTCGTCGAAAAGCTGCACATTGGCGTTGAATAAATCATCCTGTTCGCCCGACATGATCAGCACCGGGGCGTGGATGATGGCTGCCGCTTTTGCATTCCAGCCCCAGTAGGTGCGCGTCGGCGCCCGCAACCCGCCCGGTCCCCATGTGGCGCCAACCGGATCGCAATCGGCATTGAGGTTCCAGATGTGATCGGGAAATCCCGGCTCGATCTGATCCTCCGCAACAGCCAGAGACGTCCAGCGTTTGGCGATGCCGACTTCGCGCGTCTGCATCGTCATCGGAGCGCCGGGCTTCGGCAGTTCTGGCGCAACATCGGGATTGTCGCGTCTGTAATTCGACGACGCCAGAATGATGAGCTTCGCAACGAGTTCGGGATGCCGCACTGTGAACGTGCCGGTTCGAATTCCGCCGCCCGACCACCCGATGAGATTGATCTGATCGACGCCGCGCAAGCGACAAATGAAATCAACCACGGCCTTGATGTCTGCTGTTTCCGAGTCGCTGTTGACCAGTTGAAACGGATACGGATTTGCGCAGGGCTCGTGAAGATTTCTCGGAATCAGCAGGCCCTGCTGCTTCGGATCGAGATTGCGCGGATCGTCCATCATCGGATGCGATGAGCGACCGTAGCCGGTCATATCCATGCAGAAAACGTCGAAACCCGCTCGGGCGAGATGCTCCATCCAGCTATAGTTGCGATATTGCACATCGAAGGCGAGCGTCGAGGGCGAATAGCCGCCGTGCACGAACAGGACGACAGAACCGGGCGTCGCCCTGCCGTCCGTCTTTTCCAGCACATTTGCGTCGATGCGTTCGCGTACGAACAGATTGATATGCTGACCCGCAATCGCCGGCACGGTCGAGACATGATCGATCAGTCGATCGATGGTCAGAATGTTTTGCCGGGTCATTTGCTGCAGCTCCTCCGGCGTCGAAGATAGACCGCTGCGCTGGAAATGTAAGCCTATGCGTCGAGCGGAACACCAATCCTGCGCGCATGTTCAATGCGCGGGGGAGGCGATACGAAGGCGCCGGGCTCATTGACCGTGCCCGATGCGATGCGACGCACGATCTCGGCCTGCGCCGCATGGCGTCCGGCAGGATCATAGAACGAGCCCTTCACCTGAATGGTGACGGCGAGCGCCTTGACGAAATCTTCCGCCAGTTCTGCATCCACGGGCTCGGGCGCAGGCCAGAAATCATCAAGCGTTCCCTGATGTGTCAGGCCCGGAATGTCGAACACCGCGATGCCAAGCACTTTCGTCGGACAGCGCGCGCGGATCGCATAAAGACCGACCGTCGAATTCACCAGCACGCAGCCTTTGGCGTGCGGCAGAATATCCGCCACATCGCCGCCGTCGATGATCAGCACTCGATCCGCGACTCCGTGGCGCTGCGCAACGTCGCGCAGGACGCGCGGCCAGTTCTCGCGGCCATTGTCGAGCGGATGCAGTTTCGCCACGAGCCTCGCATCGGGCGACGCATGGCGGGCGAATGAACCAATTACCTCGTCGAGCATGCCGGACAAATGCCCGTACTGCGAATTACGGCGGATTTGATAATCGCTCTGCAATTGCATGGCGAGCATGAAGAACGGCCACTTCTGCGCCTTGCAATCGGCGATCACCCCGGCTGCATCGCGCTGCGCTTTCCATTGCCGCATCGTGCGCGGAACCCAGCTCAGATAGTCCACGAACGGATGATAGTATTTGTCGGCGTTAAAATGCGGATAGAGCGGACGCAAAAATACATTCGACAGATTGAACACGACTTCCGCCACCGCTTCCGCGCCGAACGAATATGGATAGCGCACCGGCAGATCGGGCGCGGGCGCATTTTTGGCGATGGCATGAATCTGCGCCGGGTCGTTTGGGAAGTGGGAATAGACCCCCATTCCGTTGCGCTCGACAGTCAGCCAGTCGGGCCGCAGATAGCCGAACTCAATGGCGACAGCGTTGATGTCGAGCCGCCGCGCGACATCTGCGGCGACACGATGATAGGCCTGCTGGTCTGCGTAGTAGACGACATCCGTGATGGAGTTCCGGCGAAGAAAGTCTTCGAGATATTTGCCCCAGTCGGCGAAACGGCCGCGATAGTTCACTGCGCCGCGCTTTCGCCAGAAAAGCAGATCGGCCGGGCAGACGTTGATGCGGAATGTCTTGTGTCCCTCAGTCTCGAGCGCGACCGCGAGTTCGGACCAGAAAACCGAAGGTGGTCCCTGCAGGAACAGAATTGAACGCTTTTCAGCCATGGACGTTCTGTAGGATTGCCCGGCAGGTTCCGCAAGCCGGAATAGGGAGCCCTGCGAGCACGCTTGGCCGCACCCGCCCTTGGGTCTAGGAAGGCATTTGTGTTTCTCAGGCAGCGGAACCGGCCATTGGCGTTTCAGGGCATCATCATCACCGGCGCGTCGAGCGGCATCGGCGAGGCGCTGGCGCTTGAACTCGCCGGGCCCGGCATCGCGCTGGGCCTCGTCGGTCGCAATGCGGAACGGCTGGGCGCAGTTGCCGCAGCCGCGCAGGGCAGGGGCGCGACGGTGCGGCAGGGCCTTTTCGACGTGCGCGACGTGCAGGCCCTGCGCGATTTCGTCGATTCCTTTGCCGCAACAGCGCCGCTCGACCTCGTCATCGCCAATGCGGGCATTCTGGACGGGCGGACGCCCGATGGAGACATCGAAACAGCCGCCGCCGCCCGAAATCTGATCGACACCAATCTGCTGGGCTCCATCGAGACCCTGCATGCCGCTCTGCCGCACATGCGGGCCAGGAAGTCCGGCCAGATCGTGCTGGTGACGTCACAGGCCGGCCTTGCGCCGCTGCCGGACGCCCCTGCCTACAGCGCCAGCAAGGCGGGACTGATCTCCTACGGTCTGGCCATGCGGGAGGCCTTGGCGGGTGAGGGCGTGGGCATCAGCGTCGTCTGCCCCGGCTATGTGACATCGCGGATGACGCAGGCCCATCTGGGTTCGCACCCGTTCAAGATTTCCGCCGAAAAGGCCGCTCGCAAGATCATCGCCGGCGCGGCTGCCGACAAGAGCCTGTTCGGCTTCCCGTACTTCCTGTTCTTCGCAGCCCGTTGCTCGATTGTCGCGCCTGCCTGGATCAGGCGTCTGGTGATGAACGGCATGCGCTTCAGGGTCTCGCGCTATGATGGCCAGAAGCCGCTTTAGGGCGGCAACTTTAGTCGCCGCGACTCTCCGCTCATTGACACAGCCGGACCCGAAGTCCTACCTCGACCGGGAATTTCCAGTTCGCCACACGGCGGGCGCATCTTTTCGGTTCAGCCATGTTCAGTTTCGGGTTCAGTGAGCCAGAGGTGCTCGAGCGGCGCGGGCCAGATTTCTTCGAGCCCGCAAGGCCTGTTGCGCCGCCCAAGCTCTTGCCGCTGCATGAACTGGTCATCAATGCGCGCCGCAATCTGCTGACGATCTGGCCGGCGTCCGACTACATGTCGACCACTGGCACGACGCGGATCGTTGGCCGTCAGGTCGTGCTGGTGAATTCGCCGGAATCGGTGAAATACGTCATGCACACGCGCCACGAGAATTTCGAGCGCAAGAGCCCGCAGATGCGGCGCGCGCTGGAATTCCTGCTTGGCGACGGCCTGTTCATTTCCGACGGCGAAACGTGGAAGAAGCGCCGGCCACTCGTGGCCGACATCGTGCACAAGAACCGTGTGCCGACCTTCGGCAAGACCATGGAGGCAGTGACCGCCGAAATGGTCGCCCGTTGGGAAAATATCCCCGCCGGACAGCCGGTGAATGTGCTGATCGAAATGGCGGAACTGACGGCGGAGATTATTGCCCGCACGGTTTTCGGCAACGATCTCGGCGCGGCTGCGGCCAATGAGGTGATCGAGGGGTTCTCGAAATACCAGAGCCTCATCGACTCGTTCAATTTCGGCTATTTCCTTGGCGCGGACGAAGGCTGGCCGGTCATTCGCGGGCCGCGCCTGCGCAAGTCCGTGAAGCGCGTTCACAATGTCATCGACAAGGTCGTCAGCGATCATCTGGCCGGCAAGGGCGACGACAATTCGATGATCCAGCTTCTGGTGAAGCGTCAGACGCGCAATCCCGAACTGGGTCTAGATCTCAGCGCGCTGCGCAACGAGGCCGCCACCATCTTCATGGCCGGCCACGAGACGACTGCCGCGACCCTCACATGGGCCTGGTATCTTCTTTCCAACGCCCCATGGGTCGAGGAACAGGTGCTGGCGGAGATCGACCGGGTGACCGGCGGACGCCGCCCCACGGTCGACGATGTGCCGCAACTCGAATGGTGCCGGGCGGTAATCGAGGAGACGCTGCGCCTTTATCCGCCCGTGCCGATTCTTGCCCGTCAGGCGAAAGAGGCCGACAGGATCGGCAACATCGATGTCGATCCGGCGGCGCTGGCGCTTGTGGTGCCGTGGTTGCTGCATCGCGCCAGGGATTTGTGGGATCAGCCCGACCGTTTCATGCCAGAGCGTTTTCTCAACAACCAGCGGCCCATACCCTACAGCTACATTCCGTTCGCGATTGGCCCGCGCATTTGCGCAGGCATGAATTTCGGCCTCACGGAATCGATTCTTTGTCTTGCGATTCTCATCCAGCGATTCAGGATACGTGTCGTCGAGGGCTTCAAGGTCGATCCGGTCTGTCGCCTCACGCTGCGTCCACGCGGCGGCATTCCGGTGACGATGACGCCCCGCCATTGACCGAATGGATCGCCGGTCTGATCAGTGGTAGCATTCTGTCGTCGCTTAAATGCGCCCGGAGCTTTGATCGCAGACTATGGGCAAGAACGCAGAGGCGAAGCCGGCCATGCGACGAAGCTTGATGCAAGCTCTGGCGTTTGTTTTGATCGGTTGTTGGCCAGAGGCGAGCCTCGCGCAGAAGCTTGAAAAGATTCCCGATCTTGGTGGAAGCTGGACGGGCCCCGGCTTGTCGCTTTTCATCGATCCGTCGCGCCATCAGGCCAATGCTGACGCCACGAAGCCCTTTAATCGCCAGCCCTTCATCATTCGCAATGTCACTGGCCCGATGATTGTCTTCGTCATCGGGCCGGACCTGTTTGTCGCCCAGATGTCCGATCCAAACACGATGGTGGTTACGCGGGGCGGGTTGCTGGAATCCTATACGCTCACACGTCGCAAGCGCTGACTAAAGACTCGTGATTTCGAGATCGTTCCAGACAGCGGAGGGGCGCGACGTCGTCCGGCTGACCGGTTCGGGACTCGTCGTCATGGCCGCCGACAAGGCCGAAGGGCGCAAAACGCTGGTTCAGATCACTCCGGACAAGGAAAAGCGGCTGCGCGACTTTGCGGCGATTCACCTGCGCCCGCTTGGCGAGCAGCAATAGGCGCTGGCGATGATTCTCCGCGATCTCGGCAATTCGGGCTGATCCGGCAGGGGGAAGCTTCGCCGGAATGGACAGAACCGTCTGATTCCGCCAAAAAGTCTCCAGAGCCGCTCGGTCAAGTGCGGACATAGGGAGACGGGGACATGCGGTCGACTCAGGAGTGTGACGTTATCGTGGTCGGCGCCGGCAGCGCCGCGCTTGAGGCCGCTGTTTCGGCGCGCGAATCGGGCGCCGAGCGAGTCGTGGTGCTCGAAAAGGCCCCCGAAAAAGAATTCGGTGGGAATGCTCGCTTCTCCCATACGGGATTTCGATTTGTTCATTCCGGGGCCGAGGAGATCCGCGAGTTCATTCCGCAGATCGACGAACCCACCTTCCGCCGCATGGTCATTCCGCCCTACACGCGCGAGCAGTTTCTGGGCGATCTCAACCGAGTGACCCGGAGCCGGATCGATCCGATCCTCGCAGCCACGCTGGTCGACCGATCCAACGCGGCCGTCCATTGGATGCGCAAAATCGGCGTGAAATGGGAAAACGAGAAGGTCACCAAGGTCGGCGACAAGCTTTATATGGAGCCCGGCATCAATATTCATCCCATCGGAGGCGGTCTGGGGATGCTGCTGTCCCTGCGCGAAATCGCGCTCGGGATGGGAATCGACATTCGCTATGAGTCGCGCGTCCGCGCCTTCCACGGCAGCGACCGCCGGGTCGAGGGCGTACGGGTGTCGACACCCGACGGCGAATATGACCTCACCGCCCGATCGATTATCTGCTGCAGCGGCGGCTTTCAGGCCAGCGCCTCCATGCGGGCACGCTATCTGGGGGCCAACACGGATTTCGTGAAGGTGCGCGGCAGCCGCCATAACACCGGCGAGGTGCTGCACATGCTTCTGGATCTGGGCGCGGCTTCGGCCGGCCACTGGCAGGGCGCCCATATGACGCCGATTGATTCAAATGCTCCGGCGGTCGAAACGCCTGCCATGCACGGCGGGCGCGGCAATTCCATGAACCGCTACGATTACATTTGGGGGATTACCGTCAACCAGCTCGGTCGCCGCTTCTACGATGAGGGCGAGGACAAGATTTCCTACACTTACGCCAAGACCGGTCGCGCTGTTCTGCAGGAACCGGCCGGCGTCGCCTACCAGATCTACGATCAGACCGGCATAGATCTCTTCCGCCATGGCCGAGATTACGCCGCCACCATGGTCGAGGCCGATACGATTGCAGAACTGGCGACTAAAATCGGCATCCAGCCCGAAGTCCTCGTGGACGAGGTGACGCGCTACAACGCCGCCTGCCGCACCGATGTGCCGTTCGATGCCGCCGGTCCGGACGGCAAGAACACGATTGGACTGGCTGTCCCGAAATCCAACTGGGCATTCCCGATCGAGAAGGGACCGTTCCGCGCCTATCCGATCACCACCGGCGTCACCTTCTCGTTCGGCGGGCTCAAGGTTGACGATCAGGCGCGCGTTCTGTCGACAGGACTTGAGCCGATCCGTGGGCTTTATGCCTCGGGCGACGTGGTGGGGCTGTTCTTCCACAATTACCCATCCTGCACCGGCCAGACCCGCAATGCCGTGTTCAGCACGCTGGCAGGCGAGGGTGCGGCGCGGTTCGCCAATTAAAACATTGGCCATCGACCATATGGTTAACGAAATCTTTATCCGTGCTCGTCAACGTCCGGGCACGGAGATTGAAAATGATCGGATTCTCGACGCTCGACGCAATTGCACTGGCGATTTTCGCCTTTGCATGGGGCGCCTATCATTTTTCGATCGAGCGTCAAGGACGCATGAGCCTTAACCATTTGATGAACGGCTACCGTCTCAAATGGATGCTCGAAATGGCCGACCGCGACCAGCGCATGGTCGATTCGAGCATCATGGCGACGTTGCAGAACGGTACGGCGTTTTTTGCTTCAACCTCATTGCTCGCCATGGGCGGAACCATCACGGTGCTGCGTTCGACCGACGATGTGCAACGCATTTTCAGCGATCTGCCACTGGGCCTCGTGGCCTCGCGCGGACTGTGGGAAATGAAGGTCATCGGCCTTCTGCTGATTTTCGGCTACGCGTTCTTCAAATTCTCATGGGCGTATCGCCTGTTCAACTACACGGCTGTTTTGATCGGCGCGACGCCGCCGCGTTCGTCGCCGGATTCGGAACAGCGCCGCCGCGTGGCCCTGCGCGCCGCACAGATGAATGTGGTCGCCGGCAAACATTTCACGCGCGGCCAGAGGGCGTTCTTTTTCGCAATCGCCTATATGGGCTGGTTTCTGGGGCCATATTTCTTTATGGGCTGCACCGGCGCAGTTCTGATCGTCATGTGGCTTCGTCAGTATGCGTCCGACGCCCGCGCCGCCGTCACGCTTGTCGAGGATGCCGAAGAGCCGTGACTTGACGAGAAGCCGCCGGACGCCCATCAGCACAGCATGTCTCAGGAATCACCTCAATCTGCCGATGCAACGCGCGATCTTGCCGCCGTCATAGTCTCACTCTGCGCTGAAGTCGGGCCGGGAAAATCCATTTGCCCGACGGAGGCCGCCAAGGCCTTTGCAAAGGAGCGCGGCGAGGATGATCTGGCGTGGCGCGAATGGCTCACAAAGGTGCGTCGCAGCGCCGTCGATCTTGCCCGCGAAGGCCGGCTCGTCATCTACCGCAAGGGCAAGCCGGTTGATCCCAACGATTTTCGTGGCGTCTATCGTCTGGGCTTGCCGCGCAGCGAATAGTCACGGGGCAGGAAAGAGCGCGCTGGTCTTGTCGGTCAGATAATAGGCGACCAGACCGGCATATTCCCGCAGGGCTTTTTCAGTGAGGAGCAGCCCGCGCGCCGATCCTGTGCCGGGCAAAAATCGCGGTGCTGCGGGTCTGGTATTGTAGTCGGCTGGCCAGGGAGTGACGTCGAATCCGACGCGCCTGAAAATTCCCATCGATCGCGGCATGTGGAACGCTGATGTGACCAGAATCCAGCGCTCACCCGCTTTTGGTTGCACAAGTTCTTTCGTGTAGACGGCGTTTTCCCACGTATTGCGCGACCGATCTTCGAAGACCATGCGTTCGGGCGCTATGCCCTCGTCATTGAAAAAACGCCTTGCCGTATCAGACTCGGTCTGATCGCCGGGGAACAGGCGCCCTGATCCGCCGGAAAACACGAGCCTCGCCTGCGGGTAGCGACGCGCCAGAAGAGCCGCCTGCGTCATGCGATTTCCGCCATCCGCAAGTTGCGCCAGTCCCCGTTCCGCCGAAATGACCTCATCCATTCCGCCTCCTAGAACGACGATGCCGTCAGGCGTCGCCATATCGGCAGGCGGGGGCGCGAAGCGATTTTCCAACGGCCACAAGAGCCCAGGACCAACCGGAAAGAACGTCAGGCAAATGAAGATTGAAGCCCCGGTGATCGCGCAGATGCGTGCAGCGCCCCGCCAACGCGTGAATTGTCCGAGCGCCGATGCAATCAGCAATAGTGCCAAAAAGCTCGATGGCGAAACGAAGATCCAGAAGATCTTTGAAAGTTCAAAAAACATCTATCGGTAACCGGTCTGCATTCGTGCGAGAGTGACACTCTTGCTTATGAAGCGTCCTGGCATCAAGGCGTTTTGAAATCAGATCGGGTATCGTCGCCCGTTGCGTGCAATCATCAAGCTCGCGGCGGCGCCGGTAATCGCGAGGATTGCAGCGCAGATCCACATGGATGGCGGCGCGCCAAATCTTGGCAACAAAAGACCAATCGCCGGCGGTCCCAGCGCCTGACCGATGTAAAACCAGAAGGCGTGCATCGAAAATGCGGTTGCGCGCAGGTCCGGCACAAGTTCGGCTACTTCCGCCTGCAATGAATTGTGCAGCATGAAAAAGCCAAGGCCCGTCACCGTAAACATCAGGGCCATTGATGACCAGTGCGTGAACATGGACAATCCGAGGAGCTATGTCGGAAACTGGGTGACGGTATGAAGAAGGCGGCGTAACGGGGTTGGTGCTGAAGCCACCCGAACCTCCCGAAGGAGCGTTACGCCATGAACGAGGATAGAGTGATCCCGCTCCGCCATAAAGGCGAAATCGACGATCCG
>CANJWR010000023.1 GCA_947478455.1 Beijerinckiaceae bacterium | reverse complement strand
GGGATCACTCTATCCTCGTTCATGGCGTAACGCTCCTTCGGGAGGTTCGGGTGGCTTCAGCACCAACCCCGTTACGCCGCCTTCTTCATACCGTCACCCAGTTTCCGACATAGCTCATCGCGTTGACAATCCGGAACCGTTCTGGTTAAGGGTCGAGATTATGTCCCTGCGAGAGGTCATAACTCACGGTTTCCGGGGGAATTTCAGTGCAAACCAACCATTCCGTTCGCCTGCCTGTTTTGCTCTGGGGCGATCTCGTGAAGGGAGACGCCCCGATATTGCGGCGTGCGCTGGCGGGTGAGCGAGCCCACGAATGCATGTATGCTTGGGTTTACCTCACCGAATTCCTCGCCATCGAACGGCTGCGGGCCAAATTGCCTGAACTCGAGGAACTGGACCAGGCAAACATTTTTCGAGGCCTTCAGGGCGCGGTCTGGGCCAGGGCTGATCGCTCTCGCATCGACCCCTATTACCAACTGTCACAGCTCAGTTTTGACTTCGTAGCCATTATGACAATGCTGGCGGAGGCGGCAGGCTCCATCAAGCCTCAAATGGTTGAACTCGGGTCGACATTCTTTGCTTCGAAATTGAGGTTCGAGATCGTCAACACAGCGGCTCGTGCGCTTTTCGACGACTGGAAGCAAATGGAGCCGCATTGGGTTGGCATCGACAATTCAATGTTCATGCACGACACAACCCGTTTGCTCCATAACGACAAGGCCGTCGAACTCGTCACTGATTGCAACGATGTGCCTCAGACCGATCAGTTCAATGGTCTGATCTCCCGCTTCGTGGCCAGTTATGTTTTTCCCGACGCCGGCAAATTCGTCGAATTTGCAACAGGCCGGTTTGATGCGGTCATGATCGAGGATGCCTATTCGACAACACGAGACGATGTGTCAGTTTACAATCACGGACAACCAGAAACTTTTTATGCGTTGCCCGCGGTATTCAGCGCGTTCGCCCGGAAGGGCTATACGATCTATGTCCTTTACAGTTATCCGGACTACCCCGGCGGCTCGGCTCCATGTCATGTTGTAAAATACCTGGCTGTCCGGAACGCTCTCGCAAAATCAGATTTCGTTTCCCGTTTGGCGCGTCTGGGTTTCGAACTTCCGGGCGCGACCGAACATCCAGAGCGCGCGCTTGATGAAATGAATGCACGCGTGTCGGTTCAGCGCTGGGCGAATGTCAAACAGGCAAAACTCGAGTCGCCTGTCTGGGGACCGACGCCCGAAGACTACACGGCGCCCGAACCCCGCCCATTCGACAACTTGAAAAAGCCAATAGAGGGGCTGATTTCTCGACTGTCGCCTCGCGGCGACTGGACCGATTACGCATTGGGCGGTCCGCAGGCCGAACGCGAGATTGCACGGGCTTTGGCGGAAGAAATGAAATAATATTCCAATCCATCATCTGCCCGCTCAATAGCGGCGGTCCGAACTCTCGGGGAATATCCCAAGCATGCCCAGTTCCGAAAAGATCATGCAGGTCGATCTTTTTCTTGACGAACGAGAAAAGGCGGCCGTGAACGAATCCCTTGACGCACGTTGGCTGACCGAAGGCCCGAACTGCGCCAAGCTGCAAAAAATGATCGCCGAACAACTTGGCGCCAAACACGTTTTCTTTGCGCCGAACGGAACTCTTGGACTTTTTCTTGCGCTGTTGACGCTGGACCTGCCTCGCGGCTCGGAAATCATCATTCCAACTTTCACTTTCTACGGATCAGCAACAGCCGCTGTTTTCGCCGGCCTGAAGCCAGTATTCGTCGATGCGGATCCCGACACTTTTCAATCGACAGCTCGTGCCATCCGGGCGGCGATCACGCCCGCGACGCGCGCAATCATGCCCGTCCATATTTTTGGACAGGTCTGCGAAATCGCCGAAATCATGGAAGTTGCGCGGGAACACAACCTCCTCGTGGTTGAAGACGCAGCGCAGGCCCTGACCATTCGCTATCGAGGAAAGGCCGCCGGAACATTTGGAGACATCGGGGTATTCTCGATGTTCTCGGACAAGCTCGCCACAATGGGCGAGGGAGGCGTGCTGGTCACGGACAATGACAAACTGGCAGAACGGTTGCGGCTGCTCCGCAATCAGGGTCGCCCGAACGCCGGGACCTTTATTCATCCATCTCTCGGCATGAATTTCCGCATCACCGATTTGCAGGCGGCGATTGGATGCGTTCAATTGACGAAACTCGAAGCCATCAAGGCCGGTCGCGCCCGTCGCTGGAACCGCTATATGGATGGTTTGAAAGGCGTTGGCGATCTGCGGTTCATGTCTGTGACTGATGGTTCCGAACTTGTCGCCTTCAGGTTTCCGCTTCTCACGCGCAAGCGAGAAGAGCTAAGCGCATTTCTGGAATCGGCAGGCATTCAGTGCCGAGGCTGCTTCTACCCGATGCATCTGCAGCCCGAGCTCAGAGTAGAGCCGCCCGCCAATCTGCCAGTAGCCGAAAGTTTGTTTGAGCAAGGAATTCTGCTGCCGCTCCATCATCACATTTCGGACGCCAACATCGATCACGTTGTCGCCAAGGTCAGAGAATTTTTCGGAGCGAACAATTGAACGGTAGTATCCGTCCTTTCGTTCGCTTCTATGATCGTATTTACGGCGACAAGGACTACTCTCGCGACATTGCTGTATTTTCCGAATTGACCGGCCTGAACCAACTTCGAAATCCGAAAGTTTTAGAAATTGGCGCCGGCACCGGAAACCACACGACACTCATCAGCAAATGCGTCGATCGTCTGGTCAGCGTCGAAATCGATCCGGACTTCGTTCAGGTCTTGCAAGCAAAAGTTCAAGATCGCCGTCTTGCAAACGTGACTGTCGCACCTGTTCAGCTTGACCAGATTCCCGATCGGGATTTCGATTCTGCCTGTGCGCTCTTTCACGTTCTCAATTATGTCGATCGCGACGAGATGGCGCAGTTTGTAGCCGCCCTTGCGTCGAAGATGAAACCCGACGCTTGGTTCTTGGCTGATTTGTGGAATTGCGAGGCCGTCATGTTAGACCCGCCACGCCAGGAAAAACGAACGAAACTGATTGGCGAGACATCGATCTTGCAGGAAATCAATCCAGTCTTCAACCGGGATGCTTTGGCTGTAAGTCTCGATTACCATATCAGCATTGAGGCGCCAGACGAATCCGTTCGTTTCCGGGAGCTCCTTGAGCTGAAGCTTTGGGGGCGGGAGATGTTAACGAAGATCTTTTCGGAATGCGGGTTTGACAACATTTCGTTCCACGCCTACGCCGACACTGGAGTTCCGCCTTCTGACGCTTCCTTTCGGCAATGGCTGCGCGCCCGAAAATCTTGAGAACCGCTATGTCCCGTCGGGTCGCATTGATAACTGGCATCACCGGGCAGGATGGTTCCTATCTGGCCGAGTTCTTGCTGGCAAAAGGCTATGAAATTCATGGCATCGTTCGCCGTAATTCTGACTTTACGTCGAAACGCATCGACAGATTGCTGACCAATCCGGCCGTGACGACCCACTACGGCGATATGGTCGATGTCTCGTCGCTCCATACACTCTTGATCAGAACTCAACCGACCGAGATCTACAATCTAGCTGCACAATCCCACGTGCAGGTATCGTTTAATGTGCCCGACTATTCGGCTGAAGTGAATGCGCTCGGAGCGTTGCGCATTCTAAGTCTGGTCAAAGAGATCGGGCTTGCATCGCGATTTTATCAAGCTTCCACGTCGGAGCTTTTCGGCGGCCTGCCCGGCACCGTTCCGCAAAGCGAGGCTACGACGTTCATGCCCCGCTCCCCCTACGCGGCCGGCAAGCTCTTCGCTTACTGGACCGTCAGAAACTATCGCGAAGCTTACGACATGTTCGCTGTCAACGGGATCCTGTTCAATCACGAGTCGCCCAGACGTGGCCGAACTTTTGTGACCAAGAAGATCAGCCAGGCTGTGGCTCGCATCGCGCGCGACGAACAGGACACTCTGGTGCTCGGCAATCTCGACGCCGAGCGCGACTGGGGATATGCGCCTGAATATGTTGAAGCCATGTGGCTTATGATGCAGCAAGAACGGCCCGAAGATTATGTCGTAGGCACCGGCGTTACGACCACCGTGCGCAGGTTTGTCGAATTGTGTTTCGCCGAAGTGAATATTCACCTCGACTGGATCCGGGATGACAAATTGGAGATCGGCGTCGATTCCAGATCCGGCAAGCCTCTTGTGAAAACTGATCCGAGATATTTGCGCCCCCTGGAAGTCGAGCATCTGCAGGCCGATCCAACCAAGATTGCCCAGGAGATCGGCTGGCGCGCCCGCACGAACGTAGCGGAGCTTGCCCGGATCATGGTGCGGTACGATCTGGCTTATTCCGACTACGGCTTCGAAGATGCCGTACCCGAAGATGCTATTTCGCGATGGAGGAAGCAGCCATGACAAAACTTCATCTGGGCTGCGGAAAAATTCGGCTTCCGGGCTATATCAATGTCGATATCCTGCCGTCAGCTGCGGTCGACAAGATCGCCGATCTAGCGAAGCTTCCCTGGGACGATGCTTCTGTGGATATGGTTTACAGTTGCGCGGCAATCGAACATTTCGGTCGACGTGAATGGATCGGCATTCTCAAGGAATGGGCTCGCGTCCTCAAGCCCGGCGGTCTGCTTCGCCTTTCAACCGCTGATTTCGACGCTTGCGTTGAGCGATATCGGGAAGTTGGAAATCTTCCAGAGTTGCTTGGTCTTCTGATCGGCGGACAGAAGGATGATTACGACTGGCATGGAATGATCTTCAATTTTGAAACATTGAGCGCCGGCATTCTCGAAGCCGGCTTTCGCGACGTCAATCGATATGATTGGCGAGACACTGATATCGGGCGCGCCGGCATTGACGATTTCAGCCAAGCCTATCTGCCGCACATGGATAAGGAAAATGGTCGCCTGATGATGCTCAATGTCGAAGCGACACGGGCATGACATGAGCTATTCGCCCTATTGCAGCATCGCGTTTACCAACCGGAACGACGGCTATGGTGGTGATCTTGAACGTCGCATCGAGCGCTTCATCGAGTACTACGGCTACTATGCAAAAAAATTCCCTGGAATTTTCGAATTCGTCATCTGTGACTACAACCCACCCGCTGATCGTCCGCCACTCCGAGAAGCTTTCAACTGGTCGGAATGCGGAGATGTCACGCATGTTGTTGTGCCACAGGACACCCATTTAAGTCGCTACGGAACATCCGCGCGCAAGATGCTGGACTACATCGGCCGGAATGTCGCCATTCGTCGAGGGCGCGGCGAATTCACGCTTGTGGTCAATCAGGATATTTTTCCCAGCGACAGCATTATGCTGGAGATCGCCGGGAAAAGGCTTTCTTCCCGTCACTTCTTTCGCGCCGATCGTTGTGATTTTGATTTTGAGCCCTGTCGCAATGTGCCGATACAGGACTTTGAAGCAACTGCCCTCGACAACGTGTTCTGTGTGCATCGTCGTCATCGCCCCAGCGACGAGCCCATCTCCGTGCCGGCCCAAAAAGGGGACCTTGTCGCCAAAGGATCCGGCATGGAGCTTGGTGATTTTCGAGATGGCAATAGCGGTGCGGCCTATTGTCATGGCGCTGCCTTGATCTGGCGCAACGACAGACAATTGCGATTGCTTCCTTCGACGCTCGATACGCGAGAAATGCAGGTCTGGCGTGAGCAGTTCGAGAGCGATCGCTACCAGCGAGGCTTTTTTCTGCATACAAATGCGTCAGGCGATTTCATCCTCGCTCCTCGCGCTGCGTTCGACGCAATTTTCGGCATGCCCGAGACCGCAGATTTCTATATGCACCTTGACGCCTATGCGATCGTGCAACTATTCGCCGCAGGATACGAACAGGCTATTTACTTGCAACCCCATCGTGTCTTTCATGCAGACCATGATCGATCAGGTCGAAACGACGCGAATGAAAGCATGAGCTGGTCCGAACACGAACGTGAACTATCTCGAATTTTGCGTGGAGATCGCGGCTACCGATTCAACGGACCCGACTGGGGACTGATCGACGAAAATCTTCCCACCTGGAGAAATGACGTTCCGGGTGAATAACTGCTAGCGGGGCACTTGCATGTTTGGTTCGTTCCAACAAAAAAAATACGACACCATTGTGGTGGGCAACGCTGGCCTTGGTTGCGCCATGGCCTATCGTTTGAAGTCCATGGACAAGAGTCTCAAGATCGCCATCATCGGCCCTGCCGCCCGGAAAGGTTCCGCCACCACGACAGCAGGAGCGATGATCAACGTATGGGCGGAGCTTTCCCCCGGCCAGTTTGACAACCCTGCTCTTGCCGACCGGGCGGAACTGACGATTTCGAGCGGCAAGCTTTGGGACGACTATTGCAAGGAGTTATCGGCCGCAGCGTCCGATGATATCAGCATCAAATGGGGCACTTACGTTCTGGAGAATTCGCAGAGTTCGCCGCACGAACGGCGGACTATGGATTTCATGCTGAAAGTACTTCGCGAACGCCAGATCGAACACCGGATCGTTAATCCGGAAGACATCAAATTCCTGAAACCCGAGTACCGTTCCGAAACGCAGCGTTCGGTCTGGGTTCCCGATGGCCGCATCGATTCACGCAAGGTTCTCGAAGTTTACGAAAAAGCCTTTCGGAACATGGGCGTCGATCAAATAGACTCGACCGTGGAAGGACTGCTCATCAATGGCTCCGACCGCGCTGTCAAACTTGCAGACGGAACCGTGCTGAAGGGCAAGAATATCGTGCTTGCCAACGGCAGTTTCGCCCAGGCGTTGGTTGATCAGGTGCCGGAGATTCGCAACGCCACCCCGCGACTGCTGTGGGGCGCAGGATCAGGCGTTGACCTGTCGTTTCCGAATTGGATTACGCGGGACGGCGGTGGAATCGAAAGAAACATCCTGGATATGGATGCAGTCATACGCACCACCGACCGTGGCGGAGCTTGCGGCGTCCACGTCGTGCCATATGGCAATGGTCAGTATTACCTTGGCGCGTCGTCGGGCGTCTGGTTTGAGCCGGAGCACAAGGCGCGAGTCCATGCCATCGACGTGCTGCTTCGCTCGGCTGTTCAGGAAATCAACTACGGCTTCTTTTTCGCCAATATGGAACTCCGTGGCCCCGGCTTCCGGCCGACGACTGTCGACGCATTCCCGCTTCTTGGAGAGTCCCACGTTCCCGGCATCTGGTTTGCAAACGGCACCAAGAGGGACGGCTTTACTTGCTCGCCCCATATCGCCAATGAGCTTTGCGCGCAGATGCTCGGGAAACGGCAGAGCCGTCTGCCAGAACGATTCAAGCCGTCGCGCAAAGTCATCTCTTACAAGACAAGAGAAGCCGCGCTTGACGATGCTGTTGCGGGAAATATCGGCGGAGAATACCAGCACGGCTTGAGATTGCCACCCTATGCGGTTGACGGCTACTATAAACAGAAGCGCGCGCAGTATGAGGCGATCTACGAAAAGCGGAATTTCAGCGAATTCGGAATCCACCCGGAAGTACTGCATATCTACGACAACGACACGTTCTTCAACGCTGTAGATATTCCGCGTGAACTGAACTAAAGGGCTAGAGATGTCGTCATTTCACGTTGAGAAAACAGAGTTGGACGGCGTCCTCTTGGTGTCGCCGCCAACGCAGCACGAAGATTTTCGCGGCACTTACGTGGAAATCTACAATGAGACGCTTTACAATCAAGCCGGCATTCGAACGAAGTTTATTCAGGATGATTATTCGACGTCGTCCCAGCACGTTCTTCGCGGCATCCATGGCGATGGCGTAACGACAAAGCTGATTTCCTGCATTTACGGGGTCATTTACGTTATTGTTGTCAACAATGATCCGATGTCACCGCAGTATCGCAAGTGGAAGTCTTTCACTCTGTCAGACAACAATCGCAAGCAGGTTTTAATCCCGCCAAAATTCGGCAATGCCTTTCTGGTGATCTCGCCGACGGCCGTATTCCACTACAAGCAAGATACGCTTTATGATCGCGAGGGACAGTTTACTCTCAAGTGGAATGATCCAGCCTACAATTTCTGGTGGCCTGTCCGAAATCCGATTCTGTCGGAACGGGATTTCGCGTAACGATCTGACAGACGCCCGCTATGCGTAGCCCGCCACAGACGAGCCAAATTGCTTCCACACATCGTCATACGTCGTGCCTTCGCCCATAAGCTTTGCAGAAAGCGCGTCAAGAATTGGTCTGACTTCGCCGCCGAAAGCTTGCGTTAAGCGCAAAATTAATTCTGCCGCCATGTCTTCAAGACCATACATCTCGAAGATGCAGGCCATTATTTGCAACCGACGATCCGTCAATCGACCTGCATCGTTATCGCCGCCCAGAACATCCCGTCCATAAAGCGCATCGGCCCACTGCAGCGGGCCTGTCCGTGTTTGTGCAGGTAAGTGGGGGTAAACGAACGTTGGCGGCAGGGCCGAACGGCCATAAGAGAATGGAGCCAGCTTGAGAAGAGAGAACCCACGATTTCGCAAGTGAGTGTCGATGTTGGCGAAGACGTTCTCTTCAGGCCCGATAAGGCCATGAAACTGACATTCGATTTCGACGAAAAGAGCGCCTTCCAATGTAGAGTCGGCTCCCCGTAAAACGTCCAGATCATATCCGTCCGTATCGACCTTCAAGAGATCAACTTCCTGAAGCTCAGATGCAGCTACGAGTTCGTCCAACAGCACCGTTCGGCGGCTGACAGTAACGTCTTCCAACCCAATGGCCTTTTCGAACATCCTTGCATAGTGCGCATAAAACGGATCCTGATTTCGATCGGCCACATTGCTGTAGTTCGCCTCGCTGGGTGGCATTGCGTATTCGCCCCGAGCCACCTTTTCCCACAACGCCAGAAATTCGTCCGTCGTCATTGAAGCGGCCAATTCTGGGCCCATGGTCTTTAGAATTGTTCCCAGATAGGCTGCCGAACGATGCAGGGCATAGTTGCTTCGGGACTTTCCGCTCGAGATCCGAGGCGGTCCGGTCACCAAAGCGTCCGCGTATTTCACATGTGGCCGCGTTTCTGCGTCCGTCAATCGGACGACCTCTTTGACCAGCGCATCGATTCCCAATGCGTGCAGTCTGTCGCCCCATTGCGACCAGGACGAATGCAACCCGCCGGATGCCCCAACATCGACCAGATGGAACTCCGGCATAGTTCCGGCGATCTTTTCGAGTTGACTGAGGATTACTGACGGCCGCCAGTCCAGCATCTGAGTTTCCACCGTTCGAGCGAATCAACTAACGACTTTGGTTCAGATAGTAGAATTGTCAAAAGAACGCCCGACCGCCGGCATACACTCGGCCAGTAAGCGCAAAACTCGTCCGGATTATCCGTCAACCGACGGTTGTTCGGCTCGCGCCCGAGCTTAGATCCGGCCGAACGAGCGTTCCCGGTCTCGTTTTCTTGCCCTTCCAAGACCGCTTCGAGGAAGTGCGGGTTGTATTGTCGCTTCAAATCGACCGGAGGCGCCGCTGGCCAGCTCTGCCATTGTTGAAGTCGCCGGCTGCGTCTCGCCACCATTGCGACGCTACGGGCGAAGCAAACCTTAGGCAGGGTAAATCAACCCGCCCAAGCCTCTGTCAGTACAACGCTTGCCGCAACCCGTTCGCCGCGACCATGGGAACCTGCCGACAAATCTAGAAGGATTTCAGACGACCCCATCAGCGACCGGTCGGGATCGCTATCTGTAATCGCTATATTGACCTTCAGGGTAGCCCCGCGATATGGCAGCACCTGCGGGCAGCAGAACCTGCTCGGTCGGCGAAGAACGTTATGCCACGCCACCCGGTCGGAAATGGGCAGAATTTCCATCCCGGATAAGTCAGGCCCTTATAATTCAGACACTTGTTGGCATTCTCGCTTTTGATGCCGATTATAAAGGAGACGATATATGAGCATAAAACCACTGCGGCTTTCGATCATCGGATTAGGTAAACTCGGCTCGCCGATGGCTGCGGTTTTTGCTCACAAGGGTTATTCGGTCGTCGGCCTGGATATCAATCCTGACTTTGTGGCCTCTCTGGCCGCCGGCAAGGCGCCTGTTGAAGAAACCGGCCTGCAGGAGCTTATCGACAAGCACCGCGCCGACATCCGCGCCACCACGGACTGGAGCGTGGCAGTTGGCGAGAGCGACGTCACCTTCATCATCGTCCCGACCCCCAGCGGCCCGGACAAATTCTTCACCAACAAGTACCTGATCGACGCTTTGACGAAGATCGGCGAAGCCCTGAAGGCCAAGAAGGACTATCATCTGGTTGTCGTCACCTCGACCGTGATGCCAGGCTCCACCGGCACAGTCCTGCAGGAAGCGCTTGAAAAAGCGTCGGGCCGCAAGGTCGGCCCGGACATGGGCCTTTGCTACAATCCGGAATTCATCGCGCTCGGCTCGGTCGTCCGCGACATGCTGTTCCCCGACCTTATCCTGATCGGCGAATCCGACGCCAAGGCTGGCGAGATGCTGGAAGGCATCTACCGCAGCTCGACCAACAGCAACCCCGAGTTCCACCGGATGAACTTCGTCAACGCGGAACTGACCAAGATTTCGGTCAACACGTTCGTCACCACGAAGATTTCCTACGCAAACATGATCGCCGACATTTGCGACCGCCTGCCGGAAGCCGACGCCAATGTGGTGAACGCCGCTGTCGGTGCGGATAGCCGAATCGGTCGCAAATATCTGAAGAGCGCCATCGGGTACGGCGGCCCCTGCTTCCCGCGCGACAACAAGGCCTTCGCGGCACTCGGACGCAAGCTGGGCGCGCGTTGCGATCTGGCCGAAGCGACCGATCACATCAACGATCACCAGCTTGTGCGCCTTCAGGGCGCGGTTGAAGCCTCCGCCAGCGCCGGACAGGCGGTGGCGATCCTCGGACTTTCCTACAAGCCCGAAACGGCCGTCATCGAGGCGGCTCAGGGCGTCATGCTGGCGGAATTGCTGGCAGACGCCGGCTACAAGGTTTCGGTTTTCGATCCTCAGGCCGGCGGCAACGCCCGCAACGCCATCGGCAAAAAGGTCAAGGTCGCCGATTCGGCCGCAGAGGCGCTTGAGGGCGCAGCCGTGGTGGTGGTCGCCACCCCCTGGGCCGATTTCAAGTCCCTGACGGCCGCCGACCTTCGTTCGCGCGTTGTGATCGACCCGTGGCGTGTTATCTCTCCGGAAGCAGCAGCCGGCGCCAGCCGCCATGTCATTCTCGGAAAGGCAGCTCTCAAATAGTCCGGCAAGTCGCCGCAGGAGCAGAACATTCTGCCGGACTGAACGCATTCATTGCAACTTTTTGACCGAGGCTTTCGCATGAACATCAGCACCCAGGTACCCACCGGTTCGGCCACCATCGACGACGTTCGCAATTACTGGAATTCCCGTCCTTGCAACATTCGTCACTCGAGCCACCCGATCGGCACCAAGGACTATTTCGATCAGGTCGAGGCGCGTAAATATTTTGTCGAGCCGCACATCCCCGGCTTCGCTGATTTTCCGCGCTGGAAAGGCAAGAAGGTTCTTGAAGTCGGCTGTGGACTCGGCACCGACGCTGTGAACTTCGCCCGCAACGGTGCGGACTACACGGGCGTCGATCTGTCGGAAGCCAGCCTGTCGCTGGCGCGTCAGCGTTTCGAACTGTTCGGCCTCAAGGGCCAGTTCAAGGTCTGTGACGGCGAGAGCGTCGCCGAGCAGTTCCCGGCCAATTCCTTCGACATGATTTATTCTTTCGGCGTGATCCATCACACGCCGGACCAGCGCGCCGTCATCGAGAACATCCGCAAGCTGATCCGTCCCGATGGCGAATTCCGCTGCATGCTGTACGCCAAGCATTCGTGGAAGGACGCCATGATCGAATGCGGTTTCGACCAGCCGGAAGCCCAGTCGGGCTGCCCGATCGCCACTACCTACACGGTCGAGATGGTCGAGCAGCTGCTCGGCGGCCTGTTCAAGGTCGAGAGCACCCAGCAGGCGCATATCTTCCCCTACGTCATCGAAAAGTACATCAAGTATGAGTACGAACTGCAGCCGTGGTTCAAGGCGATGTCGAAGGAAATGTTCGCCGCGCTGGAAAACCGCTTCGGCTGGCACATGCTGATCACGGCGCGGCCGATCTGAGGCCATTCATGTTCCGCTTCGAGAGAAGCAGACCAATGTGATGATTCAAACGCCTCGCATTCCATCCGGAGCGCGGGGCGTTTTTGCTAAGGTGTGACAATGATGGCTACGAAGTCCGGCGCGTTCGACAACATCTATCGCCACGGGATGCTGCGTGTCTCGGTCGTGGCTCCGGTCGTGTCGATTGCACAACCGTCCGCCAATGCAGCCAAAACGCTCGAAGCCTGGCGGGCGGCCCATGCGGGCGACGCGGGCCTGATCGTTTTTCCCGAACTTGGCCTCACCGGATATTCGATCGACGATCTCCTGCTGCAGGATGCGGTTCTGGATGACGCCGAAGCCGCCATCGAAACCCTGATTGCGGCCAGCCGGGACCTGTCGCCGATTGCGATCGTCGGCGCCCCACTGCGGATCGCCGGACGTCTCTATAATTGCGGAATCGCCATCCACCGCGGGCGCGTGCTGGGCGTCACCCCGAAGACCTATCTTCCCAACTATCGCGAGTTCTACGAAGCGCGGCACTTTGCGTCGGGCGCTCACACGCCGGTCGACCGGATCGACCGCTTCGGCCAATCGATGCCATTCGGGACGGACCTGCTTTTCGCCGCATCAGATTATGCGGATTTCGTCTTTCACATCGAGATTTGCGAAGATGTCTGGGTTCCGATTCCCCCCAGCGCCCATGCGGCGCTTGCCGGGGCCAGCGTGTTGGTGAACCTGTCGGCCAGCAACGCCACAATCGGCAAGTCAGACTATCGCCATTCGCTATGCCGCGCCCATTCGGGACGCTGCATGGCCGCCTACATCTATTCAGCAGCAGGCCCGGGCGAATCGACCACCGATCTTGCGTGGGACGGGCACGCCATGGCCTACGAGAACGGCGCCTTATTGGCCGAGAGCCAGCGTTTCGCACCCGAAGGCTGCACGATCAGCGCGGACATTGACCTCGAACTGCTTCGACAGGAGCGGATGCGTCACAATACGTTCGAGAGCTGCGCGGCAAACCACAACATTGGGCCGAATACGTTCAGGCGAATCGAATTTACGCTCGCACCGCCGCTGGATCGTGCGGTTCCATTGCGTCGGAACATCGACCGCTTCCCGTTTGTGCCCAATGACGCGGCAAAGCTCAGCGAGCTTTGCTACGAGGCTTACAACATCCAGGTTCACGGCCTCGTGCAGCGCCTGAAGTCATCGAATACATCGAAGCTCGTCATCGGCATCTCGGGCGGCCTGGATTCGACGCAGGCGCTTGTGGTTGCGGCGCGCACGATGGATGCGATGAAGCTGCCGCGCACCAACATTCTCGCCTACACATTGCCGGCCTTCGCGACGACGGACAAAACAAAGAACAACGCATGGCGGTTGATGCGTTCGCTCGGCGTCACGGCCGACGAGATTGACGTTTCGCCCGCCTGCCGGCAGATGCTGGTCGATATCGGGCATCCGTTCGTCAACGGCGAACCGCAATACGATATCACATTCGAGAACGTGCAGGCCGGCGCCAGAACATCGCTTCTCTTCCGTCTGGCGAATTTCCACAACGCCATGGTGCTCGGCACCGGCGATTTGTCAGAACTCGCACTCGGCTGGTGCACCTATGGCGTCGGCGATCACATGTCGCACTATAACGTCAATTCATCGGTCTCGAAGACGCTGATCCAGCATCTCATCCGCTGGGTCGCGGATTCGCATTTGTTCAGCGAAGACGCGAGCAAGATTCTGATCGACATTCTCGGTACCGAAATTTCACCCGAACTCGTGCCCGGAACAGCCGACAAGCCTATCCAGCGAACCGAAGACATCGTCGGTCCCTACGAACTGCAGGATTTCAATCTCTACTACACGACCCGTCACAGCTTCAGGCCGAGCAAGATCGCGTTCCTGTCGCATCACGCGTGGGGCGATGTCGATCGCGGTCGCTGGCCGCCGGGACTGCCGGCGCAAAATCGCAACGCCTATACGCTGGACGCCATCGACAAATGGTTGACGGTGTTTGTGAAGCGCTTCTTCGGTACGAGCCAGTTCAAGCGTTCTGCTGTGCCGAACGGCCCGAAGGTGAGCCCGGGCGGATCTCTGTCGCCACGTGGCGACTGGCGCGCGCCCAGCGACAGCGCGTCAGTCACGTGGCTATCGGAATTGCAGAAGCCGCGCATATAGGTTGAAACCATTGGCGGCCACCCGGCGCATGAAACTGCACCGGGCGAAAAGCAGTGAAAACGCGTATATTGCCCGGCGAGATATCCGCTTCAAAATCAGGCATCAGTACGATGAATAAAAATGCCACATCCACTGCGTCCCGCAGTGACAGCGACTTGAACGCAGATTCAATTGGTTTTGAAAATGTGCGGGTTCTGATCGTCGGCGACCTGATGCTGGACATTTACGTTGAAGGTTCGGTCTCGCGCGTTTCACCGGAAGCGCCAGTCGCGGTTCTGCATCAGAGGAATGTCAGGTATGTTCCGGGCGGCGCAGCCAATGTGGCCGCTAATGTGTCGACGCTGGGCGGCAAGGCGCGGCTGATCGGGGTTATCGGCGAGGATGATGCGGCGAGGACGCTGCAGGAACGCCTCAAGGCCTTTGCGGGAATCGACACGTCGTATCTGGTGACGACGCCCGACAGGCCGACCACAACAAAAACCCGCGTGATGAGCGGCCATCACCAGTTTGTCCGCATCGACAACGAGGACAAGAGCGGACTCTCCGTCGAGACTGGAGAGGCTCTGATCGCCAAAATCGAGCGCGCGATCGACTGGGCCGACGTTGTGCTGATCTCAGATTACGACAAGGGCGTCTGCGTCCGGCAAGTCGTCACCAAAGCTTTGGAAATCGCCGCCCGTCATGGCCGCCCCTCGATCGTCGATCCTAAGCAGCGCGATGTTTCCATTTATGCCGGCGCAACGGTCATCAAGCCCAACCGCGCTGAACTCGCGGCCTCGACCGGGCATCCAGTCGGGACCGATGCAGAATGTGAAGACGCCGCCCGGCAGGTGATTGCCAAAACCGGATCGTCGGTGATCCTGACGCGCTCGGAGAACGGCATGTCCTACTTCACCAGCGATGCGTCGCCGATCCATCTCCCGACCTTCGCCAAGGAAGTCTTCGATGTCTCGGGCGCCGGCGACACCGTCGCCGCCACGCTTGCAATGGGCCTCGGGTCGAAACTTCCCGTGCGCTACTCCATGCGCTGCGCCAACCACGCCGCCAGCATCGTGGTGAGCAAGCTTGGCACCGCGACTGTTTCGCGATCAGAACTGGCGGCCGCCCTGCATCTGGAAGACCATGCGGCGAATACCGGACGCGGCCGGCTGTTTTCCTTATCCGAAGCAATCCGCATGCGCGAAACCTGGCGCCAGATGGAGCTGACCGTCGGATTCACCAACGGCTGCTTCGACCTTCTGCATCCCGGTCATGTGAGTCTGCTTGAAGATTGCGCTGCCCAATGCGACCGGCTGATCGTGGCGCTCAACACTGATGCGTCGGTACGCCGCCTCAAGGGCGAAACCCGCCCGGTCCAGAACGAAACCGGACGTGCGCGGGTGATCGGTGCGCTTGAATCGGTCGATCTGGTCATGCTGTTTGAAGAAGATACGCCGCTGGAAGTGATTCAGGCCCTCAAGCCGGATCTGCTCGTGAAAGGCTCCGACTATACGGTCGACAAGGTGGTGGGCGCCGATTTCGTGCAATCCTATGGCGGCCGCGTCGTGCTGGTCGATCTGGTCGAAGGCCAGTCGACCACAAAGCTGATCGCCCGCGCCAATACGCCGTTCGGCTGAAGTCAGGAACTCCCATGATCAGCCGCCGCCCGGACCACAACTGGCAGAAGATCAATTCCGCCCCGTCGCCGACTCCGCGACCCTGCCTGTTTCTCGACCGCGACGGGGTGCTGATCGAGGAACGCAACTATCTCTGCGATCCAGACTTGGTCGAACTCGTTCCCGGCGCGCCGGACGCCATAACGAGCGCAAGGGCGCTTGGCTGGGCGGTGGTTGTTGTGACCAATCAGTCGGGCATCGCGCGCGGCAAGTTCGGCTGGGAGGAATACGAGGCTGTGGAACAACGTCTCGAAGACCTGCTGGCCGCTGCCGGCGCACGCGTCGACATGGTTCTGGCCTGTCCGCATCTGCCGGATGGAAAGCCGCCCTACAATTTCGATCCGAATAATTGGCGCAAACCCGGCCCCGGCATGTTGCTGGAAGCCGCAAGGGTCATGAACCTTGACCTTACCCGCTCGATTCTGGTCGGCGACAAGGGGTCGGATCTTGAGGCTGCAGCTGCAGCCGGTCTGAAAACCGCCGTCCACGTCCTGACCGGGCACGGCGGCGCCGAAAGGGCGGAACTTGCGAACGCCCTCGGACGCAGGATCGAAGTCGCGCCGAGAGATTCAATCGCCGATATTCCTGCCATATTGGGCTGATCAAAGGTCCGGATGAAAACGGCGAAGCTCAATCTCTTTCGTCCAATAGGCGTCGCATTGTTCGCGAAGGGCTTTAGAATTTGCGGTCGCGCTGGCAGCCTCAACCTGTTCCTGCCGCTTCGCCGGACACGTCCGCAGGCATAGTGATCGAGATCGCGGTAAGCCTGTCCGCACAATAGGAACGCGCCATTTGGCCCGACCAACGCGGTCGCGGACAGGCGCTGAGGAATAGCGTTCGCAAACAGCAGGATCTCCTCAACTATCGGCCAGATTTCGGATAAGAAGCAGCATGACCTCTGATAGAAAAATGATCTTCCTGCCTGTGTTCGGAACGCCGTCGGCGCTCTCGTCATGGGTCGTAAATCTCGCAACCGTCATTGTAAACGTCCTAGCCGGAGATTTCGCATATATTGCGGCTGTTACAATCGATGATTTTAGAAATGCCTGGTCGCAACGTGACGGCAAGCCCGTCATCTTCCATACCGACTGCCCGCAACGTCCTCTTGTGGACCTGTTCCTGGCCACGAACATCCCAACGCTGGTGGTTACCGAACAACCTAATGACGTCTATGGATACGTTAGGGCGACGCGAGAATACGAAATTGTTTCGTCGATGCGCTTTGTCACACAAAGCCTCTGCACATTGTGCGAAATCATAAATGAAAAGAAAAATCTGGTAATTTCTGATAAGTATTACAAGAAGACGCCTCGTCAAATTATTGACGATATCATCAATCACTTTGATATTATCGTCAGCGCTGATGAATTCAATTCGATCCTGGTTCGCTGCAACGGAGGCCTCCCGGAGGAGGCCACAATTCTCGAATGCGTCATGCAGCAGGTCGCAATGGCGCGTCCTCCGGGAGAATTTGCCAAAACGTGGTCATTAGAAGAAGCCGAAATTGTAGCCAGGACGCTTCCTCAATACGCCTGCCTCATCGAAGGCCGCTTACCATCGCGATTGATATGGCCGGCTGAGGTTTTCCCGCACCTTGATAAGCCCGGCGCCTACGCAGGCGGACATATATCTCTGCAGGGCCCCGCACGCGTCTTTATCGGCGGACATGCACTGCACCTGCCGAGAGGACAATGGCGCGCACGGATACTGATTGAAATTTCGAACAATTGGTCAGGAAACTTCTTGTTTTCAGATATTCTTGCCGAAGAGAAGGTCGTCAGCATTATCACGGCGAAGCTTCCAGCTCAGGGTGCTTTTGAATATGATATGACGTTCAACTGCGACGATCCGTTCTTTCCGCTTCACGTCCGACTTGCAATCCAGCAGGGCGCGATCGAGGGCGAACTGTCACTCAGACTCGTGTGCTTCGACAGCATCTCCGAGGGCACTCCGGTTTGACAGAAAGGGGTCAGGCCAATCATCAAAGCCGACGACGAAAAAAGACGTAACAATCTGATATTATTATATATTTTCTAGTTTAATTCCTTTTACCATCGCGCCTCTACGAAAAACGGGTCAAATTACTTTGATCAGGGTACCGACCGTGTTATGGGACCGTAACTTAACGTGATGAGAATGACAGCGGCGATGATGTTTGAAAATTCCAGCCCCAAGGCGATCCGAAATCATTTCATGCGGCTTGAATCCAAGCTTGATGAAATCCTTGCGAATACAGAATTCTTGCGCTCGCACGTATCGAACTACATCGGTGACGGAGTTGCGCTGACGTACCTCACCGACGAGATGCCGATTTACATAAACTCGCATGACTTTGGTCCGTCGGCGAACTTCATGAGCGGCGGTGTCTACGAACAGGAAAATCTCGACGTCCTGATGAGCTTTGTCCGAGACGATACCGTTTTTCTCGACATCGGCGCAAATCTTGGTTTCTTTTCGCTACAAATCGCCCGAAGAGTTCGGCAGTTTGGTAAAGTTCACTCGTTTGAACCCCATCCGGAATTGATCCGCTTGTTGCGCGCCAGTTCGTTCCTGAATGGTCTCGGAGATGTCGGGGGCGGTGGAGCGGGCGCAATTGCAACTCACCAATGCGGCCTCGGTGACGAGAATACGACCGTTCAGTTCAGCTATCCGATCGGCTTTCTGGCTGGTGGAGGCGTCACATCCGCCGATATCGCGGGGAATACCGCCATCAATGCGGAAATTCGCCGGCTCGATGATTATTTTGATTCGAATTTCAAATTCGATCTGGCGAAGATCGACGTTGAAGGGCATGAAATAGAAGTTCTTCGCGGAATGTTGGGGACGCTTGGGCGAAATCGCGACGCCAAGATTTTGTTCGAAAAAATCGGAACAGACCGCGGCTACGAAGCCGAGATCGAAACAATTTTCCGCGGCCTTGGACACTCGCTTTACGGCGTGGAAAGCGGTTCCGTTTTGCGTGAAATCCCTGCTGGCGGATTGTCGGCATGGGATGGGTACATTCTGGCCGCACCAGCAAGCGCAATTGGCACAGCTACAACGCGCTCCCGATTTTCGGTTTATCCGCGTCAGTTGTCGGTCAACAGCAGTACATTGGAATCGCTCGATCGCGACAAGCTGATCGTGGCCGGTGGTCCCGAGAGCCTGCTATTCCACGGACCATACTGGTTCTTGCGTCGCGGCGCATACAAGTTTGTCATCCATGGAAAAGTGGAGGGATCGGTGACCGTGACTTTCGCAGCACGGTTTGGGACATCCGTTTACCGGTTTGATCTTTCGGCGGGGCAAAATGAAATGGATGTCATCGTCGACCGCGATCTTGTTTATTTCGAATGCGTCGCCAGATCGTCCAGCGCTGATGCAAAGGTCGAGATCGAGAAAATAGAACTGATCCGACTCGGTTGATTTGTTTTGAAATCCGGCGCAATTTTCAAGAATGCGCTGGATTTTCATACCCCCGCAGAATCGGAATGGTCGCTAAAGATGACTGATCGGCGGCATTTGCCGTTCTGCTCCCACTGCGATCTCGCGCTTGTGTGGTCACTATGCAGCATGCGAAGTGCCGTTCTGATAGTCTGGCTGACTGACGCAAGGGCCAGGTTCGACTGGCTACAAGTGGGTCATGCCCGCTCGCATTGGTTTTCGGGTCGGTTGGCTCAACAGACGCCGTGAATCCTGCGGCCTGCGCTGGATAGAATCGTAGATCAGTTTTCCGATGCCGGAGCCGGTCAAATAATGCAAAGACCCCCGAAAAAAGCTGGCTCTTTCGCTGAAGGCGCGGAACTTCTTGAATCGTTCGAG
Organism: Beijerinckiaceae bacterium; assembly: GCA_947478455.1. Lineage (GTDB taxonomy): Bacteria > Pseudomonadota > Alphaproteobacteria > Rhizobiales > Beijerinckiaceae > Terripilifer. The sequence continues at coordinate 18,212 of CANJWR010000023.1, read as the reverse complement.
GCGACGGATTTCACAGCCGCAGAACGACTGATCGCACTTTTTGTACGGCAGCCCTTCACCAATTCGGGGTTTCCCAGGGTCCGCCCGTCCGACTGTTCCAGAATTACGGACGCTCTTGAAAAGGTCCTCATCGACAATGCGGACCTGTTTCGCATGGGCGATCCTTCGATTGCGGAGCAATTCGATCGGATCATCGCTGCCTATCTCAAGACCGAGGTTCGCAGTTACGATGGCGAATTCCAGCGCGTTCTGACACTTCATGCGCGCATGAAGCTCCTGCGCAGCGACGCAGCAGGCGCGCAGGCTATCGTGGGTCCGCTTGCGGCGCGGCCCTATACGATTCAGACCGGCTTCTTCGGAATGATGGATATTCTGTCGATCGATCTGCAATGCAAATCCGCCTTGGGCGACATCGATGGATGCGCAAAGGCTGCAATGCAGAACGTCAAGCTGCTCGTGAGCCTGCGGCCGGGACAAGCCTGGTATATCGGCTGGCGCTTCGCGAATTTTATCAGCCTGCGCGGGAAGACAACCAGAAGCGCCAGCGTCATTGAAGCCATTTGTCATTTCTGGGCGGATGCAATTTCGCGCGCACACCGCAAAGGCGTCGCGTTCGTCGTGGACCCGCTGCTGAGCGAACGGAAGAATGACGTTACGGTTTCGCAAAAAATCGCCAGCTTCAAGGCGCATGTATTCGCCGGCTTTCTGGGATGGAATCTCTATCTGCTGCGCTTTGGCGACATACCGCTGCGGTCAAGCGGTGGTACCGGCGGCGCTACGAAAGATATTGTGGTGACGCGCGCCATGGGTGGCATCGGCGATCTCCTGATGATGACGCCGGGATTGCGCGCATTGTCGCGGCGCTACGGTCAGCCTATTAAAATGGCCATCCCGGTAAAGTTCTTTTCAGTTTTTGCAAATCTGCCGCATGTCGAACTTGTCGACATCGACGGGCCTCCGATCGAAATGGAGAATGTCCGGCGATGGTTCAACCTGACGATTTGTCCCGCAAGCGCCTATGAGGCGCCCAACAGTCCTTTCATCAAGAAAGGTCGCGTCGAATTGTTCGCACGCGGCATCGGCGTCAAGGCGAGGATGCTCAAACAGGTTGGGCAGCGCATCGACATCAAACTGAGCGATGAAGAACGGGCGTTTTGCGAGGAATTCAAGACGCAGCACCAATTCGGCGCTCGGCCGCTCATCGGCGTTCAGCCTTTCTCGCGCGAGGAATACCGGAACTATCCGGGCATGGACGCGGTCGTTCAGGAACTGGCCCGAACCCACGATATTCTTATTTTCCATCATCGGTCGGACGGTCTTCCTTCCGGGCCAGGAATCTACACGACGGCCGGCCTTTCGCTGCGCAAATCCTTTGCGCTCATGTCCATGCTCGATGTTCTTATTTCGGTGGATTCGAGCTTTCTGCATGGCGCGTCGGCTTTCGACATTCCGGTCGTGGCCCTGTTCGGGCCGATTGACGGTGCGATCCGCACCCGCCACCTCGACCGCGTGAAAGTCATCTCACTGGACAAGCAATTCCCATGCTCACCCTGCTGGCGCAATGAAGATGAGCCGTGTCTGGTCACCAGGAACGTAGGCGCAAGTCCCTGCCTTTCGGCGATTCCACGCTCGATCGTTATTGACGCCGTACAGGCATTTCTTGAGTCAGCCCCACAACGGAACGACATCCGATGAACGGCGTCACGACACCCGACAAAGGCGGCTCCGCATCCTCTGGCGATCTGGCGGAGATCATCGATCTCCTGAGCAGCGCCTCAAACGTCGATCCATCGCAGGAGGCGGAATGGGCTGAACGTCTCAAGCTTCTCCAAAAGGCTTCGCGCGCACTGGCTCAACATGTGTCGCAGCGCGCAGAATTAACTTCTTCCGAATTCGCTTCCATTGAAAATCTGATCTCGGTTTTGTCGCGCCAGCCCTACACGGAGTCGGGCTTTCCAAAAATCCGCCCGCGCGATTGCGCTCGCATCAATCAGGCGCTGGAAGATGCGCTCAAGGCCAATGAATTTCTGTTCCGCACGGACGATCCGCTGATCGGCAAACATTTCGAAGCTGTCGTAGAGGCCTTCGCGAAAACAGAAGTCAGATCCTACCCGACCGAATATCTGCGGGCGGTGCTCATTCACGGCCAAACGAGAATGTTACGCGGCGACCCTGCCGGCACCCGCGAGATACTCGCCCATTACGCAGACCGACCCTATCTGATTGAGGCCGACATTCACCGGACGCTTGATCTTCTTAGCCTTGATCTGCAGGCCAGAACGGCGCTGGGCGATATTCGCCATTGCGCCAGAATCGCCTTTTTGCATGCGTTAATGCTCACGCAACGCGAACCCCTGCAGGCTCGCAATATCGGTCTGAAATTAGCGCCTTTCATAAGCATCAAAGGCGCCGACCCCTTACCGTCGGGCCGGCTTATTTCGACAGTCGGCTATTTTGCTAACCGCATCGCTGAGGCTAGTCGCAAGCGCGGCAAGCCCGGCAGAGACAAGCGAGCTAAAAGAATTGTAAATTTTAACTCGCGGCTGCTTCAAGTCGCTCTGCTGGCGCTGTCCTTCCGTGGCGTGAAGCCGACATCCTACCTCAAGGGCGCTCAAGCCGACGGAAGCGCCTCCGATGGGCAGGACGTTCTTGTAACGCGCGCCATGGGCGGCATTGGCGATTTGCTGATGATGACGCCTGGATTGCGCGCGCTTTCTAAAAAGATTGGCCGGCCCGTCCGCGTTGCGGTGCCGCAGAAATTTTTCCCGGTTTTCGCCAACAACCCTCATGTTGAGTTAGTCGACATAGACGGTCCTCCGTTGGACCTTCAGAACTATCGCAAGTGGCATAACTTCACCGCTTGTCCGGCAACCAAATACGAAGTCCGCAAGCGCCCGAATATCCGGAAAGACAGAGTCGAACTTTTTGCGGCCGCAATGGGTGTGCGGAAATCGAGGTTGAACGAGGCCGGACGGGGCGTTGAAATCAATCTGACCGACGCCCAGAAGCGCTTTGCGGAGGATTTTTTCAGGGAAACAGGCTTCGGTGCAAGGCCGATTATCGGCGTTCAGCCCTATTCGCGAGACTCCTACAAGGATCACGCCAAGATCCGCGAGATCATTGCAGATCTATCCCGTGACTATGACCTCGTCCTGTTCCATCACAGTTCAGACGGCTTACCGACTGGAAAAGGCATTGCCACGACTGCAGGCCTCTCCCTGCAGAAGTCACTCGCGCTCGTATCGAAGCTCGACGCGCTTGTATCAGTCGATTCCGCCTTCTTTCACGCAGCCTCGGCATTCGATATTCCCGTCATTGGAATGTTTGGCCCGACAAACGGCGAAATCCTGACGAAACATCGCAGAAGATCGCGTGTCATCACAATGAGCGAGGCATTTCCATGCACGCCATGCTGGAGAAATGAAGACCTGCCCTGTTACGTAACGGGCTCGCTCGGCCACAGCCCATGCATCGGCGCAATCACATCGGACGATATCCGCAAGACTATCGCGAATTTTGTACCAGCCGCCAAGGCTCGGGCCTGAGACGCTGCTCGGATCAGCTATAGTTCGAGCCGCTAAGCTCTCAAGGGGGCTATCGATAGGGATCAGGCTTGACGAGGTAGGACCGCACATAGTCAGCGACGCCTTCTTCAAGCGAATGGAATTTCAGATCGAAACCGAATGCGCGCAATTTTTCCATACGGGCCTCGGTAAAATACTGATAATTTGGCCTGATGGATTCCGGCATGTCGATGAATTTTATATCCGGCTGAATATCAAGAGCCTTACCGATCGCGAGCGCCAAATCGCGAAAGGACCGCGCTTTCCCGGTGCCGAGATTGAAGATGCCGTTCGCGTTTGCCGCCTCGGACAGCCAGAACATCGCAGCACAACAATCCTTCACATAAATGAAGTCTCGCAGCTGTTCGCCATCCGCATGTCCTTCGCGATATGATTTGAAAAGGCCAATTTCATTTTTATCGCGAACCCGAGGCGTATTCTTGGCGACAAGACTTTGCATGTCGCCTTTGTGATATTCATTCGGTCCATACACGTTGAAAAATCGTAGTCCGGCCCACTTGGGCGGCGCATGATCGCGTGCAATTTGCATCGCCACCCAGCGGTCGAAGACAACTTTCGACCAGCCATAGAGATTGAGCGGCCGCAATCTATCGAGAGCGGCGGAGCTTTCGTCGTCGTCGAAACCTTCTGACCCATCGCCGTAAGTGGCGGCCGAGGAGGCATAGAACAATGGCGTTCTTGATTTCGAACACCAGTTCCACATCATCGTCGATGCGTGAAAATTCGAGCGAACAATGTCGTCGGCATCGAAGGCGATGGTGGAAGAATTGGCTCCCATATGGAAAACTGCTTCAACCTTATCGAGCCCGGACAAAAATTTTTCTGCGTCATCTGGAAAAATCACATCACTAATGCGCCGCTTTGCAATATTTCTCCACTTCTGGTCGACACCGAGCGTATCGATGATCACTATATCAGAATGGCCGCGTTCATTCAGATCCGCGACAAGATTCGATCCGATAAATCCTGCGCCGCCGGTGACTAGAAACATGAACCCGGCCTTGTGATCCAGCGCTGAAAAAATAATGAATTGTCGCAATGACTGCGTCACCGCGATATGAGGCGCTACTAAAGCAACGCGGGAAAATGCCGAATTGTTCCGACGGCGCAGAATAAATCTGTAATCAATCAATCCGGCTCAAGACGTTTTTCATTCGCTCTCCGAAATCGGCCCATGAATTGGCGCGGAATCCCGAATGTCCAAGGTGCAATGCTTGGATGCCAATGTCGCCTTCCGTCAGACGAACAATCCGATCCGTCCATCCTTCCAGATCTGACGGATCGAGATAGATGCCGAATGCGCCTGCGCCTTCCCGATGCGAGGGAATATCCGAAAGGACCGAAGGTGCGCCCACAGCCAGAGCCTCAATCGGCGGAAGCCCGAAGCCCTCGGCAAAGGACGGCGTCAAGACCGCCCGTGCATTTGACATCAAGCGTTTGACGCCAATCGTCGACATGCCTTCCGCAAGAATAACATGACGGCGCACTTCCGGGTTTGCATCCAGAAAGCCGAGAACCTCCGCACAGCCCCAGCCAAGTGAACCTGCAATCACCAGTTTGGGCGCATCGACGCCGAAACGTCGATTCATCTCCCGCCAGACCCGCAGAAGAAGGATATGATTTTTCCTCTTCTCGACTGCGCCGCAAATGACGAAATAGGGCCGACCTGCGAGTTCCGGATCAGGCGGCTCTTGTCTGAGGAAAACATCGTTGATCGGCAGGGGCGTTGCATAGACCGGGAGCGACGCCGCGCCTCGGCGATGGAGTTCTTCTTCCACAGCAGCGCGCGCCGCCTCGCTTGGCGTCAGGAGCGCCCGTCCATAGCGAATGGCGCTCGTCATTACCCGATCGTGCAATGAAGTATTGCCCGGAGAGACCAGTTCGGGATGAGACAGTGGAATCACATCGTGAATCATGAACACAGACGCAACGTCTGGTCTCGTGTCGAGCCATTCCAGCAAGTGCGGCCGGCTCAGACCAAGTTGACCGATATTCAAATAGAGAGAATTGCGTGGTAGAGACTTGACGCTCCGTCCCAACGACCAGGAATGCTGCAAAAGCATTGCGTAAAGCCGGCACAGTCCGAGAAAATTTTCGTAGTGCTTGTTCCGTTGTCGACTCGGAATTTCGGCATAAGGCATTCCCAGAAGCCAGTTACGAACACGTTCGAAGGATGCGTCCGGTCGGGACGTTACATCCTCCCCCCACATACGATCGAAATAGGATTCGAACTGGGTTATCTGTTCGCGCCGGAACCAGCGGGTTGTAAAAGGCGTCGGCAGCAGGCCCGTGCAGTCGAGCGCCGGATCTTTCAGCAGGCGCAGGGCGCATCCTAGATCGACACGGTCGATGCCGCGTGGCGTCTCGCTGAACGGGCCAAGCAGGAGCCTGAGCACATCATACGCAACGGGCCTCATGTGGAAACCCCGTCCAAATGCGCCATGAGGGAGCGTCGCTCGCAAAGCCAGAAGGCCTGACCATGAGAATCTGCAAACCGGCTGCGCACCCGGACACTTCCTCACCAGATGAAATCGGGATAGAAACCCGCAGGTTCTGGTACCATGGATTTCTCCGCGAGCGAATGTGCAACCCATATCCATGAGTGAATCGACAAATACTGCGGCCGAGGCGAGGGTACGCCACTGGCTGAACGAGACCGCATGGGGCTTCTGGCGCGACAACGCCGTCGATCTGCCGCATGGCGGTTTCGTCGAGCGTTTCTCCCTGTCAGGATTGCCCGACGACCCTGGATTTAAACGCTGCAGGGTCACGGCCAGGCAGCTCTATGTGTTCTCGCACGCCTCAATTCTGGGCTTTGCGGGCGCCAGAGAGATCGCCGAAAGCGGCTATCGCTATCTGGTTGGAAAATTCCACATGGGCTCGGGCGAATGGGCCCGCCGGGTCTCGACCCGCGGCGAGATCATCGACAGGACGCAGGACCTGTATGACCTAGCCTTTGTGCTTTTCAGCCTCTCTTGGTGGGCAAGAGTTTCCGGAGAAAATGAACCGATCCGGTTAGCGGAACAGACACTGGCGGCGATTCATCGCAATCTTCGTCACCCTTCCGGCGAGGGCTATCTGCAATTTGCCGGCGCAGGCGCGCCCTACGAACAAAACCCTCACATGCACCTGCTTGAAGCGATGCTTTTCCTCGCGCAGAAATCGCCCGGTTCGCTTTTTCTGGATGAAGCCCAAAGCCTGTTCCGGCTGGCTCGAAAGCGATTTATCGGTGGAAGCGGAACGTTAGCTGAATTCTTTGAGGCCGACTGGAGCAGACCAGAAAGAATTCGCGTCGAACCCGGCCATCATTTTGAATGGACCTGGATTCTCAAGCGATTTCACGATCTGACGGGATCCACAGAAGCTACCGAACTGGCCGAAACATTATTCAATTTCGCCATCCACAACGGGGTCGCATCGCGAACCGGGCTGATCCGGGACGCAGTCGATCCTGCAGGAAATATTCTTGAAGGCGATCATCGCATCTGGCCTCAGCTTGAGGCCGTCAAGGCATGGATTGCGATTTCGGAAATCCGAGGTCTGGACCCGTCAGCTGAAATCGAAAAATTGGTCGGAAAAATTTTTGACCACTATCTCGATCCGGGGCATCCGGGGCTCTGGATCGATCATGTAACAGGCGACTTGAAGCCGCGCGTAGAATTTGCGCCGACGTCGACATTCTATCACGTCTTCCTGTCGTTTTCGGAATTGCTGAAATTCGCCGGGCAGCGCGCCTAAAGCGTGCGATAGATATCCAGCGCGAAATCGATATCTGTGAAGACGCGCCCGCGTCCGGCCTTCAAAATGAGGGCCTTGTCGCAATATTGCTTGATGATGTGGAGGTCATGGCTGACCAGAATCATCGCGCTGTCGCGGCGCTTGACGAAAAGCGCGTCATGGCATTTGCGATGAAAACGCTGATCGCCCACCGCGATCACTTCGTCGATCAGGAAGCATTCAAAATCGATCGCCAGCGTCAAGGCGAATGCCAGACGCGCCCGCATACCGGACGAGTAAGTCCGCACCGGAACGTATAACAAACGGCCCAGTTCTGCGAAGTCGTCGACAAACGCCACGGTGTCCTTCACCGAAGCGCCATATATCCTGGCGATGAAACGAATGTTGTCCATCCCGCTCATTGCGGCTTCAAATCCGCCACCGAAAGCGATCGGCCACGACATGGACAGGCCGCGATGAATGACGCCGGAGGTCGGCGGCTCTACACCACCGATTATCTTCACAAGCGTGGACTTACCTGCGCCGTTCACACCAAGAACAGCGATTTTCTCACCGGGTGCGATGCTAAATCCAATTCCGTCGAGGATGCGTCGTCTGCCGATCTCGGTATGGTAATCCTTGACAATATCTTCGAGCACAATCCGGCGGCCCAACGATGACCGTCGCGCATCACTCGCCGCTTCGACCGTTCCGATCCGGTCGGCGATCACTTGCGGCAATTGCGCCGCCTTCTGCAATGTGGGCAACCACTGCATTACGCCTGATGCTCCCGAAGAATCTCGCGCATCGAATTGACGATCCAGAAGAGCGACAAAGATCCGCCCAGTATTATGAGGAACATCAACAGTCGACGGGGGTAGGTGGAATAGTCTGAGAGATGGGGCTGAACGATTGTTTCCAGATACAGTTGCTGTTTCTGCCCTTCCCGCCTGGCCGACTCAAGCGAAGCGAGAGCCGAAGCAAGCGACTTCGTCGCCAGTTCGCGCTCCAGTGAAAGCCGGTCATAGGCGCCAAGCTTCGACGAGAGCGAGCGATCGCCGCCCACGATATCCGAACGTTGTAACTCTATCTGCGCTCTCAGAGCCTTGATGCTTTCCCGAATGGGCTGCGCCTGCGGACTGTTGGGAGCCATGGCGAGCACCTGCGCCAATTGAGCCTGTTGCCTGGCGACTTCTGCGGCCATTTTGGACACGGCTTCAAGCGCTGCAGTCGACTGCCGAAGAGGGTCAAGAATCATTTCACTGTTGCGAAAGTCCGTCATGCGAACCTGCAAATCTTCAAGCCGTTTTTCGGCGAGTTTTACCTCCGTCTGAGCAACCTTGACTGCGTCGTCTCGCGCCCGCGAGTTGAGTTTGTTGATCAAAGCCTCACCATGGCGGATCAGCGCTTCGGCCAGTTTCTTGGAATCCTCGGGGGTGAATGTCCTGACTTCCAGCAAGCTGATGCCGGTCCCGCTGTCGACGCTAACATTGACGATTTTACGGAAATGTCCGTAGATCGCTTCCTGTGTGTTCTTGGAAAAAACATTCGGAAAGCGGGCAATAAAATCCCCTTCCCGACGACTGAGAATTTCGCGCAGACCGTCTTCCTTGATCAGAATATTGACCATGTCACGCGACTGCATGTATTCGTTCAGGGCATGCGTATCTTCAACCGACCGCGTATAGGATCCCGGCGGACTGAACAGATTTAAAGGTCCGCCAGCGCCCTCTGTCGATGAGGATGCGCGAACAAAAAAACTGGCCTCAGAGATAAATTGATCGCTGGCCAGAAATGCGAAATATCCCCCGCCGACGATGACTGGCGCCACGACCAAACAGATAAACAACGCCCAGCGGCGAAGAAAGCTCTTCCGCTCTTCCGGCAGAAAATGCGGTTGCTCGAACGGAGCAAGATCGCCCAGCGAATCGATGGGGCTAAGCTCGATAACGCGCAGGTCAGGCGCTGTTGCGGTTTCAGCCATTCGTCAAAGCCATTCTGACGGGATGTTTCATTCGAATCTCACAGCCAGTCGCGCCCGCTTAAGAAGGCCCAAGCCAATTGCGGTGAAGGCCACGCACCAAGCCAGAATATACCAGATATTCCATTGGGCCTCGACCAAATGACCGAACATTCCGTCACGAAACATTTCGTTAATATGTACCTGCGGCGACCACAGGACATAGGGTTGCGCTTTTTCGGGCAACCATTCGACCATGTAAAAGGCGCCTGTGAATGGCAAGGTGATGTACATCACCGGCTGCACAAAGCGTTCCACTGGCTCCGACATTTCGGTCAAACCGGCGATGATCAATCCAATGCCGGACGCATACCAGGTCATCAGAATGAATCCGATGACCATCAGCAACGGGTCGTAGAATGGATCTACATAGTCCAGAAGGTAAAAGGGTAGATACGTCAAAAAGAACGCCAGGACGGTTCCCACCATTGTCAGCATATGCCGAGCAATAAAAATATCGAGCAAATGAATATGACGATGAAATAGCAGGCTGGCGTTGCGCCGATACATATGGACAGAGTGTCCGGTGACGTGGCGGTGGATTGTCAGCAATGAATAGCCGCTGAGCGCGAAGGGAATAACGCCCACTGACTTACCATGCGTTTGTCCCGTGATGGTCCACATGATCATAACCCCGACTGTCAGGATCATCGGCTCTGCAACCAGCCAGAAGAAGCCCAGACTTTCGCGGCCATAGTGAGTCATCGCCTCGCGAAGCATCATCGCTCCGATGACGCGCAATTGGATGCGCAATGGCGCGATGATCTGACTTTTCATATACCCGAGAGACAACGTGCCCGGCATTTCAGCCATTCGCGTGCTCCCTGGCTCCGATGAACAAGATCCAGATCATGCCAAAAATCGTGAAAGAAAATACAAAAACGGTAATGATAAGCCGCAGCCTTCTCGGCTCGGTCGACTCATCAGGCAAATTTGGTTGCACAACCTGTTCGATATAAATCTGCTGGCGTCGGGCATCCTGAATTGCATTTTCGAGACTGGCCGATGCAGTCATCAACTGGGCTTCAGCGAATTGTCGGCTCAACGACAACCCTTCAAATTCGGAGATTTTTGACGCGAGCGCTTCCTTGTTGCCAGCTATTTTCGCAGTCTCGGCATTGATCTGGTCCTGAAGTGCGCGGGCGCGCGCCTGTAACGACTGAAGGCCAGGGCCAGACGGCGCCGATGCCTTGCTTTGATCAAACTGCGCCGAGGTCATCGCCAGATCGGCCCGCAACGTGCCTACCAGCTCTATCAGTTTCATGGATTCACTGGTCGGATCGACAATCAGTTCCCGATTTCGAAAAGCCGTCATCCTAGACTGCGCGTCTAGCACATTTGCTTGCGACCGCTCGAGATGTGTCTGCGCGCTACTCATAGCGTCCCGCTGGGCTCGCTCGTTCATACGATTGACGAGGTCTTCTCCGCGCTGAATGAGCGCTCTGGCGATTGTCTGGGCGTCTTCTGGCCGAAAGGCTACGACCCGCAAGGTGCTGATGCCGGTATGGCCGGACTTCACCAACGTTATGCGCCCGAGGTAATACTCGTAAAGAGATTCGAACGAATCGCTGCGAAACAGGCGCGGGAACTTCGCGAAAACGTCAGCGTAACTGCTCGAAAAATATTCTCGCAAAGGAACTGTTTTTTCGAGATCCCGAACAGCATCGCGCGATTCCAGATAACCCTGAACGGCTGATGCGTCGTCGTCTGATGACGACATTCCGAATGTGCGGAAAATGGCGTCCAGCCCTGAAATCTTCGGAGATTTTACGCTTCGCACAATTAATTGCGCTTCACTCACATAGCGTGGCTTGGCGATCAGTCCGTAATAGACAATTGAAGACACAGTCGGGGCGACGACTATCATCAAAAACAGGAGCCTCACCAAGCTCAAATTGCGAAATAGCGGCCCCAACCCCGATTGGGTCTTGAGGTTAGAGATGAGCATCGGAACGGAAACCGACTTCATGCTCGAATTCCGATATTGGTCGAGGCGCGAGATTTAGGCTGACCCTGACCGGCTTCACCCGAAAATCTGCATAGCGTGTAAAGTTTGCGCATAGGTTTATGGAAGCACATTTCTTTGCGGCGAAGTCAAGGCGCGGCGACGCCGCAAGCATCGGCTGGGGTTGAATATATATTTAATTCAATAGCTTGCCCATTGACCGCCGGCGCGCTGGCGAGCTCGTCCGGGCGGTGATATGAGGGCGTCATGCAAGTGGTTCATGATCAGCGTCAGGCCGGATCGGCCTCCACCCAATCCGCCCTGCGAACGCTCCGCCTCGAGCGCGCTGGTATTGCGGCGCTTGAAGACGCTATCGGGGTCGCCGGGCCGGACGGGCTGGGCGCTCGTTTCGACTCCGCCGTCGAGTTGATTCGGCAATCGCCCGGGCGGGTCATCATCACCGGCATGGGAAAATCCGGCCATGTGGGCCGCAAAATGGCCGCGACCTTCGCGTCGACCGGCACACCTGCATATTTTGTCCATCCGGGCGAGGCCAGCCATGGCGATCTGGGGATGATTCAGGCGGGTGACTCCATCATCGGCCTGTCGTGGTCCGGCGAAACCAGCGAACTGGCCGACATCATCACCTATTCCCGTCGCTATCGGATCGGCCTTATCGCCATCACCTCCAATGCCGAGAGCGCGCTGGGCCGCGAGGCCGACGTCTGTCTGGCGCTGCCGAAATCCGAAGAAGCCTGCCCGAACGGTCTCGCGCCCACCACGTCCACCACGATGCAGCTCGCCATCGGGGATGCGTTGGCGGTGGCGCTGCTTGAGGCGCGCGGCTTTACGGCGCAGGATTTCCGCGCCTTCCATCCGGGCGGCAAGCTCGGTGCCCAGCTGGCCTTCGTTCGCGACATTATGCACAGCGGCGACAACATGCCGGTTGTGGCCGACGACGCCCGTATGGAGACTGCTGTCATCGAGATGACCGGCAAACGCCTTGGCTGCGTGGCGGTCATCGACCGTCAGGGCCTGCTGGCCGGCATTATCACCGACGGCGATCTGCGCCGCCACATGAAGTCCGGCGGCGATCTGCTCGGCGCGCCGGTGCGGTCGATCATGACCGTCACGCCCATGACCATCGAATCCGACGCCATGGCGGCCGAGGCGCTGGCGCTTCTCAACGAGAAGAAGCGCAATGTGGTGATCGTGGTGGATGACGCCCGTAAGCCGGTCGGCATCGTGCATCTGCACGATCTCTACGCCATCGGGATCGCCTGAGCCTCAGGCAGGCCCACGCCGCCGCTCGGTCAGCACAAGATAGAGTGAGGCCGCAAGGATCAGCCCCATGCCGGCGAGGCTCCACGGGCCGGGCAATTCGCCGAAAAACAGAAAACCGATAATCGCCGAATAGAGCACGCGCGAATAGTCGAGCGGCGTCAGCGCTGTCGAATCGCCAAGCCGCAGCCCGGACGTCACCAGCGCCTGACCGCCGATGCCCAGAATGCCGATCAACACCAGCAGCGGCCATTCGGCCCCCTGCGGCGTGACCCAGACGCTCCAGGTCGGAATCGCCACCAGAATCGCATTCCAGAACGCATAGTAGAACATGATCGTCGCGGTCGATTCGGTGGTCGAGAGCCGCTTGATGCAGACGATCACCAGCCCGCCGAACATGGCCCCCATTGCCCCGACCACCACATTGGGGTCAAAGCCCGCCGTGAAGGGTCGCGCATAAAGCAGAATGCCTGCAAACCCGATGGTCGACACAATCATCCGGTTTGCACTGACCACTTCGCGCAGAAACAGCACCGCCAGCGGGATCATGAACAGCGGTCGCGAAAACTGCAGCGCCATCGCATCCGCAAGCAGCATATGCGTCAGCGTCCAGAAGAAGCACATATTGCCGGCAGACCCGATGGCTCCCCGTACGAAATGCATCCCGAACCGCTTCGTCCGGAACGGCTCCGTCGGATCGCGCCAAAAAAGCGGCGCGACAAAGAAAAAGCCCACGAAGGAACGGAAGAACAAAAGCTCGAAGCTCGGCAGCCGATCCCCGAGAAGCTTGGTGATGGATCCCATGATCACCAGCGTCAAAGATCCCGTCGAGACCAGAAAAACCCCGCGCGCCATCGGCGACATACCGGACCAGATGCGCGCGAGCGGCGCGATCATCAAACGGAGCACATTCGGAGTTTCGGGGGCGGAGCTTTGCACATTGTCCTTGGGTTACGGCCACAATAGCGAAGCAGCCCGGCGGCGCAAACCCGGCTTGACTGAAGAATTAGTTATGAACTATAACGATCCTAACTTGATCCGGAGGAACCCATGGGCGCGAAGCAGGCTGCGGTTGCAATGCAGACGCAAAACGCGCCGCTGGTGACCGAGCGTCGCGACGGAATGCTCCTCGTCGGCATCAATCGCGCCCTCAAGCGCAACGCCATGAACGACGCAACCGTACTGGCCATCGATCATCTCTTCGCGACTCTTGACGCAGACGTTAGGGCCATCGTGCTGCATGGTGTCGGCGATCATTTCTCCGCCGGCCTCGATCTCTCCGAACTGACCGAGCGCGACGCCCCCGAGGGCATGGCCCATTCGGCCATGTGGCACAGGGCTTTTCAGAAAATCGAATTCAGCCGCGCGCCGGTGGTTTCTGTGCTGAAAGGCGCGGTCATCGGCGGCGGCCTCGAACTCGCCTGCGCAACCCATATCCGTGTCGCAGAACGCAGCGCCTTCTATGCCTTGCCGGAGGGCCAGCGCGGCATCTTCGTCGGCGGCGGCGGATCAGTGCGCATTCCGCGTCTGGTGGGCGTCGCCCGCATGGCCGACATGATGCTCACCGGGCACACCTATAACGCAGAAGAAGGCCTGGCGATCGGCTTCTCGCAATATCTGGTCGAAAACGGCGAGGGTCTTGGGAAAGCGCTCGTGCTGGCGGAGCGCATCGCCGCCAACGCGCCCCTGACGAATTTCGCTGTGGTGCAGGCCCTGCCACGCATCGCCAGCGCCGACCCGGCCGCCGGTTATCTGACAGAATCGCTCATGTCGGCCATCGCTCAATCCGACGTGGAAGCAAAGCGCCGTGTGCGGGCCTTCCTGGACAAGAAGGCACCCAAGGTTCAGGTCGAGAAAAAGTAGCCGACGCACCGCCAACAGCCACGGGAACGCCAGAACCCCATGCAACACAAGCTGCGCGCAGTCAGACTTGGATCAGATCAAGTGACGCTGGAGAAGCGCCCGGACGGCTCAATGCGCGTGCGTTCCACGCATCTGCTGGGACCTTACCCGACATGCATCACGGATCGCCTCGTGCATTGGGCACAGAAGGCGCCGGATCGCACCTTCGTCGGCGAGCGAAAGCCCGACGGAACATGGCGCACGCTCACCTACGCTCAGACGCTCGACGCCGTCGAACGCATCGGTTCTGCGCTTGTGGCGCGCGGCCTTTCGGTTGATCGCCCGGTTGCTATCCTGTCCGGCAACGACATTGAGCATTTGTTGCTACATCTGGCCTGCGTCCATGTGGGTATACCGTTTGCCCCCGTGTCGGTGGCCTATTCGCTGGTCTCGACCGATTTCGGCAAGTTGCGCCACATCGTCAACTTGCTCACCCCGAAACTGATTTTCGCCGCCAGCGGCAGCGTCTTTGCGCGCGCCATTGCGGCCATCATGCCTGCCGACGCAGAACTGGTCGTGACGCGCGATCCGCCGCCGGGCCGCTCGGCGACCCTGTTCGCGGATTTGCTGAACACGACGCCGACGCCCGCCATGCAGGCCGCGCACGAAGCCGTGGGGCCGGATACGATCGCAAAATTCCTGTTCACATCAGGCTCAACTTCGATGCCGAAAGCGGTGATCAACACGCAACGGCTGATCTGCTCCAATGCGCGCCAGATCCTGCATTCGATGGCGTTTCTGGAAGACGAGCCGCCCGTGCTGGTGGACTGGCTGCCCTGGAATCACACATTCGGCGGCAACCACAACATCTCGATTGCGCTCGACAATGGCGGCTCGTTCTACATCGATTTCGGCAAGCCGGTGCCGGGTCCGGGCTTCGAGCCGACGGTTCAGAACCTCAAGGAGATTGCCCCGACAATCTATTTCAACGTCCCGAAGGGCTACGAAATGCTCGTCGCCCGCATGCGTATTGACGATGACCTTCGGCGCAATTTCTTCAGCAGCCTGAAAATGATGTTCTATGCCGGCGCAGGCCTGCCGCAGCATGTGTGGGACGAGCTTGACGAACTCGCCGTGCAGACTGTCGGCGAACGCATTTTCATGATGACCGGTTTGGGGGCGACCGAGACCGGACCATCGGCGCTGTTCACCACGATCCGGGCGGCGCGCGCTGGAATGATCGGCATTCCGACACCGGATTGCGAGTTGAAGCTCGTCCACAACGGCACGAAACTTGAAGCCCGCGTGCGCGGTCCCAACATCACGCCCGGCTACTGGCGCCAGCCCGATCTCACAGCAGCCGCCTTCGATGAGGAAGGCTTCTACAAGTTCGGCGATGCGGTGAAATTCGTCGACGAGAACGATCCCGCCATGGGGTTCATTTTCGACGGCCGCGTGACGGAAGATTTCAAGCTCGGCACCGGCACATGGGTCAGCGTCGGTCCGCTACGCGCCGCGATGGTGGCCCATTTCGCGCCGCTGCTACGCGAGGCAATTATCGCCGGCCACGGCACCGACGATGTGACAGCTCTACTGTTGCTCGACCCCGAAGGCTGCCGCACGCTCGCGCCTGAACTTTCACCCGATGCGCCCCTACGGGCGTTTGCAGAGCACCCGGAAATTCGCACCGAACTCACGAAACATCTGGCAAGCTTCGCAGTAAAAAGCACCGGAAGTTCGACACGTGTCGTCCGCGCCATCGTGCTGGAAACACCGCCCTCCATCGATCTCGGCGAAGTCACCGACAAGGGCTCCATAAACCAGCGCGCCGTACTGGAGAGCAGGCCTGATCTGGTCGAGGAGCTTTATCTTGAACAACCCTCGGCTCGCACACTATGCACGACGTGAAGGACCATGCCGACGCATCGCGGAAGATTTCGAACAAGCTGCTATGATGAGATGAGGAGAGACAGGCCATGAACCTCGCAGGCATCACCGCAATCGTCACCGGCGCAGGCTCGGGCCTTGGCGCCGCCACCGCGCGGGCGATGGCCGACAAAGGCGCAAAGGTCGCGGTCTTCGACATCAACCCGAAGGGCGCAAACGAGGTCGCGCAATCCATCGGCGGCAAGGCCTATGTGTGCGACGTGGCTGACGCAAAAGGCGCAGCCGCCGCTATCGCGCAGGCGCAAAACGACCTCGGCGCCGTGCGGGTTCTGGTGAATTGCGCCGGCATTGCGGTGGCCCGTCGCGTGGTCGGCCGCGACGGGCCCTGCGATCTGGCCGAGTTCGAGAAAATTATCCGCGTGAACCTCGTCGGCTCGTTCAACATGATGCGCCTTGCGGGCGCTGAAATGACGAAACACGAGCCGCTCGCGGGCGGCGAACGCGGCGTCATTGTCTCCACCGCTTCGGTGGCGGCTTTCGAGGGACAGATCGGGCAAGCCGCCTATTCTGCCTCCAAGGGCGGCATTGCGGCTCTTACGCTTCCGGTTGCTCGCGAGTTCGCCCAGTTCGGCATTCGGGTTCTGACCATTGCGCCGGGGCTTTTCCTGACGCCTTTGCTGGCCGAACTGCCGGAGCCTGCGCAAAAAAGTCTGGCGGCGTCCGTTCCATTTCCGCCGCGCCTCGGCGATCCGTCTGAATTTGCCGCGCTGGCGCTGCATTGCGTGGAAAACGGTTTCCTCAACGGCGAAATCATCCGACTCGACGGCGCTCTGCGCATGGCCCCCAAATAAGTCTGAATGGAAACCCGTATGCTCACGAACCGGCGCACAGTGCGGATTGAATGGGGCGATTGTGACGCCGCAAATATCGTCTTCTATCCGCGCTATTTCGCGTTCTTCGACGCCTCGACGCAGTATTTGTTCGAGGCCGCCGGCTTTTCCCAGCCGGTATTGCAAAAGAACAGCGACTTCATCGGCTATCCAATGGTGGACACGCGCGCCAGATTCATCATCCCGTCCACCTATGGCGACGACATCATAATCGAAAGCACAATTGCGGAATTCCGCCGTTCGAGCTTCGATGTGACCCACAAGGTTTACAAAGGCGAAGCACTCGCCATTGAGGCATGGGAGACTCGCGTCTGGACAGGTCGGCATCCGGACGATCCAGCACGTATGAAATCAAGGCCCGTTCCGCAAGAGATTATCGACCGTTTTAAAAAAGGCTGACGCGCGGCCTCGCATAGCGCGAACAAGGGAGTGAACATGATTAGCAAGACACGTTCGGTCTGCATCGCGGGCGCTTTGCTCGTTGGCGCATCCCTGTCGGGCGCTCAGGCGCAGGACATAAACATCGGCATCTCGATTTCCACCACCGGCCCCGCGGCTGCGCTCGGAATTCCCGAACGCAATTCGCTTGAATTCGTCGCGAAGGAAATCGCTGGCGTGAAGCTTAATCTCATCGTTCTCGACGATGCAGGCGACCCCACGACCGCAACCACAAATGCCCGCCGTCTCATCACCGAAAACAAGGTCGATGTGATTCTCGGTTCCGCCACGACACCGCCGACAATTGCGATTTCCAATGTCGCTTTCGAAGCCGGCGTTCCACATTTCGGCCTTGGCCCGATGCCGTTTGCGCCCGGCAAGGAGAAATGGAGCGTCGTGATGCCCCAGCCGGTTCCGCTGATGGCGAAGAAGATCTTCGAGCACATGCAGAAGAATGGCGTGAAAGAAGTCGGCATGATCGGATTCTCGGATTCCTGGGGCGATCTCTGGGTCGACGAGATGAAGGCGCAAGGCGCAAAGTTTGGCCTCAAGATAGTGTCAGATCAACGCTATGGTCGCGCCGACACGTCGGTGACCGGACAGGCGCT
>CANJWR010000022.1 GCA_947478455.1 Beijerinckiaceae bacterium | reverse complement strand
TCGGCGATCTCCTTGCGGTATTCGCCCTTGCGGCCGCGAATGACGGGCGCGAGCAGATAGAGGCGGCTGCGCTCCGGCAGGGCCAGAACGCGATCGACCATCTGGCTGACAGTCTGGCTCTCGATCGGCAGGCCGGTGGCGGGCGAATATGGAATGCCGACGCGCGCCCAGAGCAGGCGCATGTAATCGTGGATTTCTGTCACCGTGCCGACGGTCGAGCGCGGATTTTTCGACGTTGTTTTCTGCTCGATGGAAATGGCGGGCGAGAGGCCATCGATCTGGTCGACATCTGGCTTCTGCATCATTTCGAGGAATTGCCGCGCATAGGCGGACAGGGATTCCACATAGCGGCGCTGGCCTTCGGCGTAAATCGTATCGAAGGCGAGCGAGGATTTGCCAGACCCCGACAGGCCCGTGAAGACCACCAGTTTGTCGCGCGGGATGGTCAGATCCACATTCTTCAGATTGTGCTCCCGCGCGCCCCGGATGGTGATGACCCGGTGATCGACGCGCTGTGGTGCATCCACTCCCGGGAGGGATGGCTCGACCGCAAGCGATTGCGGACTCTTGGCGCGTGCGTTCTTGGCCCCTTTCGGGGGCTTGGGGGTCGTCATGCGATGCGGCTCTTGAAGGAGATGGCTGGAATTCCTTGTTAACTTAGGTCATCGCGCGCCGATTGCCACTTTGGTCCCTGCGAAATTCACAGGCTTGGCGAGTCGGCTGGGCGGAAGTCGATTTCTTGTGACGTCGGCTCTTGCGGAATCGACTCATTGTGTCTAGAACAAATATAGAACATTGAGTTTCGCCATGCAATTGGCGGCCGGGCTCGGTCAGGTCGATGTGGACAAGTGCCGATTGGGGCGGCGCGCGCCTAAACCGCAGCATGGCGCGGGTCTATGGTGAGGTTAATTCGCCGGGCGACCGGCCATCTTTCAGAGGTTCCCATGTCTGGCAGCGTCAACAAGGTTATTCTGGTCGGCCGTCTCGGTCGCGATCCTGAAGTGCGGAGCATGCAGTCAGGCGACAAGGTCGTTTCGTTCGGTCTTGCGACCTCGGAGACCTGGCGCGACAAGGCCAGCGGCGAGCGCAAGGAAAAGACCGAGTGGCATAACGTCGTCATTTTCAACGACAATCTCGGCAAGATTGCCGAGCAATATCTGAAGAAGGGCTCGACCTGCTACATTGAGGGCCAGCTCCAGTCCCGCGAATACACCGACAAGGACGGCAACCAGCGCAAGGTGACGGAAGTCGTCCTGCAGCGGTTCCGGGGCGAGTTGACGTTGCTCGACAGCCGCGGTTCGCGCGAAGGCGCGGGCGACGAGGGCGGCGGCTCCTATTCGCGCGCTCCGGCCAGCAGCAATTCGGGCAGTTTCGGCCGCACCTCGCCGATGGACAAGCGTCCCGCGCCGGCCGGCGGTGGTCGCATGGCCGAGCAGATCGACGACGATATTCCTTTCTAGTCGTCGTTTCGGCCTGCGCTGAACCATGGACGTCTATTTCGTCGCCAAGTTTCTTCACATTCTTGGCGCTGGAATCCTTTTCGGGACCGGCGTCGGCATTGCTTTTTTCATGGCGATGGCGGTGCGGACGAAAGATGCCGCGTTCATTTCCCGAACGGCGGCGCTCGTCATCACGGCCGATTTCGTTTTTACCCTGAGTGCAATCACGCTGCAGCCGATCACCGGAATCTGGCTGGCGGTCGAGCAGAACATGCCTGTGCTGCAAGGTTGGATCGTCAAGTCCATGGGCCTGTACGTGCTGGCGGGCCTGTTCTGGATTCCGATGATTTTCGTTCAGAAAAAGCTGCACGATATGGCGGTGGAATCAGCCGGGTCGGGGGCAGCGTTGCCGGCCCGGTTTGGGCGCCTCTACGCCGTGTGGTTGTCGCTCGGAGGGGCAGTTCTGACCGTCCTTCTGGGGATTTTCTGGCTGATGATCACCAAGCCCTGAAGGCCAGTGGGCGGCTGGATCGCTCCTGATGTCTGGATGGATTTGAAGGTTTCCCATCTTCCTATTTTAAGCCTTTGAAAATGCTTGAATAACATCGGTCGCAATCTATCCGTGTCGCTGGCGTTTCCGGGCCTGATCGGTTAAATTTACGTAACTGATTCCCAGTCTGGATTTTCATTTCCTTGGCCAACGAACCAAACAACGATCAACCGGGCGGCCCCGACTCGGACATTCGCCCCGTTTCGATCACAGATGAAATGAAGCGCAGCTATCTCGATTACGCCATGAGCGTGATCGTCAGCCGCGCGCTTCCCGATGTGCGCGACGGGCTGAAGCCTGTGCATCGGCGCATTCTCTACACGATGTACGAGAGCGGTTTCACGCCGGACAAGAGCTACGTGAAGTCGGCGCGCCCGGTCGGCGACGCGATGGGTAAATATCACCCGCACGGCGACCAGTCGATTTACGACGCGCTGGTGCGTATGGCGCAGCCCTTCTCGATGCGTCTGCCGCTGGTGGACGGGCAGGGCAATTTCGGCTCGGTCGACGGCGATCCGCCGGCGGCCATGCGTTACACGGAATCGCGCCTCGCCAAGGTGGCGATCTCGCTCCTCGCGGATATCGAGGAACAGACGGTCGATTTCCAGCCGAACTATGACGGCAAGGATCAGGAACCGACGGTTCTGCCGGCGCGCTTTCCGAACCTGCTGGTCAATGGCGCCGGCGGCATCGCGGTCGGCATGGCGACGAATATTCCGCCGCACAATCTGGGCGAGGTGATCGACGCCGTCATCGCCCTGATGGCCAATCCCGAGATGACCATCGACGAATTGATGGAAATCGTTCCTGGTCCGGATTTTCCGACCGGCGGCGCCATCCTTGGACGCGGCGGCATTCGCGCCGCCTATCACACCGGGCGCGGTTCGGTGCTGATGCGCTCAAAATATGAGTTCCAGGAAATCCGCAAGGAACGTCAGGCGATCATCGTCAGCGAAATTCCCTATCAGGTGAACAAGGCCAACCTGATCGAGAAGATCGCCGATCTGGTGCGCGAGAAGCGCGTCGAGGGCATTTCGGATCTGCGCGACGAATCCGACCGCGACGGCATGCGCATCGTCATCGAGAGCAAGCGCGACGCCATGCCGGATGTGGTGCTGAACCAGCTTTGGCGCTACACGGCCATGCAATCGTCCTTCGGCTGCAACATGATTGCGCTGAACGGCGGCCGGCCGGAAATGCTGAACCTGAAGGACTTCCTGCGCGCCTTCCTCGATTTCCGCGAGGAAGTCGTCACGCGCCGTACGAAGTTCCTGCTCAACAAGGCCCGCGACGGTGCGCATGTGCAGGTCGGCCTCGCGATTGCGGTCGCCAATATCGACGAGGTCATTCACCTCATCCGCACGTCTCCCGATGCTGCCCATGCGCGGTCTGCGTTAATGGATCGCAATTGGCCCGCCTACGATATGGCGCCGCTGATTGCGCTGATCGCAGACCCGCATCACAAGCTCAACGAGGACGGCACCTATCGGCTGTCCGAGACTCAGGCGCGAGCGATCCTTGATCTGCGCCTGCAGCGCCTTACTGCTCTGGGCCGCGACGAAATTGCCGAAGCACTGAACAAGCTGGCCGCCGAGATCGCCGATTATCTCGACATCCTGCGCTCGCGCGCCCGCGTGATGACGATCATCACCGACGAGTTGATGGCGGTGAAGACCGCTTTCGCGACGCCGCGCCGGACTGTGATCCTCGATTATGCGTCCGACATGGAAGATGAAGACCTGATCCAGCGCGAGGATATGGTCGTCACCGTCAGCCACGCCGGCTACATCAAGCGCGTGCCGCTCTCGACCTATCGGGCGCAGCGGCGCGGCGGCAAGGGGCGCTCGGCCATGACGACGCGCGACGAGGATTTCGTCGCCCGCATCTTCGTGGCTTCGACCCACCAGCCGGTTCTGTTCTTTTCCTCGAAGGGGCAGGTCTACAAGGAAAAGGTCTGGCGTCTGCCGCTCGCCGCCCCACAGGCGCGCGGCAAGGCTCTTGTGAACATGTTGCCGCTCGAACAGGGCGAGCTGATCACCACGATCATGCCGATGCCGGAAGACGAGGCGACGTGGGAAAATCTCGACGTCATGTTCGCCACAACGCGCGGCACCGTGCGCCGGAACAAGCTGTCGGACTTCTCGGAAGTTCGCCGCAACGGCATGATCGCCATGAAGCTGGACGAGGGCGAGTCCTTCGTCGACGTACAGCTGTGTGGCGAGACTGACGACGTTCTGCTGACCACGGCGCTCGGCCAGTGCATCCGCTTTGCGGTGCCGGATGTGCGTGTGTTCCAGGGACGCACCTCCATGGGCGTGCGCGGCATCAATCTGGCTGCCGGCGACCGGGTGATTTCGCTCGCCATCCTGCGCCATAGCGACGCCAGCGGCGAGGAACGCGCCGCCTATCTGAAGATGCGCCGCGCCGTGATGGGCGAGGCAGGGGCCGAGGAGGTCGTCGAGGACGCGGGCGAGGCCGATGAATCTGGCGAGACTGCGAACGAGAGCCTGTCGTCTGACCGCTATGCGGCCATGTCGGCCAGCGAGCAGGTGATCCTGACGATTTCGGAAAACGGCTTCGGCAAGCGCACCTCTTCCTACGAGTATCGGATTACCGGACGCGGCGGCAAAGGCATCGTGGCCATGGCGGTCAATTCCCGCAACGGCAAGCTGGTGGCGTCTTTCCCGGTGGAGGACAGCGACGAAATCATGCTGGTCACAGATGGCGGACAATTGATCCGCTGCCCGGTGGAGGGCATTCGCGTCGCCGGTCGCCCGACGCAGGGGGTGATTGTCTTCAAGACTGCCGCCGACGAGCGCGTGGTCTCGGTCGAGCGCATTTCGGAAGAGGAAAACCGCGAAGAGGGCGAGGCCGGCTGACGGTATCGCGTCTTCTGGCAAGCTGTCCGGGGCTTGTGCGGGAGGCCTCTTTTGCTAAGGTCGCCCCATGAGCAAGAGTGTGCGCAAAACAGGGCTGTTTACCGGCTCTTTCGATCCGCTGACCAACGGTCATGTGGACGTCATCCGGGCGGCCTCGGTCTTCTGCGACCGCATCGTGGTCGGCATCGGGGTGCATCCGGGCAAGACGCCGCTGTTCAGCGTCGAGGAAAAATCCACACTGATCCGCGCGTCGTGTGCAGCGGCACTTGCTGCCGAAAGTTGCGAAATCGTAGTCGTGACCTTCGCGGGTCTCGCGGTCGAGGCCGCCCGGCAGAATGGCGCGACCGTGATGCTGCGCGGCCTGCGCGACAGCACGGATTTCGATTACGAAATGCAGATGTCGGGCATGAACGGCGCCATGGCGCCCGGAATTCAGACCGTTTTCCTGCCGGCCTCGCCGGACGTGCGCCACATTACCGCCACCCTTGTCCGCCAGATCGCCGCCATGGGCGGCGACGTGTCGGGCTTCGTCCCGGCCGTCGTGGCGTCCGCCCTGAAGGCCAAGTTTTCCGCACACAAAGCCGGATAGGCGGCCGGATGGACAGGATTTGCGCTGCGCAGCCGCCGTGTCACAACTCCGTTTCGGGACAATGATTCCCGCCGAATCGACGCCAAAGAGGATTGGAACATGAAGATCGACCGCCGTTCGTTTGCATTGTCTGGCGCATTTGCGCTCGCCGTCGCTTCCACGACCTTGCCGCTCGGCGCAGGCCCGATGGCGCAGGTGGTCGATCCGCAGAACACCCTGTTTCTGGACACCAAGGACGGGCGCATCACCATCCGGCTTCGTCCCGATCTCGCGCCGAAGCATGTGGCGCAGATCAAGACGCTGGTGAAGCAGGGCTTTTATGACGGGATTGTGTTCCATCGCGTGATCGCGGGCTTCATGGCCCAGACCGGCGATCCAACAGGTACGGGGTCGGGCGGTTCCAAGCTGCCGAACCTGCCGGCCGAATTCACCCCGACTCCCTACAAGCGCGGCACGCTCGGCATGGCCCGCACCAGCGATCCGAACTCGGCCAATTCGCAGTTCTTCATCACCTTCGGCGAAGCCTCGTTCCTGAACAATCAGTACACGGTGTTCGGCGAAGTGACGGACGGCATGGCGATCGTCGACAAGATCAAGAAGGGCGATCAGCAATCAGGCCTGATGCGCGATCCCGACAAGATCATAAAGCTCCAGCTCGCAGCGGATGCCAAGTAGGCTTCTTGTTCTTGTGATGCTTGGCGTTGTTGCGGCTTCCGCGACAGCCTTCGGGACGAATGAGCGAAACTGGAGGCGGCGCGCCCGTGCGCCTCCTTTGACATATCCGCAGGCGCTTCACCCGGGGCAAATACCGGGACGCCGCGACCTCATATGAGGGCGCAGGCGCCTCCGAGATTCGATATCGTAGCAAGACCTTGTTTGTTGATGCCCAGCGCTTGTAGTTGCCCTGACCATATGCCGTAAATTCTTGCTCCGTAGTCGCAATTGATCAGAAATGGACGATGGCGTGAAGTTTCCGAAATGGAATGGCAGCTTGGCTCCAAGCACTCATCTCTTTTTCCTGGCGTGTTTTGTCGTCGGTTTCGCCGTCATCACGGCCTTGTCTCTTGGCCAAATCAAGTACGACGACCGAGAAGTTCCAGGCTGGAACCCGATTTCAAAGTTGCCCGATGGAAAAACTGGTCTCTCGGAGTTCGTCATCGGCACAATCGGATTTGCCGTGCTCGGCGTTGGCCTCGCTTTAATTGCCGGAATGGCGTTGGATAACAATTCAATTCAACAACCGATTGGCGACTACACGATCAAATCAAACTGAACACTGAATTCAACCGATGGCGATGCCGCCGTGTCAATTGTTGAAACCAGTGCCTTATCCGGGCGCCCTGATGCCAGAGACGCCAATTGTGCTGCCGCAAGGCTTCACGATGATGGTGGTGTGCATGGCCGGAAAGACAGAATCCGCGCCGGAACCACGATCCATTCTGCGCCCACGCGATATTGCTGAAGGGCCGGCGAATTGCTGTCGCCGGACATTCCGCCGACCGGCGAGACCTGCGAGGCCTCAATCCGGCTGGGGTTTCGCCGCAACGGCGAAGTTATAGGCCCGCCCGCCGTGACCTATCTGAAAGCCGGAACACTGGAGGGGGCTGGGCCGCCCTTCGGCCTCGATCCTGTCGGCTGTTACGACTTGCGCGCCCTTGCGGTTTACGCCGGAGCTTGGTTCAGCTATTGCGGGGCGTCCTTTCGCAATCCGGTTTGTCGCCAGAAGGGCGCAGCCGGTCGATCCTCTCGTTTCATAGGAATTTACATGTCCGAGGCAGGCAACACGCTCACGCTCGAAACCACGCAGGGTGCGGTTGTTATCCGCATGCGTCCCGATCTGGCCCCGGGCCATGTGGCGCACATCAAGAAGCTCGTCGGCGAAGGCTTTTACGACGGCATCGTGTTTCATCGCGTCATTGAGGGCTTCATGGCCCAGACCGGCTGCCCGCACGGCACCGGCACCGGTGGTTCGAAATATCCGGACCTGAAGGCCGAGTTCAACGCCCAGCCGCACGTGCGCGGCACCTGCTCCATGGCCCGCGCCCAGAGCCCGAATTCAGCCAACTCGCAGTTCTTCATCTGCTTCGGCGATGCGCGCTTCCTCGACAAGCAGTACACGGTCTGGGGCGAAGTCACTTCCGGCATGGAAAACGTCGACAAGATCAAGCGCGGCGAGCCCGTGCAGAACCCCGACAAGATCGTCAAGGCGAGCCTGAGCTAAAGCTACGCCTCGCGCGGTTCCGATTGTCCGCTGCGAGCTAAGAATTCAGAAAGGCCGCAGCGATGTCTCCGGCCTTTTCTTTTGGGGCTGCTCGAAAGCCTTGCCGGATTTGGGCTGCATACATGGACGTTTCTGTTGCAAGATCGAGCCACCGCGTTGTCCGCATTCGGGACTTTTGGGGCGCAAGGCGAACGAAGCGAGTCCGAATCAGGAGAATCGTGGACGCCGGATTCAATTGCTAGTAAATGGTGCAGGACAAGGTCCTGACGGCTGCGCCGAACCGGGACGAAAGGCACGCAGCGCGTACAAAGCGAGTCCGAATCAGGAGAACCGCAAGCGCTCGAGTCAGTCGTGAGGAATGCGTAATGGCGGCGTTTGCATCGACGCCTCTTATCGGGACTTAAAGCACGCACGGCGTACAAAGAGAGTCCGAATCAGGATTGGCGAATGTGCGCCAAGCGTCTCTTAAAAAGACGTATATTCAGGCGTTCTTGATAGCGCTGACATCGCCGCCTGTGCGGGGCAGGCGGAAGCGGTCACAAAAAAAGGCTGCGCCGGAGAGCCAACTCCACACGCAGCCTGTTGTTCTGGTTCGAAAGATAGTGCGGCGTGATCAGCCGCGCCCCTGAAGCCACGCAAAGAGCTTTGCAATGCCTGTCGGCTTTGCTTCTGCCTTGTAGAAGCGCGGATTGATCCACGACTGAACGCCATCGCCGAATGCGATCTTGCCGAAGGGCGTATCTGTCGTTGTCTGGCAGGGGAAATCCCAGATGTTGCGCCATCCGCCATTCGTCATGACGGTGCGAATCTGATCCTCGACTTCCTTGGAATGGGTGCCGACATGCAGGCGCTTCACGCGCCGATCCATTTCCGCAAAGCCTTCCGCAATGGCCGGGCCTTCGGCGCCCTGAATGTCCATGTCGACGATGTCGACGAATTCGAATTCGCGCAGGATTTTGGAAAGGGCGCGCAACTCGACTTCAACGCCGTTCCAGCCGCCGGCAAGCTGCACGAGCGGCCGTCCATAGTACTCGCCTGCTGCTTCCTTCACATCGCCATCGCGCGAATGTCCGGAAGCGAGCGCCTGTCCGTACCATTCGCGTGGAGTGTTTGATTCCGACCCGGTAGGCATCTGAACGTAGAACACGTCCTTGCCATCATGGTCGCTGACGGCCGCATCGATCAGCCGATATTCGTTCGGCTGAATCTTGTTGTCAGCCATATGCTCGTGAATCCACTGAATGTGTGCGGGTTCTGCTTCGACGAGCGCCACTGAAACTTTCTTGACGCCCGCCTGTCGTGCGGCTTGGACGCCGCGCGACGTTCAGCGACCATATCCGGCGCCGAATTCGATCATCGTGAAAGAATCTTCGGCGTCCAAAGCTGCTTCGAGCAGATCGGCCCATTCGAAATATTCTTCATCGAACCCCGGAAGCTGGGCTTGGTACGGGCGTTCTGGCAAATGATCCCAAGCAACAAAGGTCGAGCGAGTCATCGTTCCAATGAAGTCGCCGTGCAAGCCGTCGCCCACAGTTCCTTTGAACGCCGAAAACTTGTCGAAAATGTAATGATGTCGTGCGTCCTTGGCGCTTCTCCCCAATTTGCGGGACACGGCCTCTTCAATGCTCAGTTTTGGTTGGGCGGGCATCGGATTTCCATGACGTTGTCGAACAGAGCGCTCGAAGCAAAAAAACAGAACGCTTCAAATTCCGGGGAGCAAGCAGGGCATCAGGCGGACAGCAAAAAACCTCAGTTCATTGGCAGGCCTGCCAATCTTAATATTCAGGCACTTGATTATAAGAAATATGCGCAGCCTATTGCAAGCGGGTAAGCGCGCCCGCAGGCGTTTTGAGCCCCTGAAAGGCCTTTTTCGCTCTGGCTTTCAGCGCCGTTCTCAACGCAAAATTCGCCCGTCTGCCACGAAAAGGGAATTTCAGCACAGGCCGTGTACAAAACGTGTGCGAATCGGTACCGTCCGAATTCGTATCGGGATTTGTTGACGAAATATTACCTGTTTTCCGGTAGGTAGATTTAGAACTTGCCGGGCGTCGCGCGCACATGCGCATCGTCGTTCTGAATGCGCAGCGATTTGATGACGAGCGCTGTGCCGTAATAGGTTGTTGCGTTGTAGATGAGCTCGACAATCTCGCGCGACGAGAAATGCTTTTGCATTTCGGCGAAAGTTGAATCGCTCACCTCGCCTGCCTTGCCGAACATTTCGTCAATGAAATGCAGCAGCGCCTGTTGGGGTTCATCGTAGATCGTGCGACGCGCGGCCCAGTCGCCCAGCGCATCGATCTGCGCCTGCGTGACGCCCGCTTTCAGGGCGAGTGGAATGTGGTGATCGAGTTCGTAGGGACAGTTGAGCAGCAGGCCTGTTCGCAAGATCGCCAGTTCGCGCAGGGCGCGCGGGGCTTCACAATCATTGCGCAACGACATGCTGAACGGGCGTTTCGTTTCGACCAGTCGCGGCGCGTGGGCAGTCGCGATATGCAGGTTCAGCACATGCCCGCCGCGCTCGTTCGTTTCGCGAAACAGCTTTTCGCAGATGGGGTCGAGCGGCGCCGGAAGGGACGGGAGGCGCGAAATCTGGCGATGAAAATCTTCTGATTTATCCTGTCCGCCAGTCATATTTCTCTCCCGTTGATTTCAATTCGGGTCAGGCGCCACAAGCGTGCGCTCGCCACCGTCGCGCATCGCGCCGACGACCCGGTTGCCTTCGATCCGCACGCGGCCGCTTGCAGCAAGTTCGAGAGCCAGCGGATAGATGACATGTTCCTGCGCTAGCACGCGTGCACCGAGCGTTGCGGGCGTGTCGTCATCCAGCACAGGCACAGCTGCTTGTGCAATGATGGGGCCGGAATCCATTTCGGGCACGACAAAATGGACCGTGCAGCCGTGAATTTTTACGCCGTCTTCCAGCGCCCGTTCGTGCGTGTGAAGGCCCTTGTAGGACGGCAGGATCGCAGGGTGAATGTTGATGATGCGCCCGCGCCAGCGCTCGACAAAGCCTGCCGTCAGCAGGCGCATGAAGCCCGCGAGGCAGATCAAGTCGATGCGATGCACATCGAGCATGGCCTGCAGGGAGCCTTCGAAAGCCTCGCGGCCTGCGTAGATCTTGTGATCGACGGCGGCTGTGGCGATGCCGTGAGATTTCGCCGTCGCAAGGCCCGGGGCATCCGGGCGGTTCGACAGAACAAGTGCGATCTGCGCCGGAAAGTCCGGGTTGCGGGTGGCGGCGATCAGAGAGGCCATATTGGAGCCTCGGCCGGAAATCAGGATCGCGGTGCGCTTGCCGGCGGAGTTCACAGCGCGAGCTTTCCCGAATAGGTCACGGCTTCCGCGCCGCGCGCGCCTGCTGTTCCGATACGAACCGGTGAAAGATTGGCGGCTTTCAGCGCTGTCTCGACTTCAGCGGCTTTCGCCTGCGAGGCGACGACGATCATCCCGATCCCGCAATTGAAGGTGCGCAGCATTTCGCGTTCGGCAACGCCGCCCGCCGCCGCCAACCAGCGGAAGACCGGCAGGACAGGGATTTTCGTCAGATCGAGTTCGACGCCAATCGTTTTGGGCAGAACGCGCGGAATATTGTCCGGGAAACCGCCACCGGTGATGTGGGCGAGCGCCTTGACGCCATCTGTGGCCTTGAGGGCCGCGAGCAAAGGCTTCACATAAAGGCGCGTCGGGGCCAGCAGGGCGCGGGCGAGTGTCTGGCCGGGCGCGAACGGGGCGGGGGCGTCCCAGGCCAGACCGGCGCGGGCCACGATGCGGCGCACCAGTGAAAAGCCATTGGAATGAACGCCTGATGAGGGCAGGCCGAAGATAACGTCGCCGGCGGCCACGTCCTCCTTCGGCAGCAGGCGTCCGCGTTCAGCCGCTCCGACCGCGAAACCCGCGAGGTCGTAATCGCCTTCCGAGTAGAGGCCGGGCATTTCGGCGGTTTCGCCGCCGATCAGGGCGCAGCCGGATTCGATGCAGCCCTGCGCGATGCCTTTGACTACGGCCGCGCCGGCCTCGGGGTCGAGCTTGCCGGTGGCGTAATAGTCCAGGAAAAACAGCGGCTCCGCGCCTTGCACGATGAGGTCGTTGACGCACATGGCGACGAGGTCGATGCCGACCGTATCGTGGATGCCGCTCTCGATGGCGATCTTGACCTTGGTGCCGACTCCGTCATTCGCCGCCACCAGAATGGGGTCGGTGAAGCCGGCGGCTTTCAGGTCGAATAGCCCACCGAAACCGCCGATCTCGGCATCGGCGCCGCGCCGACGGGTGGCGCGCACGAAGGGCTTGATCTTCTCGACCATGGCGTTGCCGGCGTCGATGTCGACGCCTGCCTGCGCGTAGGTGAGGCCAGCGGCGGGAGCCGGACCGTTCGGGTCTGTCATGGCAAAATCCTGTTTCAACCCGGTTATCGCGCCGGTTCTGCCGATGCAAGGCTTGGATGGGGTTCGTCCCCCGCATTGCAGCATCGAAAAATGCCGGCCGGCCTCTCGTAAACTACGCTCAGGGCTTGGCCAATGGGCATCGATCCGCCTAAAGTAGACTCATCGTGGGCCCGGAAAAGTCGGGCCGGGAGGAGCAAGTCGGGAATGGCTGAGATTTTTGTTTGCCCGGATAGCGAAATGAAGGACGGCGAAGTCCGTATCGTCCGCCAGGGTCGCACCGAAGTGGGCGTCTATCGCCATAAGGGCGCCTATTTCGCCTACCGTAACCATTGCGTTCATCAGGGCGGTCCTGCCTGCGAAGGCATCGTGAAGGGCAAAGTCGTCGATCTTTTCGCCGAGGATAAGACCTTTCTGGGCCAGACCTACGATCACGACGATCCGCACATCGTGTGCCCGTGGCACGGCTGGGAATACAAGCTGCTGACCGGCGAATGCGCCCCGGACCCGAAGATCCGGTTGAAGAAGCACGAGATCGTCCAGCGCGATGGAGGAGTTTATGTCGTCGTCTGATGTGATCGTCACCGACATCGACACCGGCGTTTCCGCCTCGCTTCAGGATGTGTCGGCAAAGCTCCAGGCTGCGCTGTCCAATCCCGATACGGTGTCGGATCTGGCTCTGCAGGACATGCTGGGCAGCGCCATCAAGTTCTACGCCAAGAAGGCTGAGATGGGGATGGCCAGTCCCTTTCCACCGCGCGGCGGCGATCTTTCGGTGACGGATGTGATGATCACAGTGACCGACATGCTCCATGCGCTGAATGTCCAGATGTTCGAACTGAGCATGTGGCAGGCCATGACGGGAAATTGCGTCGCCCCGCAGCACCGTGCAAAAGCAGCCGAATAGGGCGCACCGAACCATTCGTTTTCGCATCACGCATGAAACGTCCGGACCACGCGAACGCCGGTTTCATGCTCAAGGGAGCACAAAATGAACATCATGAACCCGATCGTCAGCGATCCCGCCCGTGAGACCTTCGACACCCGCAGCCTGCTGGCCCATGCGCAGCAGCAGGCCGAGGACCGGAAGTACGAAGACTTCATGATCATCGACGTGGACGCCCACCACTACGAGACAGATTCCTATCGGGACATCTGGGAATACATTGAAGATCCGGTCATGCGCGACCAGTTCAAGTTCACCAAGGGCGCGACGATGATGCAGCGCTCCACCGGCGGCTATCAGGAAATGGCCGGGCGCATCACCCGTTATGCCCATCGCCGCACGGAGCAGGCGCCAGGCGCGGTGCATCGCGACATCGGCCTCACCCGCAAATGGATGGATTCCATGGGCGTCGACGTGGCCTGCATCTTCCCCACGCCGATGCTGGGCCTCGGGCTCAACCCGGTCGTCGAGGTCGAGGTGCAATATGCGCGGGCCTACAACAAGTGGCTTACCGAGAAGATTCTGTCGCAGGACAAGCGTCTGGTCTCGATGCTCTATCTGCCGATGAACGATCCGGAAGCGGCGCTCAAGATGGTGGAAGAGTTCAGCGGATGTCGGGGGGTGATCGGCTTCCTGATCACGACCGTCCGCTACAAGGGCCTCTACGACAACGCGTACATGAAGCTCTATCGGGCGCTTGAGGAACGCGGTCTGCCGCTGGCCTTCCATGCCGCCACGAACTGGGGCGACCAGAGCATGCACATCACGAACCGCTTCATCGCCACGCATGCGCTGGGCTTCTCGTGGTTCAACATCGTCCACATGACCAACTGGGTCGTGAACGGCATTCCGGAGCGTTTCCCGGGTCTCAAGTCGATCTGGATCGAAAGCGGTCTGGCGTGGATTCCATTCCTGATGCAGCGCCTCGACAACGAATACATGATGCGCAGTTCGGAAGCGCCGACGTTGAAGCGTCTGCCGAGCGATTACATGCGCGAGATGTTCTACACCACGCAGCCGATGGAAATGGTCAATAACCAGACCATGCTGCAGGAGACATTCAAGATGATCAACGCGGAGACGCAGTTGCTCTATTCTTCGGACTATCCGCACTGGGACATGGATCTGCCGAGCACGATCTACGATCTGCCGTTCCTGAACCTGCAACAGAAGAAGAACATTCTTGGCGAGAACGCCCGCAAGCTGTTCAAGCTCGACCATTATATCTCGGACGAAAAGCAGGCCCGTCTGGCGGCGCGCGGCAAGGCGTGACGGCTGGCATGGTCCGATGCGTGGCGTAGCCGCGCGGAAGTCCGACAGGACATGGAAACTTTCCGGATGCCGAGAGGCATCCGGGTCAAGCCATTCTGATGTTTCGTGTGCTAGACAGCCCAGGCCATGAGCGCACAGAGTCTTTTTTCAAGCCTGCCCAATCTCATCAGCCTCGCACGGCTGGTGCTGGTTCCGGTCGTGATCGCCATGATCATTGATCAGGCGTGGGTTCAGGCGTTTCTGATTTTTGTCGCTGCCGGCGTCTCGGACGCCATCGACGGATTTCTCGCCAAAAGGTTCAATCTGGCGAGCGAACTGGGCGCCTATCTGGACCCGCTTGCCGACAAGGCCCTGCTTATTACCATCTATGTGACTCTAGCTGCCGTAAATGCATTGCCGGCGACGCTGGCGATTCTGGTGGTGTTTCGCGATGTGCTGATCATCGGGGCGGTGATCATGTCCTGGCTTCTGGACAATCCGGTCAAAATCAAGCCGCTGGTTGTATCGAAACTCAATACGGCCGCGCAGATCATGCTGGCGGGCGCCGTGCTGGGTGCGCGGGCTTTCGAAATTCCTCCCGGATGGTGGTACAATCTGTTCGTTTATCTGGTGGCTCTGCTGACCATCGCGTCGACCATCGCCTACCTGACGCAATGGATGCGGCATATGGAAAGCGACTCTGCGGACCATTGACGGCTCGTCCGCCTGACGACATTCATTGCGATCAGTATTGAGGAATTGCCGTCGGGGCTCTTTGCCGGCGTGGGACTCTTGGAAAACCTGATGATGCGGCTCGAAAGACAGGTCGGATTCTGGCTCGGCACGCTCGCGCTGCTGATGCTGCTGCTCTACGTGCTGGGCGGCGTGCTGATGCCTTTCGCGGCCGGGCTCATTCTGGCTTATCTGCTCGATCCGGTGGCCGACCGCCTCGAAAAGGCCGGGTTCAACCGGCTCGGCGCGACCCTGCTGATCCTGATTTTCTTCACGCTCATTTTCATCATAGTGCTGATCGTGCTCGTGCCTGTTCTGGCCACGCAGCTTGCCGGTTTCATCGAGCGTTTGCCCGGCTATGTGACGACGCTTCGGGCGTTGGCCGCCGAGCAGGGCGGCGAGCTGATCGAGAAATACACCAGCGGGATTTTCGAAAAGCTGGGGATTTCGCCGGGCGGCGCTGCTCCGGATATCCAGAATTCGCTGGGCGACATCGTCAAGCAGGGTTCGCAGTGGATCGGAGGATTTCTGAAATCCCTGTGGTCCGGTGGGCAGGCTCTGATCAGCGTGTTCTCCCTGCTGGTCATCACCCCGGTGGTGGCATTTTACCTGCTGCTCGACTGGAACCAGATGGTCAAGACTGTAGACGGCTGGATACCACTGAAGAACCGCGAGGTGGTTCGCGGGCTGGCGGCGGAGGTCAATTCCGCCATTGCGGGCTTCCTGCGGGGCCAGTCGCTGGTCTGCCTGTTTCTCGGCGCGTGGTACGGCATCGGACTATCGGTCATCGGCCTGCACTTCGGTTTGCTGATCGGCATTTCGGCGGGCGTTTTGAGCTTCATTCCCTATGTGGGGTCGCTGACCGCGCTGGTTCTGTCGATGGGCGTCGCCATCGTGCAGGGCTGGCCCAGCATGGGTCTGTTTTTCATGTCGATCGCGGTGGTCGGAACCGGGCAGTTCTTGGAAGGCAATGTGCTGACGCCGCGCCTTGTGGGCCAGTCAGTTGGGTTGCATCCTGTCTGGCTGATGTTTGCGCTGATCGTCGCCGGTAGCTTCTTCGGCTTTACGGGCCTCATTCTGGGTGTGCCGGTGGCGGCGGCCATCGGAGTGCTGGTGCGGTTTGCATTGCGGCAATATCTGGCGAGCGCACTCTATCACGGTGGACGGGTCGGGGTTCCTACGCCCACAGATGAGCCCGGCTCGTGAACCGCACTCCGAAGCAACTGACCCTTGAACTGCCGATGGAGCCGCGTTTCGGGCGCGAGGACTTTCTGGTCTCTCCCTCCAACGCCACCGCCTGGGACATGTTTGAGCGCTGGCCGCAATGGCCCGAGCGGGTGATGCTGCTCGTTGGCCCGACCGGAGCCGGCAAGAGCCATCTGGCGGCGATCTGGGCGGCGCGGGCCAAAGCCCGCATTCTGACCGGGCGCGCACTGCCGCTGGCCGATCTTGAGGCGCTCGGCCGGGCAGGCGCCGTGCTGGTCGAGGACGCCGACGACGCGCCGGGCATCGAGAAGGAGCTATTCCATCTTCTCAATCTGGTGCGCGAAGGCGGTTCGTGGCTGGTTCTGACGGCGCGGCGTTGGCCGGACGGCTGGGGGCTGGCGACGAAAGACCTTCTGTCGCGCCTGCGGCTGGCGCCGGCCATCGAGATAGGCGAACCAGACGATGCGCTGGTGCGGGCGGTGCTGGTGAAACTTTTCGTCGACCGGCAACTCGTGGTCGATACGACCGTTGTGGAATATCTGGCCGTCCGGATCGAGCGGTCGCTCGACGCTGCCCGCAATGTGGTCGAGGCGCTGGACCGTGAAGCGCTGGCGCTGGGACGGCCTGTCACACGCCCGATGGCAGGCGAGATTTTGCGCCGCATGGAGGCGGCCGGTTAACCGACCGGCGTCATGTTAGTGTCACAGAATGTGCATTGTTGGGCTTGGGGGCCTTTCGAGGGCTCATAGTCCTAGCTTTGGAGACACCATTGGCCGCGAAGACCAAAGACGCCGTCAAGCCCGCCCCGGAAGCACATGCGACCGATACGGTCGAACGGTCTCCCCAGCGGTTCATCA
The DNA here is from genome assembly GCA_947478455.1 of Beijerinckiaceae bacterium. Lineage (GTDB taxonomy): Bacteria > Pseudomonadota > Alphaproteobacteria > Rhizobiales > Beijerinckiaceae > Terripilifer. The sequence continues at coordinate 21,076 of CANJWR010000022.1, read as the reverse complement.
ACCGCGAATTGTCGTGGCTTGAGTTCAACCGACGCGTGCTTCTCGAGGCTTCGAACGCCAACCATCCATTGCTGGAACAGGTTCGGTTCCTGTCGATCTCGGCCAACAATCTCGACGAGTTTTTCATGGTCCGCGTGGCGGGCCTGCGCGGACAATTGCGCAGCGGCGTGACCACACCTTCCGACGATGGGCTTTCGCCCGCCGACCAGCTGGCGCAGATCACCCAGCGCGTCTCCGAACTGGCCGCCGATCAGCAGAAGCGCTGGCGCGAATTGCGCGTGGATCTTGAGCGGGTTGATATCGTCATCGTCGAGCCCGCCGACCTTCTGCGCGATGAAGCCCAGTGGCTCAACGATCACTTCATGCTGCATGTGTTTCCGGTTCTGACCCCTCTGGCGGTCGATCCGGCGCATCCGTTTCCGTTCATTCCCAATCTGGGTTTCACGGTGGCGCTTGAACTGCGGCGCATTCGCGACGGCGAACGCCTGAATGCGCTTGTGCGACTGCCGGCGAAGATCGAACGCTTTATCCGCCTGCCGGACGTCATGAAGCCCGGGCAGGTGCGTTTTGTGACGCTCGAGAATCTCATCACCATGCAGAGCCGCAGCCTCTTCCCCGGCTACAATGTCGAGGGTCAGGGCGCGTTCCGGGTCATTCGCGACAGCGATCTCGAAGTTGAGGAAGAAGCTGAAGATCTCGTGCGCTTCTTCGAATCCGCCCTGAAGCGCCGTCGTCGCGGACGCGTCATCCGCCTTGAGATGGATGCGCGCATGCCGGACTCGCTGCGACAGTTCGTGGCCGGGCAACTTGATATCGCGCCCGATCAGGTCTTCGCCGATGAAGGTATGCTGGCGCTGAACGAATTGTCGGAAGTCGTTTCGCTTGAGCGGCCGGAGTTGAAGTTCATACCCTACAATCCGCGCTTTCCCGAACGTCTGCGCGAGCACGGCGGAGATTGTTTCGCCGCCATCAAGCAGAAGGATCTGGTGGTCCATCACCCGTACGAATCCTTCGACGTGGTGGTGCAGTTTCTCAATCAGGCAGCGCGCGACCCTACCGTCGTGGCGATCAAGCAGACGCTCTATCGCACATCGTCCGACAGTCCCATCGTGCGCGCGCTGATCGAGGCCGCGGAGGCCGGAAAGTCCGTGACGGCGCTGATCGAATTGAAAGCGCGTTTCGACGAGGAAGCCAATATCCGCTGGGCGCGCGATCTTGAGCGCGCCGGCGCGCAAGTGGTGTTCGGGTTCATCGAACTCAAGACACACGCCAAACTGTCGATGGTGGTGCGTCGCGAAGGGTCGAGCCTCGCCACCTATTGCCACGTCGGCACCGGCAATTATCACCCTGTGACGGCGCGCGTTTATACGGATATTTCGTTCTTCACCGCCGATCCGCTCATCGGGCGCGATGTGTCGCGCATCTTCAACTACATCACCGGCTATGCGGAACCGGGCGGGCTGGAGCGAATGGCGGTCTCGCCGATCACGCTGAAAAAGCGTCTGTTGGCGCATATCGACGAGGAAATCGCCCACGCCACGGCCGGCCGCCCCGGCGCCATCTGGGCGAAATGCAATTCGCTGGTCGATGCCGAGATCATCGACGCCCTCTATCGGGCCAGTCAGGCGGGTGTGCAGATCGACATGGTGGTGCGCGGCATCTGCTGCCTGCGGCCGGGCGTTCCGGGCATGTCGGAGAACATTCGCGTCAAGTCCATCGTCGGGCGCTTTCTGGAACATGCGCGCGTCTATGCCTTCGGCAATGGACATTCGCTGCCGCATCCCAAATCCCATTTGTATATTTCCTCTGCAGACTTGATGCAGCGCAATCTCGACCGCCGTGTGGAGGCTATGGTGCCGATCATGAATCCGACCGTGCACGAGCAAGTTCTGGACCAGATCATGGTGGCAAATCTTATCGACAATCAGCAGAGCTACCGGGTCTTGCCCGACGGTTCGAGCGAGCGCATAGTCCCGCGCGCCAACGAAGAACCGTTCAACGCGCACAGCTATTTCATGACGAATCCGAGTCTTTCCGGTCGCGGAAAATCACTCAAGGATTCCAGCCCGAAAAGCCTGTATCGCCGTCTGGAGACAAATTGATCCGCATGAATGCCGCAGCCGAAACGCCGTTCGCACAGGGTCGTATTCAGGGCGTGGAGCCGGTCGCGATTGTCGACATCGGCTCCAACTCCGTTCGTCTCGTCACCTATGAAGGCCTGACGCGGGCGCCGACGCCCACCTTCAATGACAAGGTGATGGCGGCGCTCGGCAAGGGAGTGGCCACAACCGGCAAACTGAACGAGGAGGGAGTGGAACGCGCGCTCTCGGCGCTGCGACGTTTCAAGGTTTTGTGTTCGACGATGCACATCAAGGACGTGCGCGTGCTGGCGACTGCTGCTGCGCGCGACGCCTCGAATGGTCCGGCCTTTCTGGCCGAGGCCACGAAGGCAATGGGCGCGCCGATCGAATTGCTCGCAGGGCGTCGCGAAGCCGAACTGGCTGCATACGGGGTTATGTCGGGCTTTTATCAACCGGATGGCGTCGTCGGAGATCTTGGCGGCGGATCGCTGGAGCTGAACGACGTCAAGGGCGTGCGCATGGGCAAGGGCGTTTCGCTCCGCCTCGGCGGACTTGCGTTGATGGACCTTTCCGGACGGTCTCCGAAAAAGGCCCAGAAGATCGTTCGCAAGGCGCTCGCCGATATTCCGCAACTCGACAAGATGAAGGGCCGCACATTCTATGCGGTCGGCGGCACGTGGCGCGCGCTCGCCAAGCTGCATATGCGCCAGCGCGACTATCCGCTGAATGTGATGCACGGCTATGTAATTCCGGCGCGCGATGCCGCCGATTTCGCCGCGCTGGTCGAACGCGTGAACGCCGATGCGCTGGCCAATATCGCATCCGTGTCCGCAGCGCGCCGTCCGCTTCTCGCCTACGGGGCGGTTGTTCTTGAAGAGATCATTCGCCGCGCCAAGCCGAAGGAAGTCGTGGTTTCGGCTTTGGGCCTGCGCGAAGGGCTTTTGTACGAGCGGCTCGATCCATCTGCGCGGGCGCTTGATCCGCTGATTGAATCGGCGCGCGAGCTGAACCTTCTTCGTTCGCGCGATCCCCGCCACGGCGAGGAATTGTGCGACTGGACGGACGATCTCATTCGATCCTCCCATCTCGACGAGACGTCTGGCGAGCGGCGCTTGCGTCACGCCGCCTGCCTGTTGGCCGACATCGGCTGGCGTGCGCATCCTGATTATCGTGGCGAGCAATCGCTGAACATCATCGCCAATGCGGCCTTTGTTGGCATCGATCATCCGGGCCGCGCCTATCTGGCGCTGGCGGCCTCCTATCGGCACATGGACGGCGAAGACGAGGTGAGCCCGCACATCCGGACGCTGGCGTCGGCCCGTATGCTCGACCGCGCGCAGGTGCTCGGCGCTGCGACGCGCGTCGCCTATGTGCTCAGCGCCGCCATGCCGGACGTTCTTCCGCGCACGCCGCTTTTGTGCTCGAAATCCAAAGTGACACTGACGCTGCCGCTTGAATTGGCCGATCTGGCGAGCGAAAGAGTTGTCAGCCGGATGAAACATCTGGCGCGGATCATCGGGCGCGAACCGGAAATAAAGATCGCCGCGAATTGATTGTTTCGCGGCGGCGTTCACCGGCGTAACCTGCAGGCCCTGAGACTGTTTCGAAAGAATCCCGGTGGAGCAACCCTTGCTGGTCTTCGGCGCCGGCCTGCTGGCTGGCGCTATGAACGCTGCAGCAGGCGGCGGCTCTTTCGTCACGCTGCCGGCGCTTGTCTACGCAGGCGTGCCGGCGGTGTCGGCGAATATGACCAGCACGGTGGCGCTTTTTCCGGGCGCTTTCGCCAGCGTTTACGCCTATCGCGATGACTTTCGGGATTTGAACGGCGTCTCCGTCCGGACGCTTCTGCCTGTCAGTCTGGCCGGCGGCATTGCAGGCGCGGTTCTGCTGCTGGTGACGCCGTCGCGCGCGTTCGATTCGATCATCCCGTGGATTCTGTTGCTCGGCGTCGTGGCCTTCGCATTCGGTCGCCCGATCGGCGAATGGCTGAGCCGATATGTGACGCTTGGTCTGCGTGGCCTGCTGATCATGCAGTTCGTGATCGCGATTTACGGCGGCTATTTCGGCGGAGCGGTGGGGCTCATGATGCTGGCCATGTGGAGCCTGTTCGGCGTGCACGATCTGCGCGCAACGGCGGGTCTGCGGTCGCTGCTGGTGGGCTCGCTCAACGCCTGCGCTGTGGCGCTGTTTGCGTGGGTCGGCACGGTGTTCTGGCCGCAGGCGCTGACCATGCTGATCGGAGGAGTAATCGGCGGATATGCGGGCGCCCGCATCGCCCGCAAGGTCGATCAGCGTAAGCTGCGGATTTTCGTCATTGCGCTGAACAGCGCCATTACGGCGGCGTTCTTCTGGCGCGTTTACGGATGAGTTTCTTCGGCAGGGCCGCCAGGTTCCTGCCATTCCAGCGTGACCACCTTGCCGCGCGCGACAGTCAGCGCAAGACGTCAGCGGGAACCGAACAGGCACGCCCCTTGGCATGCGCAAGGCGCATGGATTATATCGGCTTTGGCTTGATAATTTTCGAGGGAACACGTGTGAAACAACCATTGGCGCGCGCGATGATATCGAGACGATCCGTCATCGTGCTGGCGTTGGGATTGATCGCAGCCAGCGTCATGCACTTGCCTGCGTACGCGCAACAAGCCCGGTCTGAAAAACTGGATTTCGATACGGTAATGGCGAAGGACGGCGGTTATGCCGGGATCGTTAAGGAATTCCTCGGCACCAGTGATCCCAAAATCATCGCTTTCGTGAAGCGAGAGGGAGATCGGTATATCGCGAGCTTGCCGACCGACCAGAAAAAGCGCGGCGTTGAGAAGCTGGACGCCGAGCTCTCAAGCCTTCTTTCGAAAGCAAATGGCCAACGCACTGCTGGCTCGACTGTTGAATTTTTCGTCACAAATGCGCCCCAACTCCTTATCGAATTCATCCCATACGAGCGGGACTACGCGAACATTGCTGAATTGGGGCGTTACGTTCAAACGAAGCGACAGGCCGAGGAAGCCACGCGGCGCGGTGAGGAGGCCACCCGGCGCGGTGAGGAGGCCACGAGAAGAGCGAATGAGTCTGCTGAGGCGCTTCGTCGCCTCAGGGCGATCAACGGCAAGCCTCAATAACTACTTCCCAATCAACAGTGCTTCCCGGCTCTTGCCACTCGCCTCGAATTCCGCGACCCACTTGGGAGCCTTCTGGCGACCAGACACCCTGTCTGCATCCTTGCGCTTGGCCATGGCCGCTTTAGCCTGGGCAATTCTGAAGGGCGATTGGCGTTTTCCAAATTGCCAAAGCGCGATCACGAAGCCTGCTTCTGGCGCGTTTACGGCTGAGTTTCTTCTTCGCTCGCCGGTCCTGGCGTTTCGTGCCATTCCAGCGTCACGACCTTGCCTTTTTCAACCGTAAGGGCGAGCCTGCCGCGCTTGAGTTCCAGCGCCTTGATGCCGAACAGTTCCTTGCGCCAGCCAGACAGGGCAGCGACGGTGGCGCGGTCATCAGTCGCGATGGCTTCGAGATCGTCGACCGTGGCGATCATCTTGGCGGCGACGCCGTGGCGTTCGGACACCTGCCGCAGAAGGACTTTCAGCAATTCGACCGTCGCTCCGCCGCCGCCGCTGCGGCGGTCGCGCTCGATGGTCGGCAGCGTTTTGGGATCGCGTTCCAGCCCGCGCTCGATGGCCCCCAGAATGTCCGAGCCCGAGCGTGAACGTTCCATGCCGCGCGGGAAGGCGCGCAGATTGCCCAGCGCATCGGCCGTGCGGGGCGCGGCGAGCGCAATCTCGATCATCACGTCGTCCTTTAGGACGCGCGAGCGCGGCACGTTCTTGGATTGCGCCTCGCGTTCGCGCCAGGCGGCGATTTCCATCAGCACGGCCAGATCGCGCGGCTTGCGGGCGCGGCCACGGAAACGCTCCCAGGCATTGTCGGGATGCTGCTCGTAGGTGGCGGGCGAAGTGAGGGACTTCATCTCGTCCACCAGCCAGCCGAGGCGGCCGGATTTTTCCAGCTTGGCGACCAGCGCGCGGTAAATGTCGCGCAGATGGGTGACGTCGGCCAGCGCATAGGTGATCTGGGCTTCCGAGAGCGGGCGGCGCGACCAGTCGGTGAAGCGGGAGGACTTGTCGACCGTGACGCGGCAGATTGACTGGGCGAGTTCGCCATAGCTCACCTGATCGCCAAAGCCGCACACCATTGCGGCAACCTGTGTGTCAAACAGCGGCGCCGGGATCATCTTGGCCAGATGCCAGACGATTTCGAGATCCTGCCGGGCGGCGTGGAAGACCTTGGTGACGGCCGGATTGGCCATCAGCTCAAAAAAAGGCGTCAGATCGAGGTCTTCAGCCAAAGCATCTACCGCCACCGCCTCGTCGTCCGAGGCGATCTGGATCACGCAGACCTTGGGCCAGAAGGTCGTTTCGCGCAAAAACTCCGTGTCGACCGTGACGAACGGGTGTGCGGCGAAGCGGTTGCAGGCGGCGGCGAGGTCGGTTGTTGACGTTATGAGGCTCATTGTCGCCCGGTATAGCTGACTCGTTCCAGCCTTGCGAGCATGCTTTATGCCTAGTTTTGCGGGTCGCTCGAAGATGAAGGCCGGTGGTCCTTCCGCTCCAGCATCTTGGCGATGCGCAGGAAACGCCCGAAGGCGGTCACGACCGCCATGGTGAAGCCGTCTGCGCCGCCGAGAAAATACCGGCGCAGGAAGTAGAACTTTATGAAACTCCACGGAAATTCGATCACGAGCCGCATCAGGAGCTGGGCGCGGGGCCGCTCCTTCTGGGTGTTGGCTGCGAGCCCGGCCACGTAATTCCATTTCGACACCGCATGATCCCAGTCGCGCAGGCTGAAATGCCAGAGCGGGCTGCGGATGAGATGCGGCTTGTCCTTCACCGATATGTCGAGTTTGTCCCAGTTGGGATTTGGACCAGTCCGGGCGATGCGGCGGTCGTAGATCAGGATCTGCTCGTGGCAGAAGCCCATCGGGGGCGGGTGTTTCCAGTGCGGAAAGATCATCGCCTTGCGGACGACCATCAGCCGGGGCGGGTTTGGCCTTGCGAAGACTTCGCGGATTTCAGCGGCCATTTCGGGCGTGACGATTTCGTCGGCGTCGAGCGAGAACACGAAATCATGTTCGCATTGCGCCTCGCCGAAATGACGCTGGGGCCCGAAGCCCGGCCACGGATTATGGATGACCCGCGCGCCGAGGCCGGTGGCGATCTCGACGGTGCGGTCGGTCGATCCGGCGTCGATGATGACGATCTCGCCGCCGAGCGCCTGTGCGGCCTCGATGGTGGCGGCGATCCGGTCCGCCTCGTTCTTTGTGCGGATCAGGATGCTGAGCGGGATTGGCGAAGGTGCGCCCATCTCAGAACGGTTCTTTCCGCAGGCCCCAGTAATAGAGCTTCTTTTTGAAAGCCCGCAGCCATTTGGCGGGGCGCGATTTCGGCCGCGCCGGCATGGTGGGATCGACCACATTGCGGCCATGGCCGATGTGGCGGGCGACGCCGGGGAGCAAAAATGCCTGCGTCAGACCATCCTTCTTCATCAGTCCTGACATCTGGTCCGGCATGACGCGCGCGAAGGGCGCATAGTGGCGGTAAAGTTCGCGGGTGATGAGGCCGGGGTTCGGTGACCACGCGAAGAATTCAGGATGTGCATCCCCCCACATGACGCTGAAACGGGCGTCGCCGCGCGTCAGGATATTGGAGCGTTTGCGGTATTTCTCGCGGATTTCCTCGAAGGCCCGCACGCACACGTTGGCTATGTCCGGGTGGGTGCGCAGAAGCTCAAGGGCGGATTTGAAATCCACTGGCCCGTCGAACTCCCAGTCGTCTTCCAGATGCAGGATATAGGGCGTCTCGACTGCCTCGTAGAGCCGGTCGATGGAGCGCATGATGCCGGTGCGCCCCGGCCCGGTGAGCACCGTGGCTTCGGGATATTTGGCCCGCACGGCGTCGGCGACGCTGCTGTCGGCAGAATCCTCGGAAATCAGGTAGCGCCCGCCCGTGTGATGCCGCCGGAAAGACGTCAGGGTGCGGTCGAGCAGGTCCAGTCTCCCGCAGGACGTGATGCAGACCGTCACATCTTCGGGAATCGGGACGGCTTCGGGTATGGCGGACATCGGAAGACCTCTGTTGCGCGGTTTGTAGGCGAGGCGTCGGCGGGCCGCAACGTCAGGGGGGCTATCTGATGCGACTTATGCCGATCCGTCATCAATTTCGTCCGTAAATCGCATTGGGCTGCAGGCAGCGACGGTGTAATAGCAACCCAGTGCGGCATAGGCCGCAAACGGTCACCTTTCAGGAGACGGCCTTATGGCGTCGATCATGTCGGACGATCTGCGCACCGGCGCGCTCGTCTATCATCGCCTTCCCAAGCCCGGAAAGCTGGAGATTCAGGCCACCAAGCCGCTGGGCAACCAGCGCGATCTGGCGTTGGCCTATTCGCCCGGCGTGGCGGCGGCCTGCGAGGCTATCGTGGACGATCCGGGGCAGGCGGCGGAACTGACTATCCGGCAGAACCTTGTGGCGGTGATCACCAACGGCACGGCGGTGCTGGGACTGGGGGACATCGGACCGCTGGCCGCAAAACCGGTGATGGAGGGCAAGGCCGTCCTGTTCAAGAAGTTCGCCGGCATCGATGTGTTCGACATCGAGATCGCCGAAAAGAACGTCGAAAAGCTGGTCGAGGTCATTGCCGCGCTGGAGCCGACCTTCGGGGGCATCAACCTTGAGGACATCAAGGGGCCGGAGTGCTTCGAGGTCGAGCGGATGCTGCGCGAGCGCATGTCGATTCCGGTTTTTCACGACGACCAGCATGGCACCGCCATCATCGTCGGCGCGGCGGTGACGAATGCGCTGGAGCTTTCGGGCAAGTCGATCTCGGAAGTGAAGATCGTTGCGTCGGGCGCGGGCGCGGCGGCTCTGGCCTGCCTCAACCTGCTGGTGCAGCTCGGCGCGCGGCGCGAGAACATCTGGGTCAACGACATCAAGGGCATCGTCTACAAGGGCCGCAACGAACTCATGGACCCCTGGAAGGAGGTCTATGCGCAGGAGACCGAGGCGCGGACGCTGACCGAGGTGATAGGCGGCGCGGATGTTTTTCTGGGCCTGTCTGCCGGTGGCGTGCTGAAACCCGACATGGTCGCCAAGATGGGGACGCGCCCGCTGATTCTGGCGCTCGCCAATCCCTATCCGGAAATCCTGCCCGAGGAAGCGCTGGCGGTGCGGCCGGATGCGCTGATCTGCACCGGGCGCTCGGACTATCCCAATCAGGTCAATAACGTCCTGTGCTTCCCGTATATCTTCCGCGGCGCGCTCGACTGCATGGCGACCGCCATCAACGAGCCGATGAAGATAGCCGCCGTCAACGCCATCGCGCAACTGGCGCGCGAGGCGCCGTCCGATGTGGTGGCGCGCGCCTATGGCGGCGAGGCGCCGACCTTCGGCGAGAACTCGCTGATCCCGTCGCCGTTCGATCCGCGCCTGATCGTGCGTATCGCGCCGGCTGTGGCGCAGGCTGCGATGGATACGGGCGTCGCCCGCAAGCCCATCACGGACATGAAGGCCTACGAGGACAGGCTGACGCGTTTCGTGTTCCGCTCGGGCTTCATCATGAAGCCGGTGTTCTCGCGCGCCAAGCAGAACCCAAAGCGGGTGATCTATTGCAACGGCGAGGATGAGCGCGTGCTGCGCGCCACACAGGTGGTGATCGAGGAAGGGCTGGCGTGGCCGATCCTGATCGGGCGTCCGAATGTGGTCGAGGCGCGTATCGCGAAATTCGGTCTGGCGCTGCGGCCGGCGCATGATTTCGATCTGCTCAATCCGGCTGATTATCACAACCACAACGACTATGTGCAGACACTGATGGAAGTCGCCGGCCGCAAGGGCATCACGCCGACCGCCGCGCGTACGCTGTTGCGCGCGAGCATGACGACCATCGGGGCCATCGCGGTGAAGCGCGGCGACGCGGACGCGATGCTGTGCGGGCTTGAAGCGCGGTTTGATCGCAGTGCGAACATTCTGCGCGACATCATCGGCTTTGCGCCGGGCGTTCACGACTACGCAGCCGTCAGTCTGGTGATCACCGCGCGCGGCGCATATTTTCTCGCCGACACCCATGTGCGGCCAGACCCCACCGCCGACGAGATCGCCGATATGGCCGCAAGCTGCGCCGAGCACGTGCGGCGTTTCGGGCTGGTGCCGAAAGTGGCGCTTCTCTCGCACTCGGATTTCGGCAGCGCCGATACGCCGTCAGCGATCAAGATGCGCCATGCGCTGCAACTCATCCGGTCGCGCAATCCCGAACTCGAAGTCGACGGCGAAATGGCCGCCGATACGGCGCTCGTGCAGACGATCCGCGATCAGCTTTTGCCGACCTCGACCCTCAAGGGCGAAGCCAATGTGCTGATCATGCCGAACCTCGACGCCGCCAATATCGCCTTCCAGATGATCAAGGTGGTGGCGGATGCCTTGCCGGTTGGCCCCATCCTCACCGGGCCGGCGCTGCCGGCGCATATCCTCACGCCGAGCGTCACCGCGCGAGGGATCGTCAACATGACGGCAATTGCGGTGGCGGAGGCGCAGGAGGTGGGGGTGTAAGGGGCAGTGTGAGCGTTCACTCGACCGGGATGTCAAAGTGCAGAACGTCCTCGCGGACACCCAGTTTTGAGTAAAGCGCGATTGCGGGATCGTCGATCAGATCCGCCTGCACGTAAATGACCCATGCTCCGCGCTGTTTTGCGATGCTTTGGAGGGTCTTGATAAGCGCCGTTGCAATGCCCTTGCGCCGACAATCGGTCGCAACAGCCAAATCATAGATATAGACTTCAGAACGGGCTTGTTCGAATTTCGGTAATACGTATGCCGCCAGCCCGCCCACCACTTGGCCTTGACGAGTGGCAGCAAGCGCGATGAAGAACTCGCTGCCGAGGAGTTGGCGAAGGTAGGGACCGTCTGGTTGTTTCGACGAGTAGGTGGGTGTTTCTTCAAACTCCCTACCAAAAAGATCCAACAACTGACGAAACGTCTCTTCGTCCTTTGCCTTCAAAGTGACGATGGGAAAGTGTTCCATGGGCACTCTCGGTGATTTGGATAAGGTTTAGCTGCTGGCTTTCTCAAATCTCTTCCGCGCAGCCGCCACATCCTCGCGACTCGGAATCCCCGCTTCATTCCCCAGATGCTGGATCTTGTGGGCGGACGCCGCGCGGGAAAAGAGGAAATGGTCCTGCCAGCGGCCTTTCGGGTCGGCCAGATAAGCCGCCAGATAGGCGCCGTGGAAGACGTCGCCCGCGCCGGATGTGTCGATGATCAGGTTGGACGGGACCGGTAGCGCCGGCAGACGGGAGACCTTGCCGGCCTCGTCGAACCACAGCATGCCGTGCTCTCCCTCGGTGACTCCGCCGATCCTGCAGCCGCGCTTCTTGAGATAGTCGAGCATCTGTTCGGAGGTGAAATTCATCTGCTCGCAGAGGCGCTCTGCCACCACCGCCACATCGATATAGCCCAGCAGTTCTTCGGTATTGTCGCGCAGGCCGCCGCCGTCGAGCGAGGTGAGAATGCCGGCGGCGCGGCAGCGTTTCGCATAGTCGAGCGCGGCCTGCGACAGATGCCCGTCGAGGTGCAGGGCGCGGCAACCCGTGAGATCGAGCTCGGGCGTAGGCGTGATGTAAGCATCGTCGCGGGCGCGCAGGATGGCGCGTTTGCCGTTGTTGGGCATGATGAAGGAGAGCGACGAACGCTTCACCTTGCGCGGATGCAGCGCCACCCGGTAACGCTCGGCCATGTCAATAAACATGCTGCCCAGCCAGTCGTCCGCCAGCGTGCAGATGAGGTCCACCGGCCCGTTAAGCTTGGCGCAGGCGAAGGCCGCCGTCACCGCATTGCCGCCAAAAGAGACCGCATAATCCTTCGCCACATCCTTGGCGTCTCCGGTGGGGATTACATCCGCCAGCATGGTGACGTCGATATAGGTGTGGCCGATGAAAAGGGCGTCCATGCAATCTCTCTGGAAATGGCGGGCAGGGTAGTCTGGGCGCAGCCCCTTGTGCGGGGCTGGCCGGACGCAGCGGAACGCTAGAGCGAGAAGCTTGTTCCGCAGCCGCAGGACGAGGTGGCGTTGGGATTCTCGATCTTGAACGACTGGCCAATGAGGTCGTCGACGAAATCGATCCTCGAACCCTTCAGATAGTCGAGCGACACCTTGTCGACAAGGAAGGTCACGCCGTCCTTCTCGATGGCGAGGTCTTCGACGGTGCGGTTGCGGTCGATGTCGAAGGCGTAGGAAAAGCCCGAGCAGCCGCCGCCGTTCACCTGAACGCGGAACATCGAGCCGGGCGGCTCTGTGCGCAGGATATGGGCGACGCGTTTCGCTGCGCGGTCGGTCACGCTCACGGGGGGAAGCGTCAGGGCCTCGGTCATGCGGTCTCCAGTCGGTTGGGTCGCGTAAAGGGCAAACTTGCCTCGACTCGTCATCCAGATATAAGTCGCCCGGCGTGACCCTTCAATGAAAGGCCGCCCGATGGCGGAATTCCCGGCGGCCAGCGCCGTCACTCTGCCAGCAATTCCTGCGCCGCCGCTCGCGCCATGGGCGACGGATTTCCGCCAGACGCGTGGACGGCTTTTTGCCGAGTCTCCTTCGCCGACCCGCACCGAATTTCAGCGCGACCGCGACCGGATCGTGCATTCGACGGCGTTTCGCCGGTTGGCGCACAAGACTCAGGTGTTCGTCCCCCTGGAGGTCGACCACTTCCGCACCCGGCTGACGCATACAATTGAGGTGGCGCAGATTGCGCGTTCGATTGCAAGGTCGCTGGGGCTCGACGACGATCTGGCGGAAGCGCTCGCGCTCGCCCACGACCTTGGCCATACGCCCTTCGGGCATACTGGCGAGGACGTGCTGGAAGTCTGCATGGAGCGCTGGGGCGGCTTCGACCACAATGCACAGGCGCTTCGCATCGTCACGCGGCTGGAAAGCCGCTACGCGCGCTACGACGGGCTGAACCTCACCTGGGAGATGCTCGAAGGGCTGGTGAAGCACAACGGCCCGATGACGACGCGCGACGGCGCTCCGGTGGCGCGCTACGCAAAAAAGGGCATATCGGGAGAGATTCTCGAATATGATCTGCGTCAGCCCCTCGAACTCTGGAGCTACGCCAGCGCCGAGGCGCAGACGGCGGCGCTGGCCGACGACATCGCCTACAACACTCACGACATTGACGATGCTCTGAGAGCAGGCCTGATCGATTTCGAAGCCATGCGGCAGGTCGAGTTTCTGGGCGATCTTGTGCGTGAGGTGGAGGCGCAGTATCCGGGCCTCGATCGTCAGCGTACGATTCACGAAATCACCCGGCGGCTCATCACGCGTTTCGTGGAAGACGTAATCGCCGAGAGCCTGCGGCGGCTGCGCGAGACGGGCTGCAGGAGCGCAGCGGACGTGCGCGGAAAAGCGCGCGCCATGGTGGCTTTTTCGCCCGTGATGGAGCGCGCCGACAAGGCCATCAAGGGGTTCCTGTTTCCAAACGTCTATCGTCACCCGACCATTGTGGTGATCCGCCGGAATGCGGCTGACGTGGTGGAGCATCTGTTTGGGCGCTTCATGGAAGACCCGACGACGCTGCCCGGCGGACGAGCGCAGGCGGCGACTGAATGCAGCGAAGCGGATCGCGCCCGGATTGTCTGCGACTATATCGCCGGCATGACCGACAGGTTTGCGCTGAGCGAACACCGGCGATTGTTCGGCGATGCGCCTGACTTGCGGTGAGCCCAATCTGCATGACCGGCAAGAGCCGGTCATGCTCGAAAGGCTAAGAATTACGGACTACCGGTCCAGCCCGAACAGCTTGATCGCATTGTCGCGCGTCAACAGCTTGCGCTTGGCTTCGTCCAGGCCCTGCAGGTGGTATTCAACATTCTCGCGCGAATGCGGGAAGGTCATGTTGAAATGCGGGTAGTCGTTCGACCACATGCAATTGTTGGAGCCCCACCACGGGAAGGCGCGGGTGCCCACATAATCTTCGAGGAACGTGCCATAGACGTGCTCGTTGAAGATTTCGCTGGGGCGGCGGCTGATCGGCAGATCGTCGGTGTTGCGGAAGCGCTCGAAATAATAATCCCATTGTTGCAGCAGGAAGGGCAGCCAGCCAATCTCGCTCTCCGCCAGTAGCAATTTCAAATTTGGATGCCGGTCGAAGGCGCCCGAGAAAATGAAATCGAACAGTGTGTTGGCGGAATCGTCCTGCTTGCGGTTGACGGCGTTACGGATGCGCTCGCGCCCGCGCGCAGCCATGCCGCCCTTCGTGTAGGAATGGCCGGTGAGGATGTGGCAGATGACGGGCTGGTTTGCTTCTGCGCATGCGGCCCAGAGCTTTTCGTAATGCGGATCGGTGAAGGGCAGGCGCGGGTCCGGCACCTGCCAGAGCATAGCGCCCTTGAGGCCCATGTCGTGACCGCGATGCATTTCCTTGATCCCGGCGTCGATATCGTACACCGACACGCAGGGCACGCCGTAAAAGTTCTTCGGCGCAGTCTTGCAGAAATTGCTGATCCAATCGTTGTAAAGTTTGAACGATTCCTGCTGTGTCTCCACGTGCTCGATGCCGAACAGCGCCATGCCGTAATTGGGAAACAGCACTTCGGCCTCGACGCCGTCGGTCTCCTGATCCTGCAGACGCAGAAGCGGATCGGTTGCTCCGGGCGGCGAGTTGCGGAACGCTACTTTCGGAAGATGTTCCTGCAGACACTTGGGCAATTCGCGCCACAATTCGTCCGGCTCCATGACGTGGGCGTCCGTTGAAATCATCTTCGGCATTCTGGCAGCGACATCCGGATCGAGCATGACGCCGGCGAGCGTGCGGCGCGGCCAGGCGGCTGATTGCATGTCCGACAGGCCGGCGAATTTGGCCTCGGCTACGAATGAGGGTTCCATATATGCTGGTCTCCGATGAAGGCCGTGCAGGAACTGCGGCGGCGAATTCGACTGATGGGTTCTATTATTTGAAGATCGCCTTGGCTTGCGCGATCAAATCTGGCGGCAGTGCGAAGACGCGGCCCACGATGTCCTGCATTTCCTCACCGCGCACGATGTCCACGTCGAGTTGGCTGCGCGCAGCGTCCTTAAGCGTTTCGGGATCGGACATCATGGCGTTGAAGGCCGCGCGGAGTTGCGCGACCTTTTCATCCGGAAGTCCTGGCGGCGCGACGAGCGGCCAGGCGAGCAGCGTGTCGGTAAGCAGCACTTCCATCACCGAGCGGGCTTCGTTCGTCGGCGCAAGATCGAGCGCGAGCGGGACATTGGGCAGATCGGGGCTCTTTTTCAGCGCGGCTTGGGCGAGAATTTTCAGTTTCCCGTCGCGCAGCCATTCTGCCGTGCGGCTTTTCAGTGACCCCCACGACCAGCCGCACTCGCCGTCGATCTCGCCGCGTTCCATGGCGAGCGACATTTCTGCGCCGCCCGGATAGCCGCTGATGTTGCGAAATTTCGTCCCCAGCATGGCGTTGAACATGATGGCGTGATTGTACGAGCGCGCGCCGGGTCCAGAACTGCCGACCACCACCTCGGACTTCTGCAAATCCTCGAAGGTCTTCGGCTTGGATGTGTGCCAGAACGCGCAGACGGCCGTTTCGGTCGAGCGGCCGCCGATCCATGCGAACTTGCGCGGGTCAAAACGTGCTGCGGGGTCGTTGAACAGGGCCAGCATCACGGCCGCCGCATTGGTGACGCCGAGCGCGGTGCCGTCCTTCGGGGCGAGGTTGTAAATGTGGTTGGTGGCCGAAAGTCCGCCAGCGCCGGGCATGTTCTGGACCACGACCGTTGGCTCGCCCGGCAGGAAACGGCCCAGATGGCGCGCCCACAGACGCCCGGTGAGATCGTAAAGACCACCCGTGGACGAGCCCACAAAGATCGTGACTGTCGGGGCCTTCTGGGCCACCGCCATTCCGGACATGCCCGCCAGGCCCGTCATCAGGGCGATGGCGTGGCGCAAGATTTTATTACGCATCATGTTACCTCCCGGAAGAACTTTCGTTCTTGTCGATGTGTGTTGCGTCCGATTTTCGGATCGCGATTTTATGAACACGCGCCGGCGGTTCCCCCGGCGCGTCTATGTCGCTGAAAAGCGCGCGAGACCTGTTAGCCGTTGGGGAAGAAGCGGCCCGGAATGGGAACGATCGGACGCGACGGCGTGCCGGTTTTGGCCGCCTTGGCGTCCTTCTCGGATCCGTCGAGATCGAAGACCGTGCCCTTCAGTTCGGCGGGCGAGCCGCGCTTCGACAGGGGCGCCACGCCTTCTGTCTTGCGCTGGGCGGCGCCGATGCGGAGCAGAACGAGATTTTCGGCTTCATCCGCCTCAAAGCGATAGTTGACGCCCTTCGGGAGCATGATGCCCTGAAACTGAATGACATCCTGCGTTGAGCCATCCGGGAAATGGAAAGTGCCGCGGCCCTGCATGACCACAAAGGCATGGTCTTCCTGCGTGTGAGCATGGAAGGCGTTCTCGCCGCCGCTCGAATAGACCTTCAACGAAAGCCATAGATTCTCCGCCGCCGCCAGACCGTCGTAGGATGCGCCGTCTGACAGCAGCGGCGTGCCGTGCATCGAAAACATGGATGCGCCGGTCGTGCCGATCGGGGTGTTGGTGGGGCCCTTCTGGACGGGTACGTTGATGTTCATGGAATGCCTCCCCGGGGTGTCGTTGTCTGAGTTCTGCGCACCTGTGAAGATGCACGAAATCTTGTAGTCAGAAGCTTACATGGCTGGCTGGCCAGCGCAAGAAATGATGTCCCTAAATCCCCGCGAGGAACACCAGTTCGAACACGATCGCGCCTGCGATCAGCAGGAACATCGGATTCAATTTCCTGAACAGCGTCAGCGCAATCGCCACGCCGACTATGACGCCGCCGACCTTGAGGTCGCCGCCGCTGAGCTGAAACAGCGCCAGCACGCCCGCGCAAACAAGACCCGCCGCCACCGGCAACAGGCCGCGCTCCGTGGCCGTATGCCAGGGACGGCCGCGGAACTTGTGCCATGTCCGGGCCGCCGCGTAGCAGAGCAATGAAGATGGGATGTAAAGCGACAGCGTCGCCACCAGCGCACCCCAGAACCCGGCAATCTTCCAGCCAATCAATGCGCCGAGCAGTGAACTCGGGCCGGGCGTAAAGCGCATGATGGCGAAATAGTCGAGAAATTCCTGCGGCGTCACCCACTGTCGCAGTTCGACCGCCTCGTGTTGCAGTGGCGCGTAGATCGCCGTGGCGCCGCCAACGCTGGCCAGCGAGAGCGGCGCCAGGACGACAATCAGGCCCAGTAGATTGCTGTCGTCACGCATCATTATTGCCTCGCGGCCAGGCGAGCAGCACGCTGATCGGCGTCGCCACCAGCACGACCGTTACGAGTGAGAAGTGGAAGACCGCGATGGCGACGAATGTGGCGATCATCACCGAGATGGGCGCTACTGCGCGCGGCACCGCCTGTACGCTCGACATCGCGGTTTTCAGAAGCATTCCGATGGCCGCTGCCGCGACGCCCGCCATGGCTGCCTGAATGGCCGGAACGCCCAGCACGATCTTGTACGAGACCGCAGCCACCAGAACCAGAATGAACGGAGCCGCCAGCATGGCGCCGAGCGCCACTGCCGCTCCGGCAGCGCCGCGCAGATGCTGTCCGACATAGACGGAAATGTTGGTTGAATTGACGCCCGGCAACACTTGAGCAAGCGCCATTCCGGGGAAGAATTCCTTATCGGTCATCCAGCCGCGCGACGTGACCTCGCGCTGAATCCACGGCATCAGGCCGCCGCCGAAGCTGAACAGGCCGATCCAGAAGAAGCAGCGGAAAATATCCAGCAGCGGGACGCGCGCGGCTTTCGCCTCCATGATTCCTCCGGAATTTCGATGTCCAATCCGGAAGACTTCTAGGCGTCGAAACACTGGCGCGCAAATTGCGCGCTGACATATCAGGTCAGATTGTCAGCCTTCGGTCAGATTGGTCTCGATCTGCGTCAGGATGCGTTCCAGATGGGTAAGATCTTCTTCTGAAACGTCGCCCAGCATTTGTTTCATCAGGACTTCGCGCTTCCGGAGAACCGCCTCGAATTCCTGTCGACCTTTTTCGGTCAATTCGGCAAGGCGCAGGCGGTTGTCGGTTGGATGCTGGATGCGAGTGAGAAGACCCTCTTCCTCCATCGCCTGAGCCGCGCGGGTGATGGAGCCTGCATCAAGCCGGGTGACCTGTGTCAGATATTTCTGCGTCGATGCGCCGGCGCGGCTGAGCAGGTACAGGATGCGCCATTGCGTGAGCGACCGGCCGACATGCTTTTCAAAGGCCGCGGACGTGATGTGGAAGGCGCGTGAAATCGCCACAACCAGACCCGGGTTGGGCATGGCCTCAGGAGACGGACGGGACGGCCGTTGCGGCAATTTCGGGCGGGGCAGGTTCGCCTTTGGGGTGTTCTGGGTCATCCCGTTTATGCTCGTTCGTCCGGGTTGCGTGAAACGCACGCCGGAAGTTTTGAAAAAATAGGGACTCTGCAATGGGTTATGACGCCATTCCGCATTGGTATCGACGATATATCATTTGTCGAAGGCGCGCCATGGTCTGAAGCCCGACAATCTTCACAGATTGCCTCCAATTGTCACGCTCAAGGTAATCTGTCGAGTGACTTGAGCTGTTCCGGTTGCGCCGGACTGGGGCTGCTGCGATCATCGCGTCGTCCCGTTTTAAGGAGCCCACATGTCCCCGTCGCGATTGGCTGGAGCCATCGATCTGTCAGCCGTCGCGGTGAGGCATGATCTCGAATATGCCCGCCATGACGGGGTTTCCCTCAAGGGACATTTGTGGCGGCCAGCCGAACCGGGGCCGCATCGGGTCATCGTGGCGATGCACGGCGGTGGATGGCAGGCGGGTTCGCCCGACAGTTTTCAGCATCTGGGGCCATGGCTGGCGGCGCGCGGCTGCGCGGTGTTCGCCATCGCCTACCGGTTCTCGAAGCCGGACCGGAAGGCATGGCCAGAATGTATTCTGGATGCGCGGGCGGCGGTGCAGTTTCTGAAAGGCCGGGCGGATGAACTTGGCGTCGACCCCGAGCGTGTTTCGATCATGGGCGATTCAGCCGGCGGCCATCTGTCGGCGCTGGTGGCGCTGGCGGGCGACGATCCTGTTTTTGCAACTGCCTGCCCGGACGATCCCTTCCGGCAAATCTCCACAAAAGTCCGCTGCGTGATCGGCAATTACGGGGTTTACGATCTCGTCGGCCAATGGATGCACGATCAGCCGATCCGGCCCAATGACCATATTGTGCAGCGGCTTATGGGTTTTGCTCCCATGCAGAATCGTCGCGCCTATTTCGACGCCTCGCCTCAAAGCTACGTGGAGACCGGCCGGACAGGGCCGTCGTTTCTGCTCGTCCACGGAACAGAAGATGATGTGGTGGACCGCAGCCAGACCGACAATTTCCACACCGCCCTGAAACTCGCCGGATTCTACACGCGCCGCCTGATGGTTCAGGGGGCCGGCCACTATTTCGTGTCGGACCCGATGGACGAGGCGGGCAGTCTGAGCGCCTGGCTCGCGCCGCGCATTCTGCGGTTTGTGGAGGAGCGGGGGTAGGGCTACAAGCATTTCAATCCCGCCCGCCGATTCCAGACCCAAGAGAAAACAGCCCTGTGAAAGTTCCCTCGCTCATCAAGCGCAATGTGGCGCTGTTTTCGTTGTCGCAATCCTTCACCGGCGCGGGGATGCAGTTCTCCTACGGCTTCGGGCCCCTGATGGTGATGAGCCTGACCGGCTCGGCCAGTCTGGCGGGATTGTCGGTAGGGCTGGTGGGATTGAGCCGCTTTCTGGTGTCCTATCCGATGGGCCGCGTGACGGACGCCTACGGGCGCAAGCGCGGCATTTTTCTGGGTCTCACTCTGGCGCTGATCGGCTGCATTCTGCTGGGCTTTTCGATGGTGTTGAAGAGCCCGCTGATGTTCGTCGTCGGGTTGCTGTGTTTCGGGATGGGCATGAACGGCGCGCAGCAGATGCGCGTCGGCGTCACCGACATGTTCCCGCCCCAGATGCGCGCGCAGGGGCTGGGCTATCTGGCGTTGGGCTCGCTGTTCGGGCTGATTCTGAGCCCGGTGATGGTGAGCGTCGCCGGATGGCTGGGAACGCGGATCAATCAGGATCCGCTGGGCCTGCCATGGTTTTTCCTGCCGATTTTGATCCTGTTCGGCATGTGCATCGTGACGTTTGTGAATCCCGATCCGAAAGAGATCGGCATGAACCTTCAGAAATACTGGCCGGACTACAAGCCGGTGGAGCGCGCCAAGCCTGCCGCGACTGGACAGAAATTCAGCGCGCGCCAGCTTCTGGCCAATCCGTCGATCCGGCTGGCGATCCTGTCGAACTGCGCCGCCACGGGCAACATGAGCATCGTGATGGTGCTGACCTCACTGGTGCTGCACCACCACGGCCATTCGCTGACGTCGATCGCGATTTCGCACACGTTTCACTCGGCCGGCATGTTTGCCTTCACGATCCCCATCGGCAGGCTGGCGGATCGATTTGGCCGGTCGCAGGTGATGTTTCCGGGCGTGTTTGTGTCGCTGATCGGGGCGGGTCTGGTGGCTTACACTTCGGGCATCGTGACGGTCACGATGGGCACATTTCTGGTCGGCATCGGCTGGGCGGCGGCAAACGTCGCCGCCACCGCCTTCATCGCCGACCATGCGCCGACCGAACAGCGCGGCCGCGCCATCGGGGTCAATGACAGTTTTGCGGGGGGCGTGACAGTTTTCGCTGCCTTCACCACCGGTCCGCTGATCGAGGTGTTCGGCATGCAGGCGGCGGGTTTTACGGCGATGCTGCTGGCGGCTGTGCCGTTCGTGCTGCGGCTGGTGAGTGGGCCGATGAAGTAGATTACTGATCGGGGAATAGCTGACGTTCGCGATCCATTGCGCCATGCAGGATGTGCAGAACCTAGACAATATTCGGACGGTCGCGAAACAATTCAACTGGATCGGCTGCAG
>CANJWR010000021.1 GCA_947478455.1 Beijerinckiaceae bacterium | reverse complement strand
CGGACTTCTGGAGGCCATCAACGGAAACGTCCAGGCCGCCAAACGCAAGGCAAAAGGCTATCGCAGCAAGCGCAACCTCAAGTTGATGGTCTACCTCATCGCCGGAGGGGTGCTGGACACGCTACCCACATGAAACAGCGACGAGCCATTCTTTTTGCGGGTGCGGCGATAGATTTTTCCAATGCATCGCAAGTTAGGGCTAAACTGCAGTCTGCTGCGGATTCTGTCGCTCTCGCGCTGGTGAAAGAGCCCCGCGGCATGGCCGCCGCCCAGCTTCAAGCTATCGCAGAACGCCAATTCAGCGCATTGATGCGCACCGAAACCGGGACAGATGCAAGCATATCGGTCAGTGTCGCTGGTAAGACGATTCAGGTGTCCGCAAGAATTGCCATGCCGACATCGTTCCTGAAAATTGTGCATCAGGACAAAGTATCCATCGGCGTAAATGCTGTCGCCGCCTACGGTCAGCCCAAACTTCAGATCGCTTTGGTTCTCGATAACACCGGCTCCGTGGGCCAGATGGGCAAAATGGCTGCTCTCAAGCAAGCCACCAATGATCTGCTCGACAAGCTTTCGACGTTGAATGCAGCGCCGGGGGATGTGAAAGTTTCGCTGGTCCCATTCAATACGCAGGTCCGCGTCGCTACTTCGTACAGCAGCGCCAGCTGGTTACGCTGGGGCGTGAAGCTCGAAAATCCCAACATTGGTGCGACTATCGCTAATGGGCCAACCTCCGCAACTTGGGGCGGTTGTCTGAGCGATCGCGACATGGACTACGATATTTCCAGCGAACCGCCGCGCGGCGGCTCTTCCAATCATGTTGCAGCCAATTGCCAATATGGCTCCCTGGCCCAGACGATGCCGCTTTCCAGCAATCTTGAAACCGTCCGCTCGGTCGTGAACGCGATGACGCCTACCGGCGCGACGAATGTCACAATCGGGCTTTCTACCGGCATGGCAACGTTGCGTGCGGATTCGCCGTTCGGCGACGCCAGTTCATCAGATCCCGAAGTGCAGAAGTTCGTCATCCTTCTGACCGACGGCAACAATACCCAGAATCGTTTTGGCGGAAATGGCAGCGAAGGCAATACGTACACGGTCGACATCGACGAGAGGCTGCGGCAAGCCTGTAATCATGCCCGAGCGACGCGCGTTCAGGTCTTCACTGTTCGCGTCATCGCTGGCAATGAATCACTTTTGCGGGCCTGCGCAACCGAGCCAGGAATGTACTATTCTGCCGCTTCTGCTGGCGAGATAGCCCCCGCATTCGCAAAGATTCTCAATCAGATCGTAATGCCGCGCCTGGCCATGTAGGTCAGGCACTCAGGCGGCGCGGGAAATCGCTGCAAGGCTCTCGAACATCGGAGATCCGTCAATCCCGCCTACCAGCGGATCGATGAGATTTTCTGGATGGGGCATTAATCCGAGAACATTGAAACGATCCGAATAAATGCCTGCGATCGAATTCGTCGATCCATTCGGATTCGCGCGCGCATCTACATTCCCATTCGAATCGCAATAGCGGAACGCAACGCGCCCGTCGCCTTCGAGGCGCTCGATTGTTGTCGCGTCGGCAACGTAATTGCCTTCGCCATGTGCGATGGCGACCTTGATAATCTGGTGGGGCCCATAATTGCGGGTGAAGGCTGTGTCATTCTTCTCGACCCGCAGATGCTGCATCCGACATATGAAACGCAGATTGGCGTTGCGCATGAGCACGCCAGGCAAGAGCCCCGATTCGACAAGAATCTGGAACCCGTTGCAAATGCCCAGCACGAGGCCGCCATTAGCGGCGTGCTTGCGGACTGCGTCCATAATGCCAGCGCGCGCCGCGATGGCGCCGCAACGCAAATAATCGCCGTAGCTGAACCCCCCAGGAAGAACCACGAGATCTGTTCCCGCAGGAAGTTCGCGATCCGCGTGCCAGACAATTGTCGGGTCTTGCCCGGTGGCGCGTCTGATCGCGCGCGCAGCGTCCCCCTCGCGATTGGACCCGGGAAATAAAACGATCGCGGCCTTCATGTGGCGTCCAGTCAGAGAATTTCGATGCGATAATTTTCGACGACCGTATTTGCCAGAAGTTTCTCGCAAGCTGCGTTCAGCGCCTGATCGGCCTTGTTTCGGTCGACTGCATCCAGTTCGATTTCGAAGATTTTGCCCTGCCGAACGCTTGCGACTCCGTCGACCCCAAGTGACCGAAGCGCGCCCTCGATGGCTTTTCCCTGCGGATCGAGAACGCCTGTTTTAAGCGTGACAGTTACACGGGCCTTCATGTTGACTCCGGATTGGATCGCCATAGGAGCCGCCGCGGCCCGGATTTATCTGCAGTTGCGACCTGATCGGGACGCGGCGGATTTTTTATTTATTGAACAAGGCGGGGGCCGCCCTGAAGCGGCGGCTCGTTTTCCTGCAGGATGCCGAGTCGGCGCGCGACCTCAGTATAGGCTTCGACCAGACCGCCCATGTCGCGACGGAACCGATCCTTGTCGAGTTTGTCGTTCGACTTGATATCCCACAGGCGGCACGAATCCGGAGAAATCTCGTCCGCGACCACGATGCGCATCAGGTCGCCCTCCCAGAGGCGTCCGCATTCCATCTTGAAGTCGACGAGTCTGATGCCGACTCCCAGAAACAGCCCAGACAGGAAATCATTGACCCGGATAGCAAGGGCCATAATGTCATCGATTTCCTGTGGATTGGCCCAGCCGAATGCAGTGATGTGCTCTTCGGAGACCATCGGGTCATTCAAAGCATCGTTTTTGTAGTAAAATTCGATGATCGACCGGGGAAGCTGTGTGCCTTCTTCCAGCCCAAGACGTTGAGACAGTGAGCCCGCCGCGACATTGCGAACCACGACCTCTAGAGGGATGATTTCCACCTCACGAATCAATTGCTCGCGCATGTTTAGGCGTCGAATGAAGTGCGTAGGAACGCCAATGTCGTTCAGATGCTGAAAAACGAACTCGGAGATGCGATTGTTCAGCACACCTTTGCCGTCGATGATTTCGCGCTTTTTTGCGTTAAAGGCAGTCGCGTCATCCTTGAAGTGCTGGATGAGGGTGCCGGGCTCCGGACCTTCGTAAAGGACTTTGGCCTTGCCTTCGTAAATGCGACGACGGCGGTTCATGGGATTCAACCGTTGCTCGAGAAATCAAGGACGGTCCGTGGTCGCAGAGTTGCCCCGTCAAAAAGAAACGAAGCTTCGCCGAATAGCCACGGCGCCGAATAGGGGTGGTACGCTTTTCCGGGCGGCAGCACAACCCGTACGTCGCTTCAATCTAGGCCCGAGCCAGTTTCCATCTGAAGCCGGGCTAGGAAAAGTCCCGGTCAGTGAGTATATGGCTGTTGACTGGCCGGGCGTCTTGGCTGGCGAACAGGAGAGCTTCGAATGAGCGGTTTCGACAAGCGCGAAGAAGGGTTTGAGAAGAAGTTCGCGCATGACGAAGAACTTCGTTTCAAGGCCGGGGCCCGTCGCAACAAGTTGCTCGGTCTCTGGGCTGCCGAAAAACTTGGAAAGTCCGGCGCGGATGCGGAAGCTTATGCGAAGTCGGTGATTCTGGCCGACTTCGAAGAGGCTGGCGACGAAGACGTTTTCCGCAAGATCCGCAAGGATCTCGATGACGGAAAGGTCGATGTGTCGGACCATCAGATTCGCCGCACAATGGACGAGTTGCTTTCGACGGCCATTACGGAAATTAAAGGCGGGATCTGATCTCTGCGGCTACGAAGCCTTAGGGTTTAAGGGCGAATGTTCGGAGATGAGTTCCCGGGCGCGCCCCTTCTCCCCAATTGCCTCAGTCGATGCTTTTGCGACTGAGGATCTGATGGGTCTCTTGGCAGGCTGGCTAGGTCATCTGTCCGGCGTTCGCAGGTCGTCCCCCCATACGATTGATGCCTATGCGCGGGACCTGCGCCAGTTTCTCAGCTTTCTTAAAGATCGGCTGACGCACCTCCCCGATGTTCAAGACGTTCTAGCCGTCGATGCTGCCGATATGCGAGCGTTTATGGCCAGTCGGCGGCTTGACGGCCTCGGCAGTCGCTCGCTCGTACGGGGGGTGGCTGGAGTCAGGTCTTTCGGGCGCTATCTTGAACGGCAAGATCAGGGAGAATTCCCTGCGCTGTTCGGAACCCGAACTCCCAAAATCGCCAGAAGCCTTCCGAAGCCGCTCGCGGTCAGCGACGCCCGTCGGGTGGTGTCTGCCGATAGTTTTGATGGCGGCACAGACCCTTGGATTCTAGCACGCGACGCGGCAGTGCTGGGCCTCCTTTACGGAGCTGGTCTGCGTATTTCCGAGGCTCTGGGCATCGTCAGACGCGATGCGCCTGTTGGAACACAGGATAATCTGCTCGTTACTGGCAAAGGCCAGAAGACGCGACATGTGCCGATCATTGAAAGCGTTCGGCAGGGAGTCCAGCGTTATCTTGACCTGTGCCCATACAAACTAGATTTGACCGGCCCCCTGTTTGTGGGCGTCCGCGGCGGTCCATTGAGCCCCCGCCTTATACAATTGCGTGTCGAGCGACTGCGGGGAGCGCTGGGATTGTCGCCAGACGCGACGCCGCATGCATTGCGTCATTCTTTTGCGACCCATCTGTTGGCGAGGGGCGGCGACCTGCGGAGCATTCAGGAACTTCTCGGACATGCTTCGCTCTCGACGACGCAGCTTTATACGGCTGTAGATCGAGGTCGTTTGCTTGACGCTTACAAGTCGGCCCACCCACGCGCTCAATGAAATGCTAGCTTGGTGGGCGGTTTTTGCGCGCCTGATTTCTGACCCGGATAATTCTGGCAAAAAAGCTGTTGCGGCTCGAATTCTCCCGTACGAAACGCGCAACACGCAATTTCAGGTCGACAATTTGCGCCCTCAGGGCCTGCTGGTAGGGGTCGACCAAATTGTGCGCCCAATCAACCCAGTGGATGATAAATGCGTAAAGTGTCGCCATCCATTTCATCGACAGCAGTTTTTCCCGAGTCAGGTCGAACAAGATCGCGATGATTCCGAGGCCGACGAATTTGGCGACCAAAAATCCCAAAATTCCAAGAGTCCAATGGCCGGAGGCGATCAACCAGAGCGCGAAGATCTTAATTGGCTCCAAAACTCCGACAGGGACCAGAAATACGACGAGTACGACCGGAGCCGGCAGCCCATCAAAGAACTTTTTGAGATCGGCCTTGAACGAATCCCAAGGGATCAGTTTGAGCAATCGCCGCCCGAATGCGGCGCAGAAATCCCAAACCCATGACTCGAACAAAAAAATTGATGCGAGAATAATCCAGAATGGCTTGGTCCATCGCTGCATCCGCCTACCTTCCTTCGGCTGCATCAAGCCTGAGCGCATCCGCCAGTAAACAGCAGGAAGGTGTCAAAAAAGCGCTTCTTGTGTTCTTGCCTCAGACGTGAATAGAGCGTTTGTCAACGCCGAGAGCGGCCTCCCTGACGGCCTCTGACATGGTCGGATGTGCATGGCAGATGCGCGCCAGATCTTCAGCGGAGCCACCAAACTCCATCAGAACCACGGCCTCGGCGATGAGCTCTCCGGCCCCCGCGCCAAGGATATGCACGCCCAGCACACGGTCAGTCGCGGCATCGGCGAGGATTTTCACAAAGCCTTCGTTGTGGCGCATGGCGCGCGCCCGGCCGTTCGCGGTGAACGGAAATTTACCGGCTTTGTAGGCGATGCCCGCTACCTTTAACTCTTCTTCTGTTTTTCCAACGGAAGCGATTTCAGGCTGGGTGTAAACAACACCGGGAATCGTGTTGTAATTTACATGGCCGTGTTGGCCCGCAAGAATTTCAGCGACCGCAACGCCTTCGTCTTCAGCCTTGTGCGCCAGCATCGGGCCGCGAACGACGTCGCCGATAGCGTAGATCCCGGGAACATTTGTGGCGAAGTGATCATCAATAACCACGCGACCGCGATCAAGTATTACACCCGCAGCTTCGAGTCCCAGACCTTCGGTGAAGGCGCGACGACCTATGGCAACCAGCACTACATCGGCTTCGAGCTTTTTGGCTTCGCCGCCTGATGCTGGCTCAATGGAGATTGTCGCGCCCGACTTTGCAGGTTCGACTTTCGTGACCTTATGGCCGAGCTGGAATTTGAAGCCCTGCTTTTCAAGCGTCCGCTGGAATTGTTTGGCGACCTCATTGTCGGCCCCCGGCAGGATTCGGTCCAGAAACTCTACGACCGTCACTTCCGATCCAAGACGGCGCCAGACGGAACCGAGCTCGAGCCCGATCACACCTGCACCGATAACCACGAGTCGGCCTGGAACGCGATCGAGTTCCAGTGCGCCGGTGGACGACACCACAGTTTTCTCGTCGATCGTCACGCCCGGCAGAGGGGTCACTTCAGAGCCAGTCGCAATAACAATGTTTTTCGTTTCGAGACTTGTGATTGTTCCATCAACTGCTGCGACATCGACCTTTCCAGCCGCGCGGATCGAGCCGGCGCCAGTGAATGAATCGATTTTGTTCTTCTTCAGCAGAAATGCTACGCCATTGACGTTTGCCGCCACAGTGTCCTGCTTATGCTTCATCATTGTCGGCAGATCGAGCTGCGGCTTACTGACAACGATTCCCAGCGGGGCAAAATCATGCCCCGCAAGGTCAAACATTTCCGAGGCGTGCAGAATTGCCTTCGAAGGAATGCAGCCCACATTGAGACATGTTCCGCCGTGGGTTTTCCGCTTTTCGACGACAGCGACCTTCATGCCGAGCTGTGCAGCGCGGATTGCGCATACATAGCCGCCGGGGCCGGTGCCGATGACGACAAGATCGTAGGCCATGATCATCTCCACGGATGCATGTTTGGCGCGCTGCGCCTGGCATTTCACAAAAGTTGGAAGACCGAACGTTCAGAGATCGAGCACAAGACGCGCGGGATCTTCCAGCGCCTCCTTGACGCGAACGAGGAACGTGACGGCTTCTTTCCCGTCGACGATGCGGTGATCGTAGCTCAATGCCAGATACATCATCGGCCGCGCCTCGATCTTACCGCCGACCACCATCGGGCGTTCCTGGATCTTATGCATGCCAAGAATGCCGGACTGCGGAGCGTTCAGGATCGGGGTCGACATCAGCGAGCCGTAGATGCCGCCATTGGTGATCGTGAAGGTGCCGCCTTGCATTTCGTCGATCTTGAGTTGACCGTCGCGCGCGCGCTTGCCGAAATCGGCGATCGTTTTCTCGATACCTGAAATGCTCAGACGGTCGGCGTCCCGAACGACCGGAACCACAAGACCGCGGTCAGTGCCGACAGCGATGCCGATGTGATAATAATTCTTGTAGATGAGGTCTTGTCCGTCGATCTCGGCATTTACGGCCGGAACGTCTTTCAACGCCTGCACGACGGCCTTGGCGAAGAAGCCCATAAAGCCCAGCTTGGCGCCATGCTTCTTTTCAAATACGTCCTTGTAGCGATTGCGGAGTGACATCACCTCGCTCATGTCGACCTCATTGAAGGTCGTCAGCATGGCGGCCGAATTCTGGGCGTCCTTCAGGCGGCGAGCAATCGTCTGACGCAGCTTGGTCATACGGACACGCTCCTCGCGGACCGAATCGTCTGCAGGGGACGGAACGCGCGCAGCAACGGGGGCGGGAACGGGTGCGGATACAGCAGTTGTGACGGCAGCGAGCACATCGCCCTTCAAAACCTGCCCGCGAATACCCGAGCCGGCCAGGGAGGCAGGATCGATTTTTTTGTCGGCCGCAATCTTGGCCGCAGCAGGAGAAGCAGGCATGGCGGCAACAGCCGGCTTCGGGGCGGCGGGCGGTGCCGAGGCCACAGGTTTCGTGGCTGGAGCGCTATTGCCAGCCCCGGCTGCGATTTGGCCAAGCAATGCGCCGGGCGCTACAGTTTCACCGTCCTTCGCCGTGATTTCCGCCAGAACGCCGGAGGCGGGCGCATTGACTTCAAGAGTCACCTTGTCGGTTTCAAGCTCAACCAGCGGTTCGTCGGCTTTGACGACGTCGCCAGTTTTCTTGAACCATTTCCCGATTGTCGCCTCGGAGACAGATTCGCCGAGTGTAGGAACACGAATTTCCGTTGCCATAGCATCACGTCCGCGCCGCGCGGCCTTCCGGTTGAATTAAAATTGTCAGCTTCCAAAACTCAGGCCGCGAAGGCCTCGTCCAGAAACGCCTTGAGTTGCGCCAGATGTCGCGACATCAGGCCGGTAGCGGTTGCCGCCGATGCAGGACGACCCACATAGCGCGCGCGTTTGGACTTGCCGTCTGTCTGTCCGAGCACCCATTCGATATAGGGATCGACGAAGCTCCATGCGCCCATGTTCTTCGGCTCTTCCTGACACCAGACGATGTCGGCTTTCTTGAAGCGAGAAAGACCTGTCAGAAGCGCCTTGAGCGGGAAGGGATAGAGCTGTTCGACACGGACCAGATAGACGTCATCGATGCCGAGCCGTTCACGCTCTTCGTATAGGTCAAAATAGACCTTTCCGCTGCAAAGAATCACGCGCCGAATTTTGTCGTCGCGGACGAGCTTGACCTTTTCATCCTTCTTGCGCTCCGCGTCGTCCCAGATGAGCCGATGGAAGGATGAACTCGGACCGAGATCAGCAAGGGTCGAAACTGCGCGCTTGTGGCGTAGCAGGGACTTTGGAGTCATCAGGATCAACGGCTTGCGAATGTCGCGCTTCAGCTGACGGCGAAGAATGTGGAAGTACTGCGCGGGTGTCGAACAATTCGCGACCTGCATGTTGTCTTCGGCGCACATTTGCAAATAGCGCTCGAGACGAGCCGACGAATGCTCCGGTCCCTGGCCTTCGTAGCCATGCGGCAACAAGCAGACGAGGCCCGACATACGCAGCCACTTGCGTTCGCCCGACGAGATGAACTGGTCAAACAAGACCTGCGCGCCGTTGGCGAAGTCGCCGAACTGGGCCTCCCACATGACTAGCGAGTTCGGCTCGGTCAATGAATACCCATACTCGAACCCAAGTACGGCTTCTTCAGAGAGCATCGAATTGATGACCTCGTATTTGGCCTGCCCATCCCGAATGCTGTTGAGCAATACGCAACGACCTTCGGTTTCCTGATCGATCAGGACCGAGTGACGCTGCGAGAAGGTTCCACGCTCGCTGTCCTGTCCCGACAGTCGAACTGGATGTCCTTCGTCCAAAAGCGTTCCGAACGCGAGGGCTTCGGCCATTGCCCAATCGAGATCCTGGCCGGACTCAATCATCGTGCGACGACCATCGAGAAAGCGCTGAATAGTCTTGTGGACGTTAAAATCTGACGGAACCGACGACAGCTTCTCGCCAATGAATTTCAGTTTTGCGAAATCGACGCCTGTTTGCCCGCGTCGCGCGTCTTCGACAGCGTCGCTGGCGGCACGCATGCCTGCCCAGCGACCGTCCAGCCAGTCAGCCTTGTTTGGCTTATAGCTTTGAGCCGCCTCGAACTCCGCATCGAGTCGCTCGCGCCAGTCGGAGATTTGCTTGTCGGCCTCGCCACGCGCCAAAACTCCTTCGGAGACGAGCTTATCCGTGTAGATTTCCAGGGTCGTCTTGTGAACGCGAATATTCTTGTACATCAGCGGCTGGGTGAAGCCCGGTTCGTCGCCCTCGTTATGGCCGAAGCGGCGATAGCAGAACATGTCGATCACGACAGGTTTGTGAAATTTCTGCCGAAACTCGATCGCGATCTTGGCGGCATAGGTCACCGCTTCCGGATCATCGCCGTTCACATGGATGATCGGCGCCTCGATCATCTTGGCGACGTCTGACGGATAGGGCGAGGATCGCGAATAGCGCGGATAGGTCGTGAAGCCGATCTGGTTGTTGACGATGAAGTGGATCGATCCGCCGGTACGATGTCCCTTCAGTCCCGACAGACCGAAACATTCCGCCACGACGCCCTGACCGGCGAAAGCAGCATCACCGTGGATCAGCAGCGGAAGGACCTGTGTGCGATCCACGAAGTCATGTAGCTGATCTTGTTTTGCGCGCACCTTGCCGAGCACTACAGGGTCGGCAATTTCTAGATGTGAAGGGTTCGCGGTCAACGACAAATGGACCTTGTTACCATCGAACTCGCGATCCGACGAAGCGCCAAGGTGGTATTTTACGTCGCCTGATCCTTCGACCTCATCGGGGGTGAACGAACCGCCCTTGAACTCGTGGAAGATGGCGCGATGGGGTTTGCCCATCACTTGCGCGAGTACGTTCAGGCGGCCGCGATGCGGCATGCCGATGACGATTTCCCGCACGCCGAGTGCGCCGCCGCGCTTGATGATCTGCTCCAGCGCCGGAACCATCGCCTCGCCTCCGTCCAGACCGAAGCGCTTGGTGCCGCGAAAACGCAGATCGCAGAATTTCTCGAAGCCTTCGGCTTCTACCAGCTTGTGAAGAATGGCGCGCTTGCCCTCCTTCGTGAAGGTAATCGCCTTGTCCGGACCTTCGATGCGTTCCTGCATCCATGCCTTCTCGGCAGGATCGGACATGTGCATGAATTCGAATCCGATCGTGTCACAATACGTTCGCCGCAGGATTGCCAGCATCTCACGGATCGTGGCGAATTCCAGACCGAGAACGTGGTCGATGAATATCTTGCGGTCGTAATCTGCTTCCGTGAATCCATAGCTCGATGGATGCAACTCTTCATGATCCTTTGAGGGTTCGAGCCCCAGCGGATCGAGATTGGCGTGAAGGTGACCGCGCATGCGATAGGCGCGTATCATCATGAGTGCGCGAACGCTGTCTCGAGTCGAACGTTGCACATCCGCAGCGCTGACTTCAGCGCCTTTTACAGAGGCCTTGGCGTTGATCTTCTCGCCGAGAGATTTTTCGACCTGAGACCAGTTGCCATCTAGCGCAGAGACAATTTCACCGTTCGCGTGAATGGGCCAGTTCGGCTTTTCCCATGAAGCGCCAAGAGCATTTTTCTCGACGTCGTCGCGCGCTTCATTCAGTCCGGCAAAAAAAACGCGCCATTCCGCGTCGACGCTTGCAGGATCGCGTTCGTAGCGAGCATGCAGATCTTCGATATAGGCCGCGTTGCCGCCGTACAGAAAAGAGGTTTGAAGCAGCGAAGCGTTGATATCCTGGCGAGCCATGAATTCACCTGAAGTTTGACTGCCGAACGCATGCCCCTCGACTTCGGCTAAAGTGAGGAGGGGCATGCTCTGTTTCTAGTCGTAACCTTCGATCAGCGACCGGCGAGGACTTCCACCAATGTCTTGCCGAGGCGAGCCGGAGAAGGCGAAACACGAATGCCAGCCGATTCCATTGCCGCGATCTTGTCTTCGGCGCCGCCCTTGCCGCCAGAAATGATCGCGCCTGCATGGCCCATGCGGCGTCCCGGAGGAGCCGTGCGCCCAGCAATAAAGCCGACCATCGGCTTCTTGCGACCGCGTTTGGCTTCGTCCTTGAGGAACTGTGCGGCGTCCTCCTCGGCCGAGCCGCCGATTTCGCCGATCATCACGATCGAAGTCGTCGCAGGGTCCGCGAGGAACATTTCCAGCATGTCGATGAATTCGGTGCCCTTCACCGGATCGCCGCCGATGCCAACCGCCGTCGTCTGGCCGAGGCCTTCCTGGGTCGTCTGGAACACGGCTTCATAGGTGAGCGTGCCGGAGCGCGACACAATGCCCACATTGCCGGGCTTGAAGATGTTGGCCGGCATGATGCCAATCTTGGATTCGCCGGCAGTCACGATACCCGGGCAGTTCGGCCCGATCAGGCGCGACTTCGAGCCCGACAGCGAACGCTTTACCCGCACCATGTCGGCAACCGGAATGCCTTCCGTGATGCAGACGATCAAGGGGATTTCCGCATCGATCGCTTCGCAGATCGAATCGGCCGCAAACGGCGGCGGCACGTAAACGACCGAGGCATCGGCCCCGGTGGCGTCGCGCGCTTCCGCAACAGTGTCGAACACCGGCAGGCCGATGTGGGTCGCGCCGCCTTTGCCGGGGGTTACGCCGCCGACGACCTTCGAGCCATAAGCAAGCGCCTGTTCCGAATGGAACGTGCCGTTCTTGCCGGTGAAGCCCTGCGTGATGATCTTGGTGTTCTTGTTGATCAGAATGGACATCAAGCGGCTCCCTTCACGGCAGCGACAATTTTCTGGGCAGCGTCGTCGAGATCGTCGGCCGGGATCACATTGAGCCCTGACGTGCGGATAATCTGTTTGCCTTCCTCGACATTCGTGCCCTCGAGGCGAACCACGAGCGGCACCTGCAGGCCTACGGCCTTCACGGCCGCCAGCACGCCGCGCGCGATGACGTCGCACTTCATGATGCCGCCGAAAATGTTGACCAGAATGCCTTTGACGTTCGGGTCCGCGGTTATGATCTTGAATGCTGCAGTCACCTTCTCTTCGGAAGCGCCGCCGCCGACGTCGAGGAAGTTCGCGGGCGATTCGCCATAAAGCTTGATGATGTCGAGCGTGGCCATCGCGAGGCCTGCACCGTTCACCATGCAGCCTATCGTGCCGTCGAGTGCGATATAGGCAAGGTCGTGCTTCGAGGCTTCGATTTCCTTGGCGTCTTCCTCCGTTTCGTCACGTAACGCCACGATATCGGGCTGACGGTACAGTGCGTTCGAGTCAAACGAGACCTTTGCGTCGAGGCACTTGAGCTGACCCTGCTTGGTGATGATCAGCGGATTAATTTCCAGCATCGCCATGTCCTTGGCGACGAAGGCTGTATAGAGCTGGCCCAGCAGTTTGGAGGCCTGCTTGGCGAGATCGCCCGAGAGGCCCAGCGCTTTGGCAACTGTGCGACCGTGATGAGGCATGATGCCGGTAGCCGGATCGACCGAGAAGGTCAAAATCTTTTCCGGCGTATCATGCGCAACGGTCTCGATGTCCATGCCGCCTTCGGTCGAAACTACAAAGGCAACGCGCGAGGTCTCGCGGTCGACTAACGCCGAGAGATAGAATTCCTTTTCGATATCTGAGCCATCTTCAATGTAGAGGCGGTTCACCTGCTTGCCAGCCGGACCAGTCTGGATTGTGACGAGCGTGTTGCCGAGCATCTGGTTGACGAAGGTCTTTACTTCATCAATCGACTTGGCGAGTCGAACGCCGCCCTTATCGCCGGCTGCAGCTTCCTTGAACTTGCCCTTGCCGCGTCCGCCAGCGTGGATCTGCGACTTGACGACCCAGAGAGGTCCGCCGAGCTCCTTCGCGGCACTTTCGGCCTGTCCGGCCTCAAGGATCGCGACGCCGCGTGAAACCGGCACGCCGAATTCTTTCAAAACGGCTTTGGCTTGATACTCGTGAATGTTCATAAGGTCTGGTCCTCCGGGCCATTACATCACAGCACTCAACTTGCGCCAGCGCAGGCAATTGCCTGCGCTGAGCTTTCAAACTGGTTACTTGGCGAAGGCTGGGTTAATCGTCTTGCAGGCGTCGATCAGGGTCTGAACCGACTTGACCGACTTGGCGAACATTTCCTTTTCAGCCGCATCTAGGTTGACCTCGATGATCTTCTCGACGCCGTTCTTGCCGATGATGACCGGAACGCCGACATAGGTGTCGGTGACGCCGTATTGGCCGTTCAGATAAGCTGCGCAGGGGAGTACGCGGCGCTTGTCCCGCAGATAGCTTTCGGCCATCGAAATCGCCGATGACGCGGGCGCGTAGAAAGCCGAGCCGGTCTTCAGCAGATTGACGATTTCGCCGCCGCCGCCGCGTGTGCGGGCGATCATGGCGTCGAGCTTCTCCTGCGTGGTCCAGCCCATCTTGATCAGATCGGGCAGGGGGATGCCCGCCACGGTCGAATAGCGAACCGACGGAACCATGTCGTCGCCGTGGCCGCCGAGCACGAAAGCTGTGACGTCCTCGACAGAGACATTGAATTCATCGGCCAGGAAGTGGCGGAAACGGGCTGAGTCAAGGACACCTGCCATTCCGACGACCTTGTGGGCCGGTAGACCGCTGGTCTTCTGGAGCGCCCAGACCATGGCGTCGAGCGGATTGGTGATGCAAATGACGAAGGCGTCGGGGGCATTTGCCTTGATGCCAGCGCCGACCGATTCCATGACTTTCAGGTTGATGCCGATCAGGTCGTCGCGGCTCATGCCCGGCTTGCGCGGCACGCCTGCCGTTACGATAATAACGTCTGCGCCCTTGATGGCCGAGTAGTCGCTGGCGCCGGATACTTTCGCGTCGAAACCCTCAACCGGAGCGGCTTCGGCGATATCGAGCGCCTTGCCCTGCGGGATGCCGTCGGCAATGTCGAAAAGGATGATATCGCCAAGCTCCTTGAGTCCGGCAAGGAGAGCGAGCGTGCCGCCAATCTGGCCGGCCCCGATCAATGCAATCTTGTTACGCGCCATGCGGTTCAGTCCTTTGGTCTGGCGGGAGACGAAGGAAGTCGCTCACCGCAACATTGAGCGGCGTCTGTTTGCCCCTATCCGATGACGCTTTCAAGTCGGGCAAAAGGCTAAGGTTTTTAAAGCAAATGGCCTTATCGACGCCCGACGACCGTGCAGGTCGCGGGAAATAGGTTTTTAAAATCATTATCTTAAATGGGATGCGACAACCTCACGCAGGACGGCAGCCCCAAAAAATTTAAAATAACAAATTACAAATATTGTAAACTATCGCCGATTTTCTTTGATGCCAATTGTCCGTTTGAGAGCGCCTTGAGCAGCATTTGAACAATTTGCTCCATGCGCGTTTCCAACTGCTTGGCGAGGATGTCGCGATCCTGAGAGACGTTCAGCGGGTTCAAAAATCGCGCAAGGGCATCGCCAATGAGCAACACAGCGGCCCTCTGGTCGGAGAGTTGGAAAGATCCTCCTGATACGCCTTCCTCCACGACGCGGTGAAATTCTGAAAAAATCCTGTTGCGATGCTTTCGGGCGATGCCCGGCGCACCAGAACTGGCGGCAGCAAAAATGCCGAAAATCTCAGAATCCTCATCCAGTTTGCGCCGATATGCTCGGAAAACTGCACTCACAAGCCGTTCAAGCTTGTCGCTGGCAGGGTCCGGCCCGTCAGCTATATCCCGTGCGCCTTTCTCGATGGGCTTCAACCACTGATCGAGAACCGCATCCACCAGCGCGCTCTTGGAGGGAAAATAGCGATAGACATTGGCATGCGACATCCCCGCCTCATGGGCGATTGCCACAACGGTTGTTCGCCTAAACCCAAAGCGCCGCAGATGCGCTGCCGCCAGATCGATCAGTTTGACATCGACCGGTTCCGGACTTGGCGGACGGGCCATGGGTCACCATTCAGGTTTCAACAAGACCGCCGGTATCACCGGAGCCGGGCGACGCGGAAAGTCCGTGCGATAGCGCAAGATATTCTGAAGATCGCATTTCGATCAAACGAGACGCTGTTCGAGCAAACTCGAAGGCTTCCCGTCCCTCAAGACCAATCGGAAGATCGTCGGGCTCTGCAGCGGCGGAGGCCACAACTTTCACTTTTTGATCGTACAGCGTATCGATAAGATTTATAAAGCGCTTGGCTTCGTTGCGGTTGTGCGCATGAAGCACGGGAATACTGTCGATCAGTACGGTATGAAAATTCTCGGCGATTGCCAGAAAATCCGGCGACGCCAAGGGCGATTCACAAAGGTCGCTGAAAGAAAAACGTGCTACATGGGCGGCCGCCTCAGGAACAATCAACTCGCGTCCCAGTACGGGCAACACAGTACGTTCACCGCGTTGTTGGCCGGTCAAAGAGTGAAACGTCCTGTCGAGGGCTGCATCAGCCTCGGCATTTAAAGGGGTGTAATAGACCGGCGATCCAGAGAGCTTTTCGAGCCTGAAATCAGTTCTGGCATCCAGCTCGAGAACTTCCATTCGCTCCTTCAACATACCTACGAAAGGCAGAAAAAGCGCGCGGTTCAGGCCACCTTCGTAGAGGCGGGACGGTTCCACATTGGACGTCGCTACAACCACGACTCCTGCTGCAAAAAGCGCCTGAAACAGCCGGCCGAGAATCATCGCATCAGCGATGTCCGTCACGCTGAATTCGTCGAAGCACAGCAGCCAGGCTTCCGACGCGATCTGTGTGGCTACGGGCCCAATCGGGTCGTCACCCTTTTCCTGACCGAGACGCTTGCGCTGCCGCCAGCCATGAATCCGTGCATGAATGTCGGCCATGAAGCCGTGGAAATGAACCCGACGTTTGCGACCCACGTCGGCCGCCTCGAAAAAGAGGTCCATCAGCATGGTCTTGCCGCGCCCGACCTTTCCCCAAAGGTAGATCCCCCGAGGCGGAGGGGCGGTCGGGCGAGCTCCGAAGAGCCGTCCAAGCCGGCCGGTCTTGCGATTCAAATCGTAGCCCTGAAGATCTTCGATAAGTCGATCAAAACGACGTGCGACTTCTTCCTGATGAAGATCGCGCTCAAAATGAGTCTCGCGAATTTTTGCCGCGTAAATCTCGGAAACATGCCGAAGCAAACGGAACCTTCCGGGTTGGCTAAAATCGCAGACGGGAAGCCGGCCCGATTCCGGGCCGCGCCGATAATGTCGATCGCAGGTCTAGACCTGCCGTTCGAGCATCATCGTCTTGATCTGCGCAATGGCTTTCGCGGGGTTGAGACCCTTCGGGCAAGCCTTGGCGCAGTTCATGATTGTGTGACAACGGTAGAGCCGGAACGGATCTTCCAGATTGTCCAGACGTTCTCCGGTCGCCTCGTCGCGTGAATCGATCAGCCAGCGATAGGCTTGCAGCAAAACGGCCGGGCCCAGATAGCGATCGCCATTCCACCAATAGCTCGGGCAGGATGTGGAACAACAGGCGCACAGAATACACTCGTAAAGACCGTCGAGCTTCTGACGGTCCTCGTGGGACTGCGGCCATTCGCGTTCCGGCGCCGGCGTCACGGTCTTGAGCCACGGCTCGATGGACGCGTGTTGCGCATAGAACCGAGTCAGATCGGGAACCAGATCCTTCACGACCGGCATGTGCGGCAACGGATAAATGCTCACCGTCCCGCCGATGCCGGACATATCTTTGGTGCAGGCAAGCGTATTGGTTCCGTCGATATTCATCGCGCAGGAACCGCAGATGCCTTCTCGACAAGAACGGCGGAACGTCAGCGTCGGATCTACCTTGTTCTTGATCCACAGAATGGCGTCGAGAACCATTGGTCCGCAGTCGCCACAGTCGACGAAATAGGTATCGACGCGCGGGTTTTGCCCATCGTCGGGGTTCCAGCGATAGATGCGGAATTCACGGATGTTGGTCGCATTGACCGGTTTCGGCCAAGTCCGACCATTTGTGATGGTCGAATTCTTCGGGAGCGCCAGTTCTACCATTGTGCTGTCCTTGACGGTTCGTGGCGTTCAGTAAACGCGAGCCTTTGGCTCGATGTACTGAATGTCGTTCGTCATCGTGTAGGTGTGGACCGGACGGGAATCGAGGTTCACGCGTTTCTTCTCGTCGTCGATCCACGCGAGCGTATGCTTCATCCAGTTCTTGTCGTCGCGATCCGGATAGTCCTCGCGGGCGTGCGCGCCACGGCTCTCGGTACGCGATACGGCGGAGTCCATCGTCACGACAGCCTGAATGATGAGGTTGTCGAATTCCATCGTCTCGACGAGATCTGAATTCCAGATCAGAGAACGATCTGTCACATGTAGGTCCGGCATTGCACTCCAGACCTCATTGATCAGCCTGGAGCCTTCCTCGAGAATCTGGCCTGTGCGGAAGACGGCGCAATTGTTCTGCATCGTCATTTGCATTTTGTGGCGCAGTTGCGCAGTCGGGGTCGAGCCCTTGGCGTAACGGAAGCGGTCAAGGCGTGAGAGCGAGAGGTCGGCTGAATCCTTCGGCAAATCGGCCTGTTTCTCGCCGGGCTTGACCAGTTCGGCGGCACGCAGGCCCGCTGCCCGGCCGAACACGACCAGATCGATGAGCGAGTTGGAGCCGAGACGATTTGCGCCGTGTACCGACACGCAAGCCGCTTCGCCAAGAGCCATGAGGCCCGGCACAACATAGTCCGGATCGCCATTTTTCTTGGTCAGGACTTCGCCGTGATAGTTC
The DNA here is from genome assembly GCA_947478455.1 of Beijerinckiaceae bacterium. Classification (GTDB taxonomy): domain Bacteria; phylum Pseudomonadota; class Alphaproteobacteria; order Rhizobiales; family Beijerinckiaceae; genus Terripilifer. The sequence continues at coordinate 20,312 of CANJWR010000021.1, read as the reverse complement.
GTGGCGATTCCGCCCATGTTGTAATGGACCGTGGGCAGGATCGGGATCGGCTCCTTGGTCACGTCGACGCCGGCGAAAATGCGCGCGCTTTCGGAAATGCCCGGCAGGCGTTCGTGCAAAATCTTCGGATCGAGATGATCGAGATGCAGGTAGATATGATCCTTGTTCTTGCCGACGCCGCGACCTTCGCGAATTTCAATCGTCATGGCGCGGGACACGACGTCACGCGACGCCAGATCCTTGGCGGAGGGCGCATAGCGTTCCATGAAGCGCTCGCCATTGCCATTTGTGACGTAGCCCCCCTCACCGCGGGCACCTTCGGTGATCAGGCAGCCTGAACCATAAATGCCAGTGGGATGGAACTGCACAAACTCCATGTCCTGCAACGGCAAGCCGGCGCGGAGCACCATGGCGTTGCCGTCGCCCGTGCAAGTGTGGGCGGAGGTTGCCGAGAAATAGGCGCGGCCATAACCGCCGGTCGCCAGAATGACGAGATTCGCGCGGAACCGATGGATTGTGCCATCGTCCAACTTCAGGCAAACGACGCCACAGCAGCGGCCTTCGCTGTTCATGATCAGGTCGATAGCGAAATACTCGATAAAGAATTCCGTGTTGTTTCGCAGCGCCTGACCATAAAGAGTGTGCAGGATGGCATGGCCAGTCCGGTCAGCGGCTGCGCAAGTGCGCTGGGCAGTGCCCTTGCCGAAATCAGTGGTCATGCCCCCGAATGGGCGCTGATAGATTCGGCCATCCTCGGTGCGCGAGAATGGAACGCCCCAATGTTCCAGCTCGTAAACAGCTTCAGGAGCATTGCGGCAAAGGTATTCGATACAGTCCTGATCGCCGAGCCAGTCAGACCCCTTGACGGTGTCGTACATGTGCCAGCGCCAGTCGTCCTGATGCATGTTGCTCAGTGCTGCCGAAATACCGCCCTGGGCGGCGACGGTGTGAGAGCGGGTCGGAAAGACTTTCGAGATGCAGGCGGTCCGCAGGCCGGCCTGCGAGCAGCCAACCGTCGCCCGCAAGCCAGCGCCGCCAGCGCCAACAACCACAACATCGAATGTGTGATCGGTGATCGGATATGCCGCGCCATTATAGGCCGGCGCCTTGCCGGCTGCGGAGCCATTCTGAGTGGCCATGGACGTGCCTTTCAAGAAACCTGAAACGAAACCGAATGCCTAGACGAAGCTGAGACGCAGTACTGCGTACACGCAGGCGACGCCGACACAGATCGAAAAAAACATGTTCCCGACGAGCGCGATCGTTTTCGCGCCATGTCCGTGCACATAATCCTCGATGATTATCTTCATGCCGAGCTGCATGTGATAAATGCCTGCGGCGAGAAAAAGCAGGATCAGAACCGACCAGACCGGGTTTGCGAGCGTCGCCCGGACCGTATTGTAATCCTTGCCGACAACGCTGAGGATCAGAATCACGAAAATGATCGAAAGTGGCAGCAGAGCATAGGATGTCAGCCGTTGATGCCAGATTTCCCGGGTGCCGGATTTGGCCGAGCCGAGGTATCTGACACGACCCATCGGGGTGCGGAGGGAATTGGGTTTTTCAGCCATCATGTGCCCCGAATTGTGCCTAGCGAACCATGTAGCCGACGATCCAGACGAGGACCGTCAGCACTATTCCGCCGATTAGGGTTGCCTGAGCCAGATATTCACGCTCGGGATGGTCCATGCCGCGTCCGGCATCCCAAATGAAATGGCGAAGACCGCCCATCATGTGGGTGAAAAGCGCCCAGGTGAAACCGAACAGGATGATCCGGCCGAGAAACGAGGTCAGGACGTCGTTGGCGAATCCAAACGCCTTGGCGTCAGTCGCGGCGGCTATAAGCCACCAAGCCAGAAGCAGGGTGCCCAAATATAGGCCCACGCCGGTAATGCGATGCGTGATGGACATCATCATCGTCAGCATCGGCTTGTAGATCTGCAGATGCGGCGAAAGCGGCCGACGCGCCTCGGGCGGCGCCGGTCGGGAAGTCGTATCGGCCATGGAGACCTCCTGAAACAAAATGACGTGCGGGTCTCACTAATCCAAGATCTCGCGCTGCGCAATCAGGCTTGACTGCACTCTTTGGCGAATTGTGATAGCCGGCAGGAGGCAAGGGAGGTGTAGAGTCTATTTGGCTTTACCTATTGAAATCAAATGTATAGCTTCATCGGACGCCCAGTCGGCGGGCCCCGCCAGAACGCCTATTTCGCAGCCTTCTGGATCGATCAAAAGAGTTGTCGGAAGCCCGGTAACCTTGGCGGCCCGTTTCAGGCGCTGAAAAATGTCAGCACTCGGATCGGCGTAAAAAGCCAGCTTCTTGATTCCTGCTTCGTCCAGAAAGGTCTTTCGCTTTTCCAGTCGCGCTGTGTCGATGCTGACGGCGACAACCTCGAAGTCGTTTCCCCCCAGCTTTCCCTGAAGACGATCCAGCGCGGGCATTTCCTCTCGGCAGGGGATGCACCATGTCGCCCAGAGATTGAGCAGAATCGTTTTTCCTCGAAAGTCAGCGAGCGACTTTTTCTCGCCATTTGGGCCATCGAATGTCACATCGATTGCCGGACGAGGCGATTTCGGGATTGTCATAGCCGCCAGCCCGCCGGTCGCGAGGGGCGCAAATCGCTCGACCGTCCGGGCGGAGGATGCGCAGGCGGTCGAGGCTTCCTTGCCGCCGCCCCCCATGATCCCGTATAGGACCGCTGCGCTGGCAAGCATGATCGCCCCGGTGCCCATCAAGAGTTTGCGCGTCATTGTGCGGCCTTGAGACTCTGGCAGTTTACTGTCCGTCATGGTTTTCGAATGTCCGGTTTAGACCCATAGCAGAGGCGCGCAATGAGCAACAAGATGTGGGGCGGACGCTTTGCGAGCGCTCCCGACGCCATCATGGAGGAGATCAATGCTTCCATTGGCTTCGATTACCGCTTTGCCGCGCAGGATATTCGTGGTTCTCAAGCCCATTTGGCCATGCTGGCCGACGCATCCATTGTGTCCCGGGAAGACGCTGAGGCGATCTCCAAAGGACTAGATCAGGTTCGGTCCGAAATCGAGGCTGGTACGTTCACGTTCTCGCGGGCGCTGGAAGACATTCACATGAATGTCGAATCTCGTCTCGCGGATCTGATTGGGCCAGAAGCAGGGCGCTTGCATACGGCGCGCAGCCGGAATGATCAGGTAGCGCTCGACTTCAAGCTATGGGTTCGTGACACGATTGACCAGATGGATGTCCAGCTTTGCGAATTGCAGAAAGAACTCGCCGAGAAGGCTCTCGCGCATGCTGCGTCGATCATGCCGGGCTTCACGCATCTTCAGTCGGCTCAGCCGATCACATTGGGACATCACTTTCTCGCCTACGTGGAAATGCTCGGGCGCGACCGTGGAAGATTTGCCGACGCGCGCCGGCGACTGAACGAATGCCCGCTTGGTTCCGCAGCTCTGGCCGGAACCTCTTTTCCAATTAATAGGGAGCAAACGGCCCATGCTCTCGGGTTTGACCGGCCAACCGCCAATTCTTTGGATAGCGTTGCTGACCGCGATTTTGTCCTGGAAACCCTTTCAGCTGCGTCAATAACGGCAGTTCATCTGTCGCGGTTCGCGGAAGAAATTGTCCTCTGGGCGACACCCCAGTTTGGCTTTGCACGGCTCTCAGACAGTTTTTCAACTGGTTCGTCGATCATGCCGCAGAAGCGCAATCCTGATGCTGCCGAACTGGTCCGGGGCAAATCCGGACGCATTATCGGCGCGCTGACAGGTCTGCTGGTCGTCATGAAAGGACTGCCGCTCGCCTATTCGAAAGACATGCAGGAAGACAAGGAAGGCACGTTCGACGCTTTGCATTCCCTGTCGCTTTGCATTGCGGCGATGACCGGCATGGTTCGCGATATTCAACCGGACCTGAAGCGCATGAAGGCGTCTGCGGGAGCGGGCTATTCAACCGCAACGGACCTAGCCGACTGGCTTGTCAAAAATCTCCAGCTTCCGTTTCGACGCGCTCACCATGTTACCGGCTCAATCGTGAAAATAGCGTCCGATCGCGGCGTCGGTCTGGAAAAGCTGTCGCTTGAAGACCTCCGTTCGGTCGAGCCGTTGATAAATGAGCAGGTTTTTTCGGTGCTCGGAGTGGACAAGTCGGTCCGAAGCCGGACAAGTTATGGCGGCACCGCGCCAACCAATGTGAAGACTCAGGCGAAACGCTGGCTTAAGCAGCTCGCGAAGCAAGATAGAAAATGACGTGACAATTTGTCGCAAATATTCGAACCGGGCGCCAGATTTTCCGCCATCGGGCCAAGATCGTTACCCTTAGGAGATGAGATGCGCAGGTCTAGCAAGGTTGTCGCGATTGCAATCGCCGGGACAGTTCTTGCTCTGTCAGGCTGTGGACGCCGCGGAGCGCTCGAATCTCCTGCTGGTTCTCAGTCTGTCCAGACTGCCGCAGGTGGCGCTCCCAGCAAATATTCACTGGATGGCGGAAAACGCGAGGCGACAACTGTCGTGACGGCTCCGAAAGACCCCTTTATACTTGATCCGCTGCTGTGACCAATGAACCATTTTGAATATTGCGATGGCGTGCTTCACGCTGAGGGCGTCGATCTCCGGGCTGTGGCTCGCGAGGTGGGCACTCCATTCTATTGCTATTCCACTGCGACGCTGACCCGGCATTATCAGGTCTTTCGTAACAGCTTTGCAGATGTTGACGCGCTGATCTGTTTCGCCATGAAGGCGAATTCGAATCAGGCGGTTCTCAAGACGTTCGCGAATCTCGGCGCTGGCATGGATGTTGTGTCGGAAGGCGAGCTACGGCGCGCGCGCGCAGTCGGCGTTCCGGGATCTCGGATCACGTTTTCGGGTGTCGGCAAGACAGACCGCGAAATCGCCCTGGCGCTAGATGAAAAGATTCTGTGCTTCAACGTCGAATCGGAGCCTGAACTCAAGGCCATTTCGCGCATCGCCACGGCCCGAAACACACGCGCCAAGATCTCGATCCGGGTCAATCCGGACGTGGACGCCAAAACGCATCACAAGATTTCGACGGGCAAATCCGAAAACAAATTCGGCATTCCCATTTCGCACGCCAGAGATGTTTATTCCCGCGCTGCCAAATTGCCGGGGATCGAAATTTCCGGCATCGACATGCATATAGGTTCGCAGATCACCGACCTTGAGCCTTTTGATGCGGCCTTTGCGCTTTTGTCCGATTTCATCCGGACTTTGCGGGCTGACGGGCACAAGATCGACCATCTGGATCTCGGCGGCGGCCTTGGCATTCCGTACAATGATCAGGAAGATCCTGCATCCTATCATCCTGACCGTTACGCCGAGGTTGTGAAGCGCCATACGCACAACCTTGGCTGCAAGCTGGTGTTCGAACCGGGACGCTTACTCGTGGGCAATGCGGGCGTACTGGTGACGCAGGTGTTGTATATCAAGCATGGCGACGCGCGGACCTTCGTGATTGTTGACGCCGCTATGAACGATCTGGTCCGGCCGACGCTTTACGATGCATTTCACGACATTAAGCCTGTCGTTCGTCCTCCCGAAGGCGCGACGTATGCTGTCGTTGATTTGGTCGGTCCTGTCTGCGAAAGCGGAGATTTTCTGGCGCAGTCCAGAAAAATGGCCCTGCCGACAGAAGGCGATCTGTTGGCGGTTATGTCGGCTGGCGCCTACGGGGCCGTGCAGGCAGGAACCTACAATTCCAGGCTGCTCATTCCCGAGGTCCTGGTTAACGAAGACCAATGGTCCATCGTAAGGCCAAGGCAAAGTTACGAAGAATTGATCGGTCTTGACCGGATTCCTACCTGGCTCGATTGAATGTTGCTGCTTTTCCGGGGGATGATAAGCTTCATAAAAGGCTCTTCCGATTGGCGCTTGCCCAATGGAGGGGTCGGTGCGGGCGATGCAACGCGGAGATGCCCGGGTGGCCTACAGTTTATTTGCGAAGTCGCAACGGACGAATGACCGGCTGAAGCAGCTCACCGAGCGGGCTTCTTTGGTTCTGATGTGGGAGCGCGTCTGGCCGCTGCTTTCCCCGCTGATCATTCTTCTGGGAGTTTTTGCGGCGGTCTCCTGGACAGGCGTTTGGACTGAAGTTCCGCGCTGGACGCGAATCGCCGGCATGTCGCTCTTCGGATTGGCTGCTCTTGGGTGCGTCTGGCGTTTCATTCGTCTGAGGTTGCCTGCCCGGAGCGAATTGTTGGGGCGTCTTGATCGCGATTCCGGGCTAGCTCATCGGCCGGCCACGACCATTGGCGACGCCATTGCGAATCCAAATTCCGATCCAAGCACTTCGGTCATCTGGCAGTTGCATTTGCAGCGGGCTCAGGGGGCCGTTTCCCAGCTCCGTCTTTCCATGCCGTCGCCCCGAATGGCCGATCGGGATCGTTTTGCGTTTCGTGGAGCAGCTCTGGTTGCCTTTGTGGCGGCAGCCTTTATGGCCGGTCCTGAAAAATATGCCCGTATGCTGGCTGCATTCGACTGGACGACGCCGGGAGCAATTTCTCAAGGCTTCCGACTGGACGCCTGGATTGATCCGCCGGGCTATACGGGCCGCCCGCCGGTTTTGCTAAATGCGCGTGATGAAGGACCGACGCCTTCGAAGGATCGTGCGCGCCGTGTGGAGGCCCCGGTCGGATCAACAGTCATTGTCCGAACCTCCGAGGGAGCAAACGTTACTATCGAGGCAGAGGGCGCGCTGGTTGTCCCGAAGACTGAAGACGATTCGGTCGACAAGGCCGCCGGCAAGGTCGCGCCTTCCAAGTCTGCGGAATTAGCCAACGAGCGTGAAAGTCGCTGGAACCTGAAAGGCGATGGGCGGCTGGTCATCAGACGACTCGGAACTGTCGTGGGCGCCTTCGATATTATTTCGATTCCTGACAAAGCTCCGACAATCGCCCTCAAGGGAGAGCCGACACCGAACCTTCGTGGTTCTTTGACGCTCTCCTACAAGATAGATGACGATTATGGCGTGATCGGAGCAGAGGCAGAATTTGCCAAACCGATCATTCGTGGCAGGCCCGTAACCGGACGTAGCCTCGTTGAGCCGCCTCGCATGGGGCTTGCGTTGCCATCGGGACCGGGGGGGCTCGGCGAAGGTGAAACGACATCTGATTTGTCAGAGCATGCCTGGGCGGGCGCTCGCGTGACGATGACTTTGACGGCTCGCGACGAGGGCGGAAACGCCGGCTCCAGCGAACCTGTCGAGATGACTTTGCCCCAGAGAGCCTTTGTCAAACCGCTGGCCCGAGCGCTTGTGGAACAGCGACGAAATCTGGTGCTTGCTCCTGACGAAAAGGCTCGCGTAGCGGCCGCCATTGATGCGTTCATGATAGCGCCGGAGCGGTTCAAAACCACAGCCAACATCTATCTCGGGCTATACACGATTGCGTCACGTCTGAAGCAAGCGCGCACGGATGAGGCTCTTCTGGGCGTTGCCGATCTGATTTGGGAAATGGCGCTCCGTCTTGAAGATGGCGACCTTTCGGAAGCCGAGCGTGATATGCGCGCGGCGCAACAACAGCTGAAGGATGCACTTCAGCGCGGCGCCTCGGAGGAAGAAATCAAGAAACTGACCGATCAGCTTCGTGCAGCGATGGATAAGTTCCTGAAAGAACTTGCAGACCAGATGCAGCGCGATCAGAACAATGATCGTCAGCAGGCTGATAACAATCAGAACGACCGCGATCAGACGATTACGTCGCGCGATTTGCAGTCCATGCTCGATCGCATGGAAGAAATGGCCAAATCGGGAAATATGGCCGACGCCCAGCGAATGCTGGACCAGTTGCAGAAGATGCTCGAAAATCTGCAGTCCGCCCAGCGACGCAGCGCGCAGGATCAGGCTGCCCGCGAGATGAACCAGCAGTTGAACGAGTTGGACAAGCTGATGCGCGAGCAACAGCAATTGCGCGACAAAACGTTCAATGAAAGCCAGCAGCAACGGCAGGCTCAACGAAATCAGCAGCAACGCAACCAGCAGCAGAGAAATCAGCAGGGGCAGCGCCAGCAGCAACAGCGTGGCCAACAGCAGCAACAGGATGGACAGCAGGGCGAGCAACAACAAGACGGAGAAGGCGACGACCAGATGGCCGAGGGCGGCCAGGACGGGGATGAGCAGAACCAGAGCCTGCAGCAGCAGCAGGAAAATCTTCGCCAACGGCTGGAAGAACTTCAGCGCCGCATGAAACAGCTCGGCATGAAGGGCGAGGAAGGCTTTGACGAAGCCGAAGGCGCCATGAAAGAAGCCGAGCAGGGACTTGGACAGGGCCAGCAGGGACAGGGCAAGGCCGTCGATGCCCAGGGCCGCGCTCTTGATGCATTACGTCGCGGCGCCCAGTCTCTCGCCCAGCAGATGCAGCAGCAACAGGGACAGGGACAGGGCGAACAGGCTGGGCCGGGACAGGGGCCGGGCAATCCCAACGGGCAAAATCGGCAGGGCCAGAATAACGGGCGTCCCGATCCGCTTGGGCGTGAATCCCATGATCGTGGCGATAATTCACGCAGTCTTTATGATCCGCCGGGCCTGCCGGCCGCCCAGCGCGCCCAACGCGTTCTTGAAGAATTGCGCAAGCGCCTGAGCGATCCAAATCGTCCCAAGGAAGAGCTGGAATATCTCGAAAGGCTGCTGCGTCGTTATTGACACAACGGCTCGGGTTGTTCTGGTCGCATATCGGCTCTATCTGATCACGATGTCCGCTTCGCGCGCTTGCGCAGGGAAATCGTATGTACTCATATTTTGCTTCTAATGTGGCGATTCTGATCGCGATAGGCGCAGTTGCGGTTGTCCTTGTGCTTGGACTGATCAACATGATGCGCGGCGGAAACCCGAATTTTTCGCAGCTGCTGATGCGCTGGCGCGTAGGCCTTCAATTCGGGGCCATCATCTTGATTTTGGCTGTTTTATGGGCCCGGAGCTGATCGGGTAGGTTTGTCTGATGGTTATCCTGAATCGTATCTATACGCGCACGGGTGATGCGGGAACTACCGCGCTGGGCAATGGAGAGCGTCGTCCGAAGTTCGATCTGCGGATCGAGGCCTATGGCTCCGTCGACGAGACGAACTCTGCGGTCGGGGTCGCCCGTCTGGCGACCATCGTCGGCGAACCTGCCGTTGACGCCATGTTGGGCCGCATCCAGAACGATTTGTTCGATCTGGGTGCGGATCTGTGCACGCCCGACACCGGTGAAAAGCTCGAATATGAACCATTGCGAATCGTGGAGCCCCAGGTCGATCGACTGGAACGGGAAATTGACGCATTGAATGCCGAGCTTTCACCGCTCCGTTCCTTCGTTTTGCCCGGGGGATCGGCAGCGTCTGCGGCCTTGCATGTTGCCCGGACTATCTGTCGACGGGCGGAGCGGCAGATGGTCGAGCTTTCGATGACCCCAACCGAGTTGGTGGGTGAACCAGCGCTGAAATATATCAACAGACTGTCTGATTTCCTGTTTGTGGCGTCCCGGTATGTTAACCGGCGAGGCGCCGGCGATGTGCTCTGGACGCCCGGCAAGAACCGCTAAATCGAGTTCCATCGCCCGGTGACGCGGCTTCGCGTTGACTTGCGCGGGATGCCCTATTACGAAATTTCGCAATGCACCATTTGTGGCCCAAGTCAGGTGAATTCCATGAAGATCATGGTGCCCGTTAAGCGGGTTATCGACTACAATGTGAAGGCACGTGTCAAAAGCGACGGGTCTGGCGTCGAGCTTTCCAACGTCAAGATGTCGATGAACCCTTTCGACGAAATCGCCGTCGAAGAGGCGCTCAGGCTGAAAGAAGTCGGCAAGGCGACAGAGGTGATTGTGGTTTCCATCGGGCCCGCACAGGCCTCAGAAACCATCCGGACCGGTCTGGCCATGGGTGCCGATCGCGGAATTCTCGTGAAAACCGATGGAATTGTCGAGCCTCTGGCTGTCGCCAAATTGCTCAGGGCTATCGCGATGGAAGAACAGCCGGGACTTGTCATCATGGGCAAGCAGGCGATTGATGACGATTGCAACCAGACTGGCCAGATGTTGGCCGCTCTGCTGGGCTGGGGTCAGGGCACGTTCGCCTCGAAGGTCGAAGTGGCGGCAAGCTCAGTTGATGTGACCCGTGAAGTCGATGGCGGGTTACAAACTGTTGAGCTCAAGCTACCTGCCGTTGTGACGACAGATCTACGCCTTAACGAGCCGCGTTATGCGTCTTTGCCGAACATCATGAAGGCGAAGAAAAAGCCGATTCTTGAAAAAAGTCCGGCTGACTATGGAGTCGACGTGTCTCCCAGATTGAACGTACTTCGCACCTCTGAGCCACCCGTCCGGCAGGCCGGCGTGAAGGTGGGTTCTGTCCAGGAACTCGTGGCGAAACTCAGGGACGAGGCGGGGGCCATCTGATGTCGACTCTTCTTCTGGCGGATGTCGCCAATGGCCACCTTGGATCATCGACATCGAAGGCGCTGACAGCTGCGAAAGCGCTTGGCGCGCCCGTCACAATTCTGGTCGTGGGCGTAGATGTTGCGGCTGCCGCCGCAAACGCCGCAAAGCTTGATGGCGTTGCAAAAGTTTTAGCTGTTGATTCGGCGCAATATGCAAATCACCTTGCAGAGCCGATGGCTGCGCTGGTCGTGTCGCTCGCAAATCAGTTTTCTGCGATTGTTTCCAGCGCGACCTCGAACTCCAAGAACATTTTACCGCGCGTGGCAGCCTTGCTGGACGTGATGCAGGTTTCTGAGATCACCAAAGTAGTTTCTGCCGACACGTTCGAGCGTCCGATCTATGCTGGAAACGCGATCCAGACGGTTCAGGCGACCGATGCTATAAAAGTTATTACGGTTCGGACTGCCGCGTTTACGGCGACAGCTGACGGCACCAGCTCCGCACCTGTCGAGTTCCTAGCAAACGGTCCTGACTCTAATCTTTCCAGCTTCAAGGGCGAGGCAGTCGCAAAGTCTGACAGACCTGAATTGACGGCCGCAAAGATCATCATTTCGGGTGGGCGAGCGCTGCAGAATTCCGAAAATTTCAAGACATATATCGAGCCTGTCGCTGATAAGCTCGGCGCCGCCATGGGAGCTTCGCGCGCCGCCGTTGACGCTGGCTATGCGCCCAACGACTGGCAGGTAGGACAAACCGGCAAGGTTGTCGCTCCAGAGCTTTACATTGCAGTGGGCATTTCAGGAGCTATTCAGCATCTGGCGGGCATGAAAGATTCGAAGGTAATTGTCGCCATCAACAAGGATGAGGAGGCGCCGATTTTTCAGGTTGCCGACTACGGTCTGGTTGCTGATCTCTTCAAGGCATTGCCGGAACTGGCTACCGAACTTGGCAAGACTGGTAAGTAACTATCGTCTAAAATGGGCTTTCGGCGCGCCGGCCCTCAGGGTTATGTCGCGCTCCTTTGACGAATGACGGGTCACCATGACACTCGAACTACGCAAGATCGGTATCATTGGCGCAGGTCAGATGGGCAGCGGGATTGCGCATGTCTGCGCCGCTGCCGGGATGGATGTTATCCTTTGCGACCTCACGGAGGAAAAGCTTCAGGCCGGACTGGCTACAGTCAATGGCACTATGGCGCGTATGATCGAGCGCAAGCAGCTTACGGATGCTGATCGAAAGGCCGCACTTTCGCGTATTCGACCGACGATCGAATATGTCGATCTGGCCGATTGCGATCTTGTAATTGAAGCCGCGACCGAGAACGAGGCTATCAAACGCAAGATTTTCCAACAGCTTTGCACCTATTTGAAGCCGGAAGGATTGCTGGCTACAAACTCCTCGTCAATTTCCATCACCCGGCTGGCCTCGGCGACGGATCGTCCCGAAAAGTTCATCGGCATTCATTTCATGAACCCCGTACCCCGCATGCAGCTTGTCGAGCTGATTCGCGGAATTGCGACCGAAGACCAAACCTTTGACGCCGCCAAGGCGTTGATTGTGCGCCTGGGCAAGACTTCGACCGTTTCCGAAGATTTTCCTGCTTTCATCGTCAATCGCATTCTGTTGCCGATGATCAATGAGGCGATTTACACGCTTTATGAAGGTGTTGGGTCGGTCGACGCCATCGATACGGCCATGAAGTTGGGCGCGAATCACCCGATGGGGCCACTCCAGCTTGCGGATTTCATTGGGCTGGATACGTGTCTTTCAGTCATGCAGGTGTTGCATGAAGGGTTGGCAGACTCGAAATATCGGCCCTGTCCATTGCTGGTCAAATATGTAGAGGCTGGCTGGCTTGGCCGCAAAACGCAGCGCGGCTTCTACGATTATCGTAGCGGAACTCCGATCCCGACCAGGTAGGCTGTCGAGCCGCAATCAATCGTTAAGAAGACCTTCACAATTCGGTCGTGAGGGCGTTAGACTGTCCCTCAGGTAAACCCGGCGATCGGGATTATCCGCTCGCCCGACCTGAGGGGTGCCGCTTGACGGTTCACTTTCACCCGATGGTTTCACCGGAGGCCTGCCCGGCATTGGTCCTCAATGCCGATTTCAGGCCTTTGAGCTATTATCCACTATCGCTGTGGTCATGGCAGGATTCGATCAAGGCGGTCTTTATGGACCGTGTGAATATCGTTTCCGAATATGATCGGACCGTTCGCAGCCCGAATTTCGAAATGCGACTGCCGTCGGTCGTCTCGCTCAAGACCTACATCAAACCATCGCGGCATCCGGCTTTCACGCGTTTCAACGTTTTTCTGCGCGACCGCTTTACCTGCCAATATTGTGGAACCCGAGACGATCTGACGTTCGATCACGTCATTCCGCGTTCAAAGGGCGGCATGACCACATGGGAAAACGTTGTTGCGGCCTGTTCGCCCTGCAATTTGCGCAAAGCGGACCGCATGCCCAACGAGGCTCATATGTGGCCGGCCATCAAGCCATACCAGCCAAGCGTCACTGACCTGCATCAGAACGGCCGCTTGTTCCCGCCCAATTACCTGCATGACAGCTGGCTCGATTATCTCTACTGGGATTCGGTCCTCGAACCGTAGCGATCCTTCATGTCGGACATCAATATCACTGCGTTGGAGCGTTGGCTCCAGAGCCACATTGATTGCTTCGCGGGGCCGGTCGAAATCGATCAGTTCCAGGGCGGCCGCAGCAATCCGACCTACAAGCTTTCGAGCCCGACCCATACCCTTGTCATGCGAACCAAACCAGGACCGGCCTCGCAATTGTTGCGCAGCGCCCACGCGATAGAGCGCGAGTTTCGGCTGATGTCAGTCTTGAAGCAGACCGATGTGCCAGTGCCCAAGCTCTATTGCCTTTGCGACGATGAATCTGTGATCGGTCGCGCCTTTTTCGTCATGGAATTTATTGCCGGTCGCGTTCTGTTCGAGCAATCGCTGCCGGGCCTCGAGCCATCGGAGCGTACGGCGATCTTTGATGAAGCCAACCGGGTTATCGCCAAACTACATGGTGTCGACTGGCAAGGTCTGGGTCTGTCCGACTTCGGACGACCAGGAAACTATTTCGCGCGGCAAATCGATCGCTGGAGCAAACAATATCGCGCCTGTTCGACCGATACGGTCGACGCAATGGATCGTCTGATCGAGTGGTTGCCCGGGAACATTCCATCGGGCGACGAAACGACACTGGTCCATGGCGATTACCGGCTCGACAATCTGATTTTCGATTCTGCTAAACCGGAGGTTCGGGCGGTGCTTGACTGGGAGCTTTCAACTCTTGGGCACCCTTTGGCGGATTTTTCCTATCATTGCCTGACATGGCATTTGTCGCCGCAGTTGTTCCGGGGCGCAGCAGGTTTGAATCATGCGGAACTTGGTATTCCGTCGGAGGCGGAATATGTGCGGAGCTATTGCGAGCGAACGGGCCGGAAGCTTTCCGATGTGATGGAAAACTGGAATTTTTATATTGCTTACAATCTGTTCAGGCTCGCGGCGATCCTGCAGGGCGTGGCACGCCGCACTGCGGATGGCATGTCGGCGAGTGCGGGGGCTCTGGACGAGGGGAAGCGCGTGCGGCCGCTGGCCGAATTGGGCTGGAATATCGCGCGTTATCCCAGAGGATAAGCGGCTTCTACAACGTAGGGGCCTCCGCCCCTTGAGGCACGCGAGGAATAGACCACGAATTGTTCGGCCTGGAATGTAAGCGGCTTGAAAGCGGTTCTTGAGCCCAGATAGTCTGCAACAGCGAGAGGACTTACCGAGCGCAGACGCGCCAGCGTCACGTGAGGTATAAATTTGCGTGTTTCGGGAGCAGCGCCTGCGCGCCGGATAGCTCTTTCCTGACCGGCCTGAAGATCTATCAATCGAGAATCGGATTGCACCCGAACAGCTATTGCGCGGGGCTTGTTACCGCCGAACTCGATCAATCCGTCGAGTGCAATCGTCACTTGCGGACACGAGGTTCTGGCCAACTCATCGAGAATGTCATTCGCCAGAGCAACGTCGACGTCGCCGATAAAGCGCAGCGTCAGATGATAGCTCTCCGGTTCGATCCATTTCGCGCCGTTCAGTCCTCCCCGTAAGAGCGAGAGTTCCTGACAAATCGATCCAGGAATTTGTAGCCCGGTAAAAAGACGCGGCATGACGAAATCCAGTTAAAACCCGTATCTAGTTTTTTGCGCCTTTCGTTCGCGCTTGGTCGATCAACTGCCGGACTGCCGGGAGAATCGATACGACGATTTTTTCAACACCGGCGCGATTGGGATGCAGTCCGTCCTTCTGCAGCAGGTTGAAATCGCCCGCCAGACCTTCGAGGAAAAACGGATACAGGATAGCGTCATACTTGCGCGCCAGCTCTGGATAGATTGCGTTGAATGACTTTGCATAGTCGGCTCCAAGACCCGGCGCCGCGAGCATACCGGCGACGAGGATTTGCACACGCTTTTGCTGAAGTTTTGAAAGAATTTGATCGAGTGTCTTGCGGGCGATGTCCGGAGGAAGACCGCGCAACATATCGTTGGCGCCAAGCTCCACGATCACAGCATCGGCATCGTCCGGAATTGCCCAGTCGAGCCGTTCGAGCGCGCCAGTCGTGGTGTCGCCTGACACGCCTGCATTGTCGACGATCACATTTTCGCCAGCGCTCCTTAGGGCGGCTTCTAGCAGCGTCGGAAAAGCCGAATTGGCCGGCAACCCATACCCGGCGGTGAGGCTGTCTCCCAGCGCGACAATGCGGATTCGGTCAGCCGCTGCAGACGTTGATCTAATGTTGATCGACAAGACCCCGATGGCCGCTAACGCAAGGATTGCAATCAATCTGAGCGATCGCGAATAGACGAACGGCATTTCATACCCATATGAATGGTTGCGCCTCGTGGGATTGTCACCCTGAGGCATTCTTGCGGTCGAGGATCAACATGGTGGCTTCCGCCATTGAAGTGAAGGGCGTTCAGCTGAGTTTGGGGAAGGGGGCCGCGCGCGTCCATATTCTCAAAGGCATTTCCCTGGCGATCCAGAAGGGCGAAGCGGTCGGTCTTGTCGGTCCGTCCGGTTCTGGAAAATCGACCTTGCTGATGACCATGGCTGGGCTCGAACGACCGGATTCGGGTTCCGTGTCGATCGATGGGACTGTGCTGGACGGGATGGATGAAGATCAGCTGGCCAGGTTTCGCGGGTCGCGGATCGGCATTGTCTTTCAGTCTTTTCACCTCATTCCGACGATGACAGCACTCGAAAATGTGGCGGTTCCGCTGGAGTTGGCGGGCGCTCCGGATGCGTTCGAACGGGCCTTGCGGGAGCTGGCGGCAGTAGGGCTTTCGGCGCGCGCCTCCCATTACCCGGCGCAATTGTCGGGCGGCGAACAACAGCGAGTGGCGCTGGCGCGCGCTCTGGCTCCCAATCCGTCCCTTTTGATTGCCGACGAACCCACTGGCAATCTCGATTACGAGACGGGTCGCGATATCGTCGAGATGATCTTCAAGCTCCAGCGCGAAAAAGGTGCCACGCTGGTTCTGGTCACTCATGATGCCGGGCTGGCCGCCCGCTGCGACCGGACGATTCATCTGAAATCGGGTGAAATCGAACGAGAAAGTATTCCTGAACCGGCGCAGGCCGCCCAGTGAACAACTCTTCAGGTTCTTCTCCCGAGCAGACGCAGGTCAGCCGCATTCCGCTGACCTTGCGGCTTGCGTTGCGAGACATGCGCGGAGGCCTAGCAGGATTTCGGATTTTCCTGGCCTGCATAGCTTTGGGCGTCATGGCGATCGTGGGAGTCGGGTCGGTTTCCCGCAGCCTTTCAGATGGGGTCGGGCGAGAAAGCCGCAGGATTCTCGGTGGCGACGCTTCTTTCGCGCTGATGCATCGGGAGCTTGGGTCAGAAGAACGGGCATGGTTTTCGGAGCGCGCCAACCTCTCGACCATCGCCACGATGCGGGCGATGTCCCGGCGCGAGGATGGGACATCAGCTCTTGTCGAGATCAAGGCTGTCGACGCACTCTATCCGGTTCTGGGCTCGGTTGAACTCGATCCGCCAGTGTCGCTTCAGGATGCGCTTGCGGTGCGCAACGGCATTTTCGGCCTCGTGGCCGACGCGGCCTTGCCGGCGCGCCTGTCTCTGAAGACAGGCGACAGGATATTTATCGGCGACAAGGCGTTCGAACTGCGCGCCACTCTGATCTCGGAACCTGACAAGCTGGCAGTCGGAATCGGTTTTGGTCCGCGCGTACTGATGTCTCAGGATGGATTGCGCGATACAGGCCTGTTGCAGCCTGGTTCGCTTGTGCGCTGGGTTTACCGCGCAGTGCTGCCCGCTCTCGACGGCGGGGCGGCTTCGCTTGAGGCGGCGGATATGCTCGTTGATTCTGCTGCAAAAGCTTTTCCGGAAGCCGGATGGGAGCCACGCACCAGACAGAATGTATCGCCGCAATTTGCCAAGAACCTTGGCTATGTGACCCAGTTTCTGACCCTTGTCGGGCTGACGGCGTTGATGGTGGGTGGCGTTGGCGTCGCCAATGCGGTGCGTTCGTTCATCGACCGGAAGGGCGCGGATTTCGGCACCCTCAAGGCGTTGGGAGCTACGGGCGTATGGGTCTTCAACTCGGCCTTGCTGCAGGTGCTGATGGTCGCCGCCATCGGAATTGCCATCGGCATTCTTCTTGGCGCTGCGATCCCGTTTCTTGTTTCCGTGACGCTTGGGGCATTGCTACCGTTTCCGCTTGAGCCGCACATTTATCCCGGTCAGTTGGCGACCGGTGCGGCGTATGGTTTTCTGACGGCGCTGACGTTTTCGCTTTTGCCGCTGGGGCGCGCGCATGATGTGCCGGTATCGGCGCTTTTCCGCGACCAGATTGATCCGGGCGAAACGCGTCCGCGGCGACGTTATCTGATCGCTGCAATTCTCTGTGCGATCGCGCTCATAGCGGCCATTTTGGGCTTTGCGTCGCAGCGGCTTCTGGTTTTTTACTATGTGCTGGGTTCTATTCTGGCCTTTGTGGCGCTGCGTTTGATCAGTCAGGCCATCATGTGGATAGCCCGTCGCGCGCCTCGTTCACGTATTACGGAGGTCCGTCTGGCGGTTTCCAACATTTATCGGCCGGGGGCACTCACTCCTGCGGTGGTTTTGTCGCTAGGATTGGGGCTGGCCTTGCTGGTGACTCTCACGATGGTCGACGGCAACATCCGTCAGCAGCTCACAAAATCATTGCCGGGCCAGACGCCGAGTTTCTTCTTCATCGATATCCAGAACAGTCAGGCGCCGGCTTTCGACGCCTTCGTCCATGAGAAGGCGCCCGAAGCGAAGTTTGATCGTGTTCCGATGATGCGCGGTCGCTTCGTGCGGCTCAACGATACGCCCTCCGAGAACATCAAGGCCAGTCAGGAGGCCGCATGGGTTTTGGAAGGCGACCGGGGAATCACTTACGCGGGCGAACTCCCTGAAGGTTCCGTCCTCACAGAGGGCGACTGGTGGGTGGCAGATTATAAGGGCGCGCCACTCGTGTCGGTGGAAGCAGATGCCGCAAGAGGTCTCGGCATCAAAATCGGGGACGCGATCACGGTAAATGTGCTGGGACGCAATCTGATTGCGCGGGTCGCCAACTTACGCAAGGTCAACTGGCGCTCACTCGGGATCAATTTTGTCTTCGTCTTTTCGCCCAATACTTTTGCGGGTGCGCCACATACGCATCTTGCAACCGCCGCCTTTCCAAAGGGAACGTCTGCAGATCGTGAGATCGCACTGCTCAAGGAGGTCGCAATCGCCTATCCGGCGGTCACAACCGTGCGGGTGAAGGACGCGCTTGAGGCGCTGAACGATGTCATGGACCAGTTGGCCTTTGCGATTCGCGCTGCGGCCAGCATTGCTCTTGCGGCATCGATCCTTGTACTTTCGGGCGCACTCGCGGCGGGTCAAAATGCGCGGATCTATGACGCTGTCATTTTAAAAACGCTTGGTGCGACGCGGCTTCGCCTGTTGGCGTCGCTGGTGACCGAATATGCGCTTCTTGGAACGGCGACGGCGATTTTCGGGATTCTGGCCGGCGGACTTGCGGCGATGTTGATTGTGACCCGCGTGATGCGCCTCGACGGTTTCGTCTGGCTTTGGGGCTCGGCGTTCGGGGCTGCCGGAACGGCGCTTCTGGTTACGGTGGGATTGGGCCTTGCCGGAACCTGGCGGGTTTTGGGTCAAAAGCCAGCGCGCCGGTTGAGGAGCCTTTAGGCACGTTTGACACGTGCGGCCTCTCCCCTTGTGCGCGACCCGGTGAGGCTCCATATTCTATTCGCCGGAAATCCTGCCGTATCGGCAAGTCTGGCAAACGGGGCCGTTGCCCCAGAGGGAAACGAGAGGAAATTATGGCTGACTTCGACCGCAACGCCACTGCCCGCTGGGGTTCAGGCGTAGCCCGGGCCGGCGCCGCCGAAATCGATCAGGGCCTGCGCGCTTACATGCTGGGCGTATACAACAACATGGTCTTGGGCCTCGCGATCACAGGATTGGCGGCTCTCGGCACCAACATGCTGGCTGTCACCACCGGCCCGACCGGCGGCATGGCGCTCACTGGCTTCGGTCAGGCCATTTATTCCAGCCCGCTGCGCTGGGTGATCATGCTCGCGCCGCTCGCCTTCGTGTTCTTCTTTTCCTTCCGGATTGACCGCATGGCGGCCTCTTCGGCGCGGATGATGTTCTACGCTTTTGCAGCCGTTATGGGGCTGTCGCTGTCGTCGATCCTGCTGGTCTACACCGGCACTTCAGTGACCCGCGCATTCTTCATCACGGCGGCAGCGTTCGGCGGTCTGAGCCTTTATGGCTACACCACTAAGCGTAGCCTTTCGGCTTTCGGGTCGTTTCTGGTGATGGGCCTTATCGGTCTCGTGATCGCGAGCTTGGTGAATCTTTTCATCCAGAGCTCGGCGCTGCAGTTCGGTCTGTCCTGCCTGTCGGTTTTGATCTTCGCTGGTCTAACGGCGTGGGATACGCAGACCATCAAGGAAATGTACTACGCCAGCGATGACTACGAAGTTGCGACCAAGAAGTCCGTCAATGGCGCCTTGATGCTGTATCTCGACTTCATCAACATCTTTACGTCGCTGCTGCAGCTGACCGGTTCGCGCAACAACTGATGACTGAATTTCGACTGAAGGCCCCGCTTTGGCGGGGCCTTTTTTGTTTGAATTATCCGTAGACCAGCTTTATCGGGCGATCCAATACGGCGAGGACGCGCTCAAGTTCGTGGCCGCGTTTGAGAATCAAACCTGTCGCCGCTATGACCGAATAGGCCCCCTGTTTCTGGGCGAGTTTCGGATCTTTTTCGACGCGGAAGAGCGGCACTTCGGAAGCGCGCCGGTAAATCGAGAAGATGGCTTTGTTAGGGGTGAAGTCGATCGCATAGTCGCGCCAGTCGCCGGACGCGACCTTGCGGCCATAGACATTCAAGATTTTTTGAAGTTCCTGGCGATTGAAGCTGACGACAGCCGCAGCGGGGGTAGCCGCCACGGGGTGCGTCGACACCGGGCCGGACGATTTCGGCAAGATTTTTCTGTGCGTCGCAATGTCTGTTACGTCGCTTCCGCCGTTACTGTCCGGAGGGCTCACTGAGGATAGTTCCTATTCATTCGCCCGCATCGTGCGCGAAGACTGGCGGTCCGACAAGTGGGCCCGCTGCGGCCTGTTCAGTTTTCTTGAAGGCCTTGACGGTAGTTTGAAATTCACATTTTCGCCCTGATCCGATCCCAATGGCGCCCTGTTCGCGAGCGATAAGAGGACAGTTGCCTCGTGAACCCGGTTGGACGGCCTTGTCAATGGCGGCGACAAATTGTGCCAGATGGCGGCGTAAAAGTGTACCAGTCTGGTTGAGAGAAAAGGGCTGCATGAGCCCTTGTGAGTTGTGGTGTCGCACGCATCGAGGCGTGCGGAGCGTAGCGTAGCGCGGCTCGATGCGTG
>CANJWR010000020.1 GCA_947478455.1 Beijerinckiaceae bacterium | reverse complement strand
GGCTGCTGTTTCGAATACCTGCTCGTTCAGGGGATGAAAGCAGGCCACGTGGCCGCCGCCAAAAGCCGCCTTCAGTTCAGGCTGTTCCATCCGGCATTCGTCGGAAGCGCGCGTGCAGCGAGGCACAAACGCGCAACCGGCCGGAAGTGTCGTCATGTCAGGAGGCGAGCCCGGAATGGTCAACAACCTTTCGCGCCCCTCAGCCAGTTCAACGCGTGCGCCCAGCAGCCCCGCCGTGTACGGATGGAGCGGCGATTCGATGATCTGAACAGCGCTCCCCTCCTCTACAATTTTTCCTGCGTACATGACGGCGATGCGATCGGCAATTTCCGAAGCAACGCCAATGTCGTGAGTTACAAAAATCATCGAAAGCCCGAATTCGCGCTGCAACTCGCGAAGCAACAGCAAAATCTGAATCTGGACCGTAGCGTCAAGCGCTGTTGTGGGCTCATCAGCAAGCAGAACTTTCGGATTGCATGAAAGCGCAAGAGAAATCATCACCCGTTGTAACATCCCGCCCGACATTTCGTGTGGGTAGGAATCGAGACGGCGCTGCGCCGAAGGAATTCGCACCTTTTCGAACAAATGAAGAGCACGCTTCCGCGCTTCGGCTTCCCCAATTCCTTCGTGATGGCGAATAGCTTCCGTGATCTGGTCGCCAACTGTGTACACAGGATCAAGCGCGAGTCTTGGCTCCTGAAAGATCATGGCCACGTCGCGTCCTCGCAAATGTCCAAGCTCCCTCGTCGAGAGCGCGGTAACTTCGCGGCCTGCAACCTGAATGGACCCTTCAATCCTTGTGCCCGGCGGGTGCAAACGAAGGATCGATTTCAATGTAACGCTTTTGCCGGAGCCGGATTCGCCGAGAAGAACCGTTACCTCCCCGGGACGTACGCCCAAGGTCACATTGTTGACCGCCCGTATCGATCCGCGAGGACCATTGAATGTCACGGATAGATTGCGAATATCGACGAGCAGAGCTGCCTCGCTCATGCCGCAACTCCATTTCCCGACGCAGCGCTGTGTCCTGATCCCGGAATATTGGCAAGACAAGCGGCGCGATGGTCTCCATCCAACGCAAAAAGCTCGGGCGACGTGGTTGAACAAACACCTTCGGCCTTGAAACAGCGCGGATGAAAGCGACAGCCGGAAGGTGGATCAATCGGATTGGGCGGATCGCCGGACAGTGGAGGTCTCTGCGTTCTGTTGCGCGGGTCGACCCTGGGCATCGACGACAATAGAGCAGATGAATAGGGATGCTTTGGATGCGCAAAAACCTCTCGGCAATCGCCGATTTCGACAACTTTGCCAAGATACATGACCATCACACGCTGGGCCATAAACTGCACAACATTCAAATCGTGCGAGATAAAAATGTAGGTTAGTCCCAGATCGCGCTTCAAATCCAGCAGCAGGTTGAGAACCTGCGCCCCGACAGACTTGTCTAGCGCCGAGACTGCTTCATCCAGAATGACCAATCGCGGCTTGAATGCGAGCGCGCGCGCAATATTGATCCGCTGCCGCTGACCGCCGGAAAGCTCATGGGGATAACGCCCGGCAAATCTGCCGGGATCGAGGCCGACACGTTCGAGCAAGTCATGCGCGTCCGAGAGCGCCTTGCCGTCAGCCTCTCCGTGCATGCGCGGCCCGAAGCTGATCGCCTGCTCGATCGTCAGACGCGGATTGAGCGAGGCGTAGCTGTCCTGAAACACCATCTGGACGTTGCGGCGATACTCCTTGACGGACAACGCAACGCCGATTTCCTCGCCGTCGAAGAGCAGTTCGCCTTCATCCTGCGGCATCAATTTCATGAGCAGCCGCGCCGTGGTGGATTTTCCGCAACCGCTTTCGCCCACGACGCCGAGCGTTTCACCCTTCAAAACCTCGAAGTCAATACCATCAACGGCGCTCACATGACGCTTCTTGGCAAACGGATTGATGCTCTTGACTGGAAATCTTTTCACAAGGCCTTTTACCGACAGCAATGGCTGCGCAGGCCCTCCTCTATCGCGCTCGTCGATCAAGAATGACAGCGTTTCAGTCATGACTTCACATCCATCGCGGATCGAAGGCCATCCGACAGAAGATTGAACGAGATGGACGTGATAAAGATCATCACGCCGGGCAAGATGGCGACCAGAGGGTTCGCGTAAATTGCCGTTCGCAAGGTGTTCAGCATCAAGCCCCATTCGGCGTCTGGCGGACGGACGCCAAGTCCGAGAAACGAAAGCCCCGATGCAAGTATCATCGAGACAGAAATCAGACTTGTCGCGAAGACAAATATCGGCGCAAGAACGTTGCCCAGAACCTGTTCAAGAATGATGCGGTAAGCCGGCGCTCCGGACGCGCGCGCGGCTTCTACATAATCCAGCTGTCTGACTTGTGTGGTCACGCTCTCGGCAATACGGGCGATTTGGGGGATGAAGACCACTGTCAGCGAAACAAGCGTATTGGTCAGACCGGATCCGAGCGCGCCTGAGAGCGCAACAGCCAGCAGCACCGAAGGAAAGGCGTAAAACACATCAACCGTTCGCATAATGATCGTATTGAACAAGCCTCCCGCATAGCCCGCCAGAATGCCGATGGCCGAACCAATGACAAAGGCAATTGGAACTGGCGTTACACCGATGATCAACGAAAGCCGTGCCCCATAGATCAGTCGCGATAGCATATCCCGACCCAGCTCGTCCGACCCGAGCGGATAATTCGGGGTCCCGATCGGCCTTAGGCGACGGATCATACTTGCAGCATTCGGATCGGCTGGCGCGATCAACGGTGCAAAGATGGCGCAAAGAAATAGTGCAGCTATGACCCCAAGCGCCGTCATCGCGACCTTGTCGCGCGCCAGTCGCTGAAACGTGCTTTTCCAGTAGCCGGGTGAACGAAGGATGATCCGTTTCGGTGCTGCGAGCGCAATCGCCGTCATGGATCAGCTCCGTTGAATGCGGGGATCGATAATCCCCTGCAGCAGATCAACAATGAGATTGAGCGAAACGAAAAACATAGCCAGCACGAGGATCGTCCCCTGCAGCAAAGGCAGATCGCGCGTGAAAATGGCTCCGTTAAGCAGAAAGCCGGTGCCCGGCCACGAAAAGACAGTTTCGATCAATATCGATCCACCAAGCAGATAACCAAGTTGCAGACCCATCACCGAGAGAGCCGTCGGAGCGGCATTTCTGATCACATGACGAATGATGCGCGGCGCCATCTGGCCCTTGGCGGACAGGGTTTGAACGAAATCCTGTGCCATTACGTCCGACACAAGTGAGCGAACCGTGCGCGCAATAATGCCCATCGGGATCACCGACATGGTGATTGCCGGCAGCAACAAATATCGAAAATAGGCCCAGTCGAAGGCCCTTCCTGCCGAGCCGCCAGGTCCACCGCCTGTTGCAGGCAACCACCCGAGCGTGACGGAGAAGATCACGACAAGCACCATGCCCAGCCAGTAATGCGGGACGCAGACGCCAAGAATTGATAGAGATGATGCGAGGCGATCCACCCAGGTTCCGCGCAGAAATCCAGCCATGAAGCCGAGCAAGGCGCCCAGTGTAAATCCGATGAACGTCGCCGCCACCGCGAGAATGATCGAATTGACTGCAGCCGAAGCAATCTCGCCTGACACGGAACGACCGGTGGCGATGGAAAGTCCAAGATCGCCCTGCAGGGCGCGCATCGCCCAAAGTCCGTATTGAACAATCAGCGGCTTGTCGAAGCCATAAAGAGTGCGCATCTGCGCCTGAAATTCAGCGGTGGCGTCCGATGGCAGAATAGCCGCGAGCGGATCGCCAGGCGCTATATGGATCAACAGAAAGCAGAAGATGCTGACCCCGATCGCAACCGGAATGATGTGCAGCAGACGTTTGAAAGCGTATGCGTACATTTTCAATCCGACGCTTTCAGGTTGGAGTGAACAGGAATTCGGCGCGCCCGGTGAGGCGCGCCGGTTTCGTTTTACTTACTGGATCGTGACCTGCGAAAAATCGAGGAACCAGTTTTGCGGCTGCACAAAGCCCTTGACCTGCTTCGACAGCGCGCGAGCGTTCACGTCGTGAGTGACCATCAGGAACAGCGCTTCATCGACATATTTCTCATGGACCTTCTGAAGCACCTTGTCCTGGTCGGCAGCATCGAATGTGTTGCGAACTTTTTCAAACAGCGCGTCCATATCCTTGTCGCAATAATAGCCCCAGTTGGTGCCGGCCGGAGGCGCCAGATCGCATTGCAGATGGCGGATAAAGCCGGTGAAAGGATCCTGGATGAAATAGCTGTAGTTCATCGCCGTCACACCCTTGGCCGATGGATCCTTTGCTCCGGCGCGCCAGATGTTGATTACCGTATTCCAGTCCGCGACCTCGAATTTGATGTCGATGCCGATTTCGGAGAGATTTTGCTGGATATATTCGTTCATCGGCAGCGGGATCATCTGGCCCGAGCCCGATGGCGAGATCAGCACTGTGGTCTGCATCCGTTTTCCCGGACCATAGCCGGCCTCTGCCATGAGCTTCTTCGCCGCCTCGACATCGCGAGTCAGCTTGAATGTCGGATTGCCAAACCATTGATGCCCCGGCGGGAAGAAGCCCGTCGCAGGAATCATCATGCCGCCGAGAAGCTCCTTTTCGCCTTCGCGATCCACTGCAAGGTTGGCGGCCTTGCGAACACGAATGTCATTCCACGGCGAGCCTTCGACGCGCGAGAAATGCCATGTCCAGTTATGCGGATATGCATTTGTCGAAATGACAAAGCCTGCCGACTTCAACGATGCTGCTGCATCGGGCGCAGGCGCCTCGATCCAGTCAACTTCACCGGACCTCAGGGCCGCCACACGTGCATTGGCTTCCGGAAGCGGCACGAGAACAAGCTTGTCAAGCTTGGGAACGCGCGCAGTGTCCCAATATGTCTTGTTCGCCGTGAGTTCGGCGCGCTCACGCGGCTTGAAACCATTTTCCATTTTCCAGGGCCCGGTGCCCGACGGCTTTTGCGCAACAGCATCCCAGCTTTTGCCAAGCTTTTCCCAGTTAGCTGGCGATGAGAGAAGAATCCACGCAAGCTGATACGGCAAGGTCGCATCGGGAGTCTTTGTGCTGATTTCGACCGTCAGCGGATCGATGACCTTGTAGCTCGCCACCGCCGGAATACGCGATTTTCCCTGCGCGGACTGCCTCGGATCGAACTGCGGCGCATCATTCTTCAGCAACTTGTCGAGATTCCAGACAACTGCGGCAGCATCAAATGCGCTTCCGTCGTGAAACTTCACGTTTTCACGCAGCTTGAAAATCCACTTGGTCTTGTCTGCTGCGTCGACCGCCCACGATTTCGCAAGGCCCGGAACCAGCACCGAGGGCTTGTCGGACGCGGACAAATCCCATTCGACGAGCGAGTCATAAAGGGTAAACCCGACAAAGCGCTGTCCTTCTCCGCCCTGATCGGTCTGTCCGGTCGTCAACGGAATATCCGATAGTGTCATGCCGATACGTAGCGTTCCGGCCCCGAGAACCGTCGAAACCATAAGCGCCTGCGCGGCCACAACAGACAGTAGTCCAGTCAATATTGATCGTTTCATATTCCCCTCCATTCATGCGCGTACAGACGGCGGACCACCCGGGGCAAACAGTGCAACCAGGCGACCGCAGAAACCACGCAGAATGGTAAGCAGTTTTCATGCCAAGTATTTATGAAAAACTATTTTCGTGATTTGATGAGCCTGGGACGAAGAATGGTTGGGTCCAGGTGGATCAGGGCTCTTTCGGGCCCACGGGGGCGGACAGGCGAAGTTCGCCCAAAGCCTCGTGAAAGGTCTCGATGGTCGCCAGTCGCCTCCGACCCGCAACGCCGGCCTGCTCAATGACTCGCGTGGCCAAAATATGCAGAACCGCCAGAGCCGCAACATGGTTGTCCAGCGGGCCCGGAGCCTGTGAATGGCATGGCAATGTCCAGTCTGCAGGCAGCTTTCCGGACGGCCTGTGATTGGAAATCACCACTGTTTTCGCGCCGATACGGCGCACATGCTCCAGAAAGGCAGGCAATATGGAAACCTGCCGGCGAAGCGCAAAGACAACGATGATGTCTTTGGAATCGATGGCGGCGATTGTTTCAGCGAGCGTCTCGCCGGGCCCGGGGATCAGCGCAGCTCCCGGAACGACCTGATAGATCTGCCATCGGAAGTAATTGGCCAGCCCATGACTGGCCCGGTAACCCATAACCCAGACTTTCCGGGCAGCTACAATCTGTTTGGCAATTTCGGACAGATCATCGTCGATCAACCCCCGAAAGGTTGACTCGATATTGTTCAGGCTTTGCTCGACATGGGCGGCGATCGATCCCACGGGCGCGCTCTGCCGGGAGCGGGCGAGAAACAACGGCGATCCCGCCTGATGTTCAGCCCGCACGCTTCGCCGCGCGCCTTCATAGCTGGCGTAACCGAGCTTTCGGATGAACCGCGTCACCGTCGCATTCGACACATGCGCCATTTTTGCAAGTTCAGACGCGGAATATCCGGCAATATCGCCCGGGAAATCCAGCATCACCTCCGCCAGCCGGCGCTCCGATGTCGACATTGCGCCGACATTTTCGCGAATGCGCCAGATCAGCGATCGGGAATTAGAATTGGGCATGGCGGAGGCTCTGAAAATCTTGTTTCAAAGACTTACCGCCTGAAAAGCCTAAAGCGCAAGCGCAGGAATTCGATATGCAATTGTCCAATTCCAATAGCAGCGCAGCTTCTGCAGATGCAAAATTACGCCAAGTGATCATCGAGAGGCAAAAATGGTTGTGCAGGTCAGACGCGTCGTAACGGGTCACGACGCGGGGGGAAAAGCAGTCGTGGCGATCGACGAAGTCGTCGACTATGCGCGGTCTCTGCGCCCCAACCATAGCTCCTGTGTGGTCTGGGCGACCGACAGCCATCCAATCAACAACAGTGAACCCGGCGACGCCCGACTGAAACCGGTCGTCAACGGCACGCCAAACAGCACGATCCTGCGTGTGGTGGAGTATGGCCCCGGCGTCGCGGGTCGTCGCCACAGGACCAACAGCCTCGACTACGCCATCATCATCAAGGGCGAAATCGATATGGAGCTGGACGATGGCAAGGAAGTCCATCTCAAAGCAGGCGACATATTGGTTCAGCGAGGCACGATCCATAACTGGATCAACCGCGGCACAGAGCCCTGCACCATAGCTTTCGTTCTGGCCGCCGCCGCACCCGTGCTTGCCGCAGAAGGCTGAACGATGCACAGGCACCCAGCCTCACCTTTCGCCACGACGACCATTTCCGAAAAGATTGTGCTACAGCCGTGAGCTTCCGCCTCAAGACGCGCATCGTCAGCAACTACGGAGCAGAAAACGACACGCTCGAACAATTGATCCGGAATCTGGGCTATCTCGATCAAGCTGGTCTCGACGCTGAATTTGTCAAAGTGCACGGGCCAATCAAAAATCTCGAAGCGCTTGTGAACGGAGAAGCCGATCTCTGCGTTCTGTCGGGGCTCAATCCGCTTCCAGACATTGAAAAAGGTGTGCAGATCAGGTTGATCGGCAGCGCCATGAAGAAGCCCGCCCTTGCTATGTTCAGCAAAGCGCCACACATCCGCGCCGTGCGCGATCTCGCAGGCCGCACCATCGGTATCGGCCCCAAAGGCTACCTTCTGCACGCGACCACAATTGCATTGCTACGCAAGCATGGCCTGAGCGAAAAGGACGTAACTTTCGTCGAGATTGGCAGCAACGCGCAGGTCTTTCAGGCTGTCTCCAAAGGCGAGGTGGATGCAGGGCCCTCGTCCGTCGCTTCATTTTACGATCAGGTCGAACTGGGCGTGCATTCCCTGTCGGACGGACATATGTGGTCGGAACTGCCCGACTACACAAATCAGATCATGTATGCGTCTGATCGCGCCATTGCCGACGGCCGTGAAACAATTGTCCGAACACTTGCTGCCTTCGCACGTCTGTTTAGGTTCCTGCAAACTCCGGGTTCAATGGATTCCTATTCTAAGGCGCGCGCACTTGCGGTTCCGGGAAACGACACATGTGAATCAGAGGCCGTTTGCAGATTCATGCTGGAGCACAAGCCTTACGGTTCGGATATTCTGATCACCGACGAACGCCTGACCTATATGCAGGAATTGCTGGCTTCGCTGGGCGAAATCGCCTCGCCGATGCCGGCGGAGCGTATCGCGGATATGTCGATGGCGCGCGACGCCACGAAGATTACGGGGCTTCTGGCCCAGGGAGAACACTGATATGCCTGTAGCAGTCGTGCGTGGCGCAAAGATCAATTACGAAATTCTCGGCGCACAGGGCCCCTGGATGGCGCTATCGCCGGGCGGACGCGCCGCCATGAAAGGCGTGCGGGCCTTCGCTGAAAAAATGGCCGATGCCGGCTATCGCGTTGTGTTGCACGACCGCCGAAACTGCGGCGATTCCGATCTGGTGCTCGAAGGCGAGGATTCAGAATATGAAATCTGGGCCGACGATCTTCACGAACTGTTACGTCAGCTTGGAGCCCTGCCCACCATTGTCGGCGGTAATTCCTCCGGTTGTCGTCTGTCAGTGCTTTTCGCAATCCGCCACCCCCAGTCCGTCAGCGCCCTGATCCTCTGGCGTCTGACAGGCGGGCTCGCGGCCACGAAGCGTCTGGCCGAGAAATATTATGGTGACTTCATCACCGCAGCCCGCAACGGCGGAATGGCCGCCGTTTGCGAAAACGAGTTTTTCGTTGAGCGCTTCAAACGGAGGCCGTTCGAGCGCGAACAGGTGATGGCTATTGCACCGCAGCGCTTCATCGCCGCTATGAACAACTGGCGCGACAAATTCCTGCGCGGCGCCGATCAGCCGATCATCGGCGCAAACCCCGAAGAACTGGCCAGAATTACCACTCCGGTCTGCATCATCCCGGGTAACGATAAATCCCACAAACGCGAAAATGCACTTGAGGTTCAGCGCCTACTGCCGCAAGCAGAGCTTTACGAATTAATGAGCGACGAAACCGATCTGGACGTTCTGCCCATTGCAGAATGGTACAAAATGGAAGCCGAGCAGCTCCATATATTCATCGACTTCCTCGCACGTTCAGGACTGAGGCCAGCAGCACCCTGACGATGGCTTACGCGGCATAGTGGCAGGCCGTCTCACGCTGTCGCGAAAAATTGCGCAAGACCGGCTTTTCGGTACGGCACCTGTCCGCGACCTTCGGGCAACGGGAAGCAAAGGCGCAACCCTTTTGCAAAACGAACGGACTTGGCAATTCGCCGGTGACAAGTTCAATCTTTCGCGCCGCCTCGCGCACAGGATCGGGCGTCGGAATCGCAAGTAATAGCGCCCTCGTATAGGGATGGAGCGGATCGTCGAATATCTGTGCTGCAGGCCCATATTCGACGACTTCGCCAAGATACATGACGGCGATGCGGTCCGAAATGTAACGAACTGTCAACAGATCATGGGAAATAAACACGAAGCTGATGCCGAGTTCATCCTTCAGATCGCAGAGAAGGTTCACAATCTGCGCCCGTACTGAAACATCGAGCGCTGACGTCGGCTCATCCGCCACGACAACTGAAGGATCAAGGGCCAGCGCGCGCGCGATCGCCACACGCTGACGCTGTCCGCCGCTCAGCTGGTTGGGGTAACGCCCCAGAAAGCTTTGATCCAGACCGACCTGGCTCACCAAAGAGCACACCTTATCTGCGCGTTCAGTCCGACTGCTTTGACCATTCACCACAAGCGGTTCTTCGATAATGTCGAATATCTTCATCTTGGGATTGAAAGATGAATACGGATCCTGAAACACCATCTGGGCCGAGCCATTGATAAAGATCTCGCCGGCAGTCGGTTCTTCAAGCCCCAGAAGCAATCTGGCCACCGTGCTCTTGCCGCAACCGCTTTCTCCCACAATTCCGAGCGTTTCGCCTCGCTTGACGCGCAAGCTGACGCCATTGACCGCATGCACTGTCTTTGCTTCCGTCCACGGCAATATGGAGCGACGAACAAAATGCTTGTGAATATTGTTCATCTCCAGAACGTCCGAACGCAGCGCATCCGCCCGCACCGGATCAGGAGACAATTCAGCTTCAACAATACGCTCCGGCATCTTCACCTGTCGCTCAACGACAGATTGATCCAGTCCTGTCGGCGCCCAGCACGACGCAAAATGATTGACGCCGCGATAGGTCGATTCCGGCGCTTCGGTCCGGCAAATATCGCGCACAGCGGCGCAACGATCGGCGAAAGCGCAGCCGACAATCGGAAGGCGCATATCAGGTGGAAAGCCCGGAATCTGAAACAGCCGCTTCCGTGTGCCGTCGGCAGCGTCTGGAATGGAACGAAGCAAGCCTTGCGTATAAGGATGACGCGGCTGCGCAAACACATCTGCCGCAGGCCCAAGTTCAACCAGTTTGCCAGCGTACATGACGCCCACCTTGTGGGCAAAACGTGCCACCAGACCAAGGTCATGAGTGACAAACAACATGGACGCGCCAGTCTCAGCCGTCAGATCCTTCAGCAATTCAACAATCTGCGCCTGAATGGTCACATCAAGCGCCGTCGTCGGTTCGTCAGCGATGATCAGGCGTGGATTGCAGGACAAGGCCATAGCAATCATGACGCGTTGACGCATGCCGCCGCTCATCTCGAACGGATAGGCCCGAATGGTGAGTTTGGCGTCTGGTATGCCGACCCTGCCAAGCCAGCGTTCGGCGATCGCTTCTCCCTCTTTGTGGCTCACCTCGAGATGCCGCATGACCGGCGGGATCATCTGATCACTGACGCGCATTACCGGATCAAGAGACGACATAGGGTCCTGAAAAACCGTCCCTACAAGACTCCCGCGTATCTTGTTGAGTTCAGATTCCGGTAGCGATGCTACTTCGTTTCCCGCCACATCAATCCTTCCGCTAACAATTTTACCCGGAAAGGCAAGCAGCCGGATCAGAGACATCGCCATCGCGCTTTTCCCGGAGCCGCTTTCTCCGACGATTGCAACGCGCTCCCCGCGCAGAAGATCGAACGAGACCCCGTTAACCGCCTTGACTATGCCAGTATCAGTGAAGAAGTGAGTATGCAGATCCTGAACCCGAAGGACCGTTTCGGTATCTACTGGCATGAAAGTCATGACTACAGTCTCCGGATAAACATTCTGGGGCGCGGGACTATTTTCGGGCGCGTGGATCGAGCGCCTCGCGGATGCCGTCCGACAGGAAGTGCAGGCTGAGAGCAATCAAGAGGATCACCAGTCCTGGCATGGTGGAAATCCACCAGGCCTGTTCCAGATAAGTCTGCCCATCGCGAATGATATTTCCCAAAGACGGAGCCGGAGGCATGATCCCAAGGCCTAGAAAGCTGAGACTCGCCTCGACAAGAATGGCATGCGCGGCAGCGATGCTGGCTGTAACCAGCAAAGGTGCGATCGTGTTGGGAACGATATGCCGCCGCATGATCCACCATTGAGAAGCCTTCACTGTGCGGGCAGCATCTATATAGGCTCTCGACCGAAGGCTCAGGACGAGAGACCGCTGCAAACGAATAAAGCGCGGCACATCCGCGAGCGTAATGGCCACGATCACCGGCCACAAACCGGTTCCGACGACCGAGACGAGTCCGATCGCCAGTAGCAATGATGGAAAGGCCAAAAAGATATCAACCACGCTCATGATGGCCCGATCGATAAACTTGCCGAAAAATCCGGCTACCGTACCGAGTACTATTCCGAAACAGGTCGAAATCAGCGCAACGCTAAAGCCCACGAGCAGAGAAACCTGAACCCCGGACAACGTTCTGCTGAGGACATCACGGCCCATTCGATCGGTTCCAAATGGATGCGCAAGCGACGGCCATTGCATGATCGCTCGAAGATTGGTCTGCAACGGTCCGGGGAGCGGAAGCCACGACGAGAATGCCGTCAACAACAAGATCGGAACCAGAATAAGAAGCGCGATACGCATCTTCTTGTTGATGTTGAGAAGACTCTTTCCAGGCAAAGAGATCGTCGGAAAGTGAAAGCCCGGAGTCTTGATGGTAGCCAGAAGGGTCTTGGACATTGTCAACCTCGTCAAATCATCGGCCGCATGAATTCAAAGCTGCACGCGTGGATCGATTTGCTTGTAGATCAAATCAGTGACCAGATTCACCGAGACGAAGAATAGTGCGTAGAAAACAATGAGCGTTTGAACGAGCTGGTAGTCGCGGCTGTTGATTCCGTTCACCAGCAGGCTACCGAGGCCGGGGATTGTGAATATGAATTCTACAATCACAGTTCCGTTCAACAGACTGCCAAAGCTCAATCCGACAATGGTAACGATTGGTAGCGCAGCATTTTTAAGTGCATGACGGAACAGAACCCGCACTTCCGACCATCCAAGAGAGCGCGCCGTTCTGATATAATCCTCGCTCAATACTTCCAGCACCGCCGTTCTGGTGATGCGCGCCATCGTGGCGATCTGCGTCACCGACAGCACCATCACCGGAAGCGCGATACGCTTCAGGAATGTTACGGGATCATCGAAACTCACCATCCCGCTCGCTGGAAAGAGCCCCAGCATCAAGGAAAAGAAGAGGAGAAATACGAGACCTGTCCAGAAAGACGGCATCAGATCTGCCAACATGGCGGCCGTTGTAATAAGATTATCGAGCGTCTTGCGACCCTTATGCGCCATGAAGGCCGCCATTGCGCCCAGCGGCACAGCAATGATCAAGGAAAGCGTGATCGTCGCCAATGCTATACTGAGGGTGATCGGAAAGGCTTGCGAGAGAAGCCCCGAGATCGGCAGGCCGGTTGTGATCGTCTCACCAAACCTCAGTGTCACGAGATCCCAGAGATAGGTGAGGTATTGCGCAAGGATCGGCTTGTTGAGACCCATCTGTTCGCGGAGACGCTCCAGCGCCTCCCCGGTAATCGTATCTCCAGCCAGAGCAGCGGCAGCATCTCCCGGGATCAGGCGCAATGTAAAGAAAACGAGCGTCACAACCCCGAATGTGCTGACAACAAGTTGCAGCAATCTCTTAAGACTGTAAGCCAACATCTGGCGACTCCCGCTATTTCATATCGACTTCATAGAAGTTAACCTGAGCGAGATAGTTGATCTTCACGCCTGTTACGCCTGGCTTGCCGGGCCAAACGACGTTGTTCGTGTACAGCGGAAAATACGGAAGATCAGTCATGGCGATTTGTTGAACTTCCTCATACATTCTAAGACGTTTTGAAGGATCAACCTCGGCCTTTGCGCCTTTAAGAAGCGCCATCAATTTTGAATTGTTGTAACGCGCGCCATTCAGCCCTTTGGGTGCAATATTGTCCGGATCGAGGAAGCTGAACAGGATCATGTCGGGATTGACCGCTGGCAACAAGCGGGTGGTGATATCGAAGTCGCCGTTGTTGCGTCTCTGATTGAAGGTCGGAGTATCAACCAGCTCCATCTCCATCTTGACGCCAATCTGACTGAGATAGTCGATCTCGAACTGCTGAAATTCCGTTACTCCCTGCGCGGAAGTGCTCAGATTCTTGATCGTCAACCCTTTTGCGTAGCCGGCTTCAGCCAACAGTTTTTTCGCCTTCGCCTGATCGAATTCATAACGCGGAACCTTGGGCGTGTAGACATCCATCCACGGCATCAACATCGAATGCGCGGCGGCCTGAAGCGACGGCGACGTCGCCTTGCTGATTGCTTCATAGTCAATCGCATGAGCAAGCGCCTGACGAACTCTGATGTCAGAAAGCGCCTTGTTAGACAGATTGTGGACCCGTAATGCAACTGCGTAATTATCCACCTTGTTCAGTTTGAATCCTTCCCGCGCCAGCGTCTGGAGATTTTCTTCCTTGTTGGCGCGCATAGCGAGATCAATTTCACCCTTGCGCAAAGCGATTGTCGAGGTGGCTTCATCCTTGATGATCTGGAAGACAATCGTATCGATCGGGGCCGGTCCCTTGTAATATTCCTTGTGGCGCTTCAACACGATCCGCGAATTGACGTCGACAGAGTCAAGATAGTAGGGACCTGTTCCGACAGGCTGCCAGCGTACCTGTTTGCCTGCGGCCTCAACGGCTTTTTTGCTGAGAATTTGGCCCTGATGATAGTTGGCGACCGTGTGCACGAAATTGCCGTCGGGCGCGTTGAGCTGAATGACCACAGTATAGTCGTCGGGCGTTTCAATCTTGACGATGCCGGCGAGGTCAGTCGCATAAGGAGACGCCGTAGCTGGATCCCGCGTCCTGCTGAAACTGTAAAGCACGTCAGCCGAAGTAAATTCTCCATACCCTTTTTGCCATTTCACCCCGTGGCGGAGCTTGAACGTCCAGGTGATATTGTCGGGCGTCGACCACGATTCCGCCAGATCAGGAACAACCTTACCGGTCGTGCTGTCATAGGTCGTCAGTCCGCTGAAAATATTGAAGGCGATATTTTCATTCTCGATTCTGAAAATACTGGCGGGATCAAAACCTGCAGGATCGTCGTAGAAGCGAACGCGAAGGGTTTTGTCTTGAGCCAGCGCTGCATGCGGAATTGCTAGTCCCGTGGCGAGGGATACGCCAGCAGCAAGAACCCAAAGCCTTCCAAGCGATGACATTGTCATAGTTCGCCTCATTTCATACGGATTTGCGGATAAAGCGTTCATGGGTTGAAGCAGGCGGCGGGCGGATGCTCCGCCGCTGCATTTCGAAAGCCTTTGCTTCAGGCCGCGTTTGCAACCGGTGCGCTGCGCTCGATCGAATTGCCGCGCAGATAGTTCTTCGCCATTTCAAGATCGACGACATCGGCATATTTTTGATGCATGTCGTAGAGGTTCATGAAATGCGAGGCCTCGGTGCGGTCGAACACGCATTCCTTGACGACGCCCATGGTGAAGCGCGAAGTCGCTCCATCCACAACCGTGGCGCGGACGCAGCCGCTCGTAGTTTCGCCACAGCAGATCAGGGTATCGACGCCAAGACTATTCAGGTGGAACATCAGCGGCGTGCCCTGAAATCCGCTCGGCGCAGTCTTCTCGATGACGACCTCTCCGGGAATCGGCGCCAGTTCAGCCACGATCTCGTTGCCCTTTGCGGCCATTTCGGCTGACATCGTGGAGGGTTCGCGACCGCGATGGACCCAGGGCTTCATGCCGTTCTGCAAGCCCTTGATGTGAACTACCGGAATGCCGTTTTCACGCGCAACGGCCAGCAGTTCGGCAGCCTTGTCGACAGCCGCCCAGCCTTCCAGACCGGTGCTGCTCGGCCAGGTTTTCATCGATTCGAAAATCGGCTCGCGCTTGAGGCCGAGTACGCTGTAGTACATGTCGATCAAGAGCAACGCAGGTTTCTTGCCGAAGCCGTACAGCTCCTTCTTGCCCCACTGCTTGTCGTGTTCCTTGTCGCGTTCGCTCAGATATGGTTCCCAACCGTACATCGCCATTCTCCATCACGAAGCTTTCGGCGGTCAAAACAGATCGCCTCTTACTCGACCGCGAAGTGCGGCCAAGGGAGCTTCTGAATGGAAATCAGCAAGGGCCGTGCCAATTTCTTTATGAATTTTTCTAATGTCAGCACGTCCTCCTATATGCAGTCGATGCCGAATTTAAATGCACTCCAACAATAACCGCAGTCTCCCAGCTACCAGTATGGATTATTGCTTGTGCACATCGCACCGGCATCGTCCGATTCGGAGAATATTTCTGTGGCTGCAGCAAAACACCGCTGGGATGCCGCCAAATGGCTATTTTGTACGCGTCGGGCGCGCGAGTTTGACGCTGATGCAGAATTATCTGTAAATCGCCGGATGCTAGGCGATCGGCCCTGCGCATGCTGGATGCGACGAAACGAATGGTCACGAAAGCCGTCTATTTCATTTGCGAGAAGCGCTCCGCTCTCGGCTCGCGCGGAATGGTTGTGACAAATCATCCGCTCGCATCTGCGGCCGGCGCAGAAATGCTGTTAGCCGGCGGAAACGCCATCGACGCAGCTGTGGCGGCGCTCTTCGCCCTCACGGTCGTCGAACCCATGATGGTCGGAATTCTCGGCGGCGGCGTTGCACACATTTCGACGCCCGACGGAGCCCATACGATTCTGGACGGACTGAGTACTGCGCCGGCTGCAGCGTCATCGACAATGTATGATGTTTTGCAGGATCAGAATCAAAATTCGCGTTTGACCCGCGGTCGCGCCAACGAGGTCGGCCCTCTCGCCGTGGCCACGCCGGGAGCGCTTGCCGGCTGGTGCGAGGCGCTCGAACGTTTTGGAACAATGACGCTGGACGATGTCCTGCAGCCAGCCATCAGGCTCGCAGCGAGAGGCTTTGTGGCCACTCATTATCTCGCCGATTGCATCAAGGATATGTCTGCCGATCTTGCGAGCGACCACGAACTGTCGCGCCTGTTTCTGCCGAACGGACTGCCTCTAGCAGCCGGCGACAGACTCGTGCAGGCAGACTATGCTGACACGTTGCGCCTGATTGGCCGCAAAGGACCAGGCGTAATTTACGGAGGCCCTCTGGGGGCGCAGATTATTTCTCACATCGGCAGGCAGGGCGGCATTCTGTCTGGTAATGACTTGCGTCAGTACCGTGTAAAAGAACGCGCGCCCGTCAGGGGACTCTATCGCGGATATGAAATCTTCGGCCCTCCCCCGCCCGCTTCTGCCGGCGTTCACATCACCCAGATGCTGAACATCCTTGAAGGTTTCGATCTCGCCGGCATGGGATTTGGATCTGCCGACTCCATTCATGTTCTGGCGGAAGTCATCAAGATTGCCTTCGCCGACAGAGCCATCGCAACTGCTGATCCCGATTTCGTCAACGTTCCGGTCGAAAAGCTCATCGACAAGAGCTATGCGACGCTGCTTCGTGAGCAGATAAGGCTGAACGTTGCTCAAGGCTGGACGTCGAGCCTGCTGGCGACAGAGTCGCGTAATACGACCCATGTGACAGTCGTGGACAATAGCGGCAACGCTATCGCCACCACACAGACCATCAACAGTCTGTTTGGCGCCTGCATGCAGATTCCCGGAACCGGACTGAGAACCAACAATTACATGTACAATTTCGATCCGCGCCCCGGGAAGGCGTTGTCGATCGAACCCGGAAAACGGGTCTTCACATCCATGGCGCCGATGATGGTGCGCAAGGACGGTAAACTGCGCTATGCGCTTGGCTTGCCGGGAGCGTTGCGGATTTTCCCCTCCGCCATGCAGGCAATCATCAACCTCATCGATCACCGGATGACGCTTCAACAGGCCGTCGAGGCACCCAGAATTTGGACGGATGGCGGCGCGCTTGAAGTTGAGCCCGCCGTTTCCGATCATGTCATCCACCAATTGCGCGAACTCGGACACGATGTTGTGCGCGTCGGTCGCATCGCTGGCGGCATGGGCGCGGTCGCGATGGACGACGACGGCGGCCTCACCGGCGCCGCATGCTGGCGCGCCGACGGCACGCCGGTTGCGATTGCGGGTGGGCTGGCCCGGCCCGGAATTCGATTTTCGACATAACCTCTGTATCAAGATCCCAAACAGTTCACCCCGCGAGCCCATTCAATCCATGACATCACGCATCGTCGTCCTCGACCCCATCACCGAGAAGCGGGCTGAACAATTGCGCGCCATATTTGGCGGCGAGTTCGAATTGAGCCACGCGACAGCGCGCGGCGAGGATCATCTGAAATCGATCATTGCTGATGCGGATTTCGCCATTTCCGGGCAGGTTGCGGTCAGCGGCAATGTTCTGCGCGCCGCCGAAAAGCTGAAGCTGCTGCACAAATGGGGTGTGGGGGTCGATAATTTCGATCTCGCCGCCGCCGCAGAAATGGGCATCAAGGTCGCCAGAACGACCGGCTCCAATGCAATTCCGGTTGCAGAAACCACCATCGGGCTGATGCTGGCTGTGCTGCGGAACATCGCATTGGGACACGCAACCCTCCAGCAGGGAGACTGGAGCGCTGTCCGGCAAGGCCCGGAAAGCTTTATGCTGAGTGGTAAGTCCGTCGGCATCGTCGGCCTAGGCCATGTCGGGAAAGCGCTTGTACGCCTTCTCAAGGGCTTCAATTGTCCGGTCAGCTATTTCAAACCACACAGACTTGGCGAAGCAGAGGAACATTCGCTTGGCGTGCGTTACCTCGACCTGCCGGAGCTTATGGCCCAATCCGATATTGTGTCGCTGCATTGCCCGTTGACGCCGCAGACGACCGGTTTGATCGACCGCAAGGCGCTTGGCTCCATGAAACGCACGTCCATACTGGTCAACATGGCGCGCGGCGGCATTGTGAATGAAACGGATCTGGTATGGGCCCTGCAAAACCGCATCATTCATGCCGCCGCCAGCGACGTTTACGAGATCGAGCCCCTGCCGGTGGACAGCCCTCTGCTGAAGCTTCCCAATTTGGTGACGACGCCGCATCTGGCTGCTCAGGCGGCGGACAATTTCAGCAAATCAGTCTTGCAGATGCTGGGTAACATCCGGCGAGTTCAAAACGGGCAGCCGGTCACTGAAGCCGATTCAGTCATCGGATAGCGGCAGGCCGGATGACAAGCGCCGGAATCGCCGCTGACTCCCGCAACCGCTGTGAAACACTGAATTTCCATTGTTCCGCATGACAGGCTTCGCATTGTCCATGTAGGCTGTCCTGCCTGATCCGGAGCCATGGGCCTCGATTTGCCAAGCCTCGCGAATTAGGTATAATTTATAACAATAATGGTCTCGCCGGAGAGGCTGGCGACTTAAATGACAAGAACGAACGTTGGAGGAAATTATGCTCGGTCGTATCGCAGCCATCGGTTTCGCATTGGCCATTCCGCTCACGAGCGTGGTCGCCGAACCAATCAAATTCAAATTTGCAGTCCCGGCCTCATTGACGACGCCGCGTGGCGTTGTCGCCAAGCGCTTCGCCGATGACGTCGCCAAGAACAGCAAGGGCGAAATCATTTTCGAAATTTTCCCTGACAGCCAGCTCTTTGCCGGAGCCGAGGAGCCCAAGGCGCTTTCAACCGGCGCCATCGACGTCGCGATCCCGAATCTTTCTCTGGTCGCTTCGATCGAACCCAATGCCGACATTTACGCCATGCCGCTTTTCTTCGGCGCGACCTCCCGTCAGGTGCGTGCGGTCATGGACGGTGCGCCTGGACAAGATCTTGCACAGCGCATCGAGCGTCGACTGCAGGTCAAGGTTCTCGGTGCAGCATTCGACAATGGGCCCGACATCATCGTGACGTCGGCGCGCGAGCCGAAAACCCTCAAGGACCTCGCCGGGCTGAAGATTCGTGCGCCCGGCGGCCCGAAATATTCTGCCCGCCTTCAGGCGCTGGGCGCGTCGCCCATCTTCATCCGCTTCGAGGATCTGGCGCTCGCCTTAACGCAAGGCACCGTCGACGGCGTCATGACCAATGACGGGGGTGTCGTGCAGGGCAAGCTGTGGGAACTGGGAATCAAGCACTCGGTCGCGGTCGATCTCGGCTGGGCGCCGCTGGCTCCGATGATGTCCGAACGCGCATGGGGCCGTCTGGGGGCCGAAAACCAGAAGATGGTCGTCGCCACCTGGAACGGCATGCTCGGCTGGGCCCGCGACTACATCGACGAGCAGCTTTCCGATCAACGCAGGCAGATGGCGGCAGGTGGCATCAAGTTTTATACCCCCGACGCAGCAGAAGTTCAGGGTTTGAAGGACAAGCTCGATGCCCTGCAGCCAGCCCTCGCGAAAGAGACACGCGTGGATGACAAGCTGCTCGCCGACGTAACCGCGATTCTGAAAGCCACACCGGCAAAGTAACAGTCGTCAGACCTTCGGACTTCAACTTTGAGTACGGTGCGACCATGCTGGACAAGTGGATCGAACGACTGATCGCCTTTGTGGGCATGGCCGCTCTGGCCTCCTACACATTCGGGATTCTGGCGCGCTACGTATTCACGTCGCTGGTGCCCGACTGGACGGAAGAAATCACCGTCTATGCCCTGCTATGGGGAATGCTGCTCGCAGGCAGCCTTCTGGTGAACCGCGACAGGCATCTGAGCGCCGGCATCATTCACATCATCATGCCGCGAGCCGCCCCCTACCTTGATCGGCTGGGACTGGTGGTCGCCTTCGCGTTCTGCGTTTTCTTCACGTGGCAGGGCTTCAAGCTTGTTCAGTTCGAACTACGCCTTGAAGAAGTGTCGCGCAGTTCACTGCAGGCGCCGCTTGGGTATGTCTATGCGGTCTTCCCGGTTGCAATGGCCTTGATGGCGTTTCGATACATCCAGAAGATCTTCTTTACGCCGATTGCGAAGCCGTCCGAACACGCTGCAGCCGAGAAGCACTAGGGGCCGGCCATGTCTCAACTCCCGTTTGCGCTTGGCGGCTTTATTGCACTGATGTTCCTTGGTGTACCACTGTATGCCGCTATCGGTATGACGGCAGTCGGCCTTTTCTGGATGTCGGATGCGCCGTTTATAACGCTGGCGCAGATCATGGTCGAGCGCGTCGCCTCGCCCGGCCTGATCCCGGTGCCGTTTTTCGTCATTACGGCTGTGATCATGCAGCGCGGCGGCATCGCCAATGTGCTGATTGCGGCGGCCGAAACCTGGCTCGGCGGCCTGCCCGGTAGCGCGGGCCTCGTCTGTGTAGCCGCGGCGGCGTTCTTCGCCACGATCTCAGGATCGTCGGTCGCAACGGCGCTCGCCATCGGCACGGTCCTGCTGCCGATCATGATGCAGCGCGGGTATGAGAAGCATTTCTCCATCGGAGTCATCGCCTCGTCGGGCACGCTGGGCATCTTGATTCCGCCGAGCACCGCGATGATCGTCTACGGGCTGGTCACCGACGCCTCGGTGCCGCGCATGTTTCTCGCCGGCTTCATTCCGGGACTACTGCAGGCGCTCGCCATCGGCTCCTACATTCTCTGGTACGCCAAGCGCAAAAACTATCCAAAGAGCCCGCCGCTAACGCGTAAGGAATTCTGGAACGCCAATCTTCGCGCCCTGCCGGCGCTGCTGATCCCGGGCGTGATCTTCACCAGCATTTACGGCGGCCTCGCCACCGTGACGGAAGCTGCTGCGCTGTCAGTGCTGGCGGCGATTCTGGTGTCGATGTTTTACGGCCAGTTGCGCATTCGCGAACTGCCGTCGATCTTCGCGGAAGGCATCGTGTCGGCTGCCGCCATTTCGTTCATCGTCGGTGGCGCGCTCATGTTCGGCCAGTGGGTGATCGAATCCGGACTGCCGCAACAGATCGTTAAAGTCGTTATCGCGATGGAACTGAAGGCCTGGCAGTTCCTGCTGGCGGCGAACATTGTGATGCTGATCCTCGGCATGTTCTTCGACGGCATGGTGATTACCCTGCTGGTCGTGCCGCTCATTCTGCCCGTACTTGTCGCGCTGAAAATCGACCTCATTCATTTCGCGATTATTCTCGTAATCAACATGGAAATCGGGCTGTTGACGCCCCCGTTCGGCCTCAACCTCTTCACGATGAAGATGATCGCCGATGCGCAAATCGAGGAAGTGATCAGAGGCGTCCTGCCCTTCATCGCCATCATGCTGGCGCTATTGATGCTGATCACTTATGTGCCGGAAATTTCGCTGTTCCTGCCGAATCTCGTGTTCGGCAAATGATGCAAGTTCGGGTTTGAAATCATGCAGGCGCTCGCGGGCCTCAAAGTCGTAGATCTCACCCATGCGCTGGCGGGATCCTTCTGCACCTATCATCTGGGTCTGGTCGGTGCGGAGATTCTGAAAATCGAGCTGCCCCGCAAGGGTGACGAATTCCGTGACTGGAGGCCGCCGACTTTCGCAGCCGCCAATGCCGGAAAACGGTCAATGACGCTCGATCTGAAAAGCCCCGAGGGGAAAAACATTCTGATGCGGCTGCTCGAAACAGCCGACGTGCTCACCGAGAACTTTCGACCAGGCGTGGCGGCAAAACTCGGGCTCGACTGGGACAAGCTGAAAGTTCTGAACCCGCGGCTCATCTATTGCTCGATCAGCGGTTTCGGGCAGACCGGAAAATTTCGCGACTACCCGGCCATGGAATGGTCGGTGCAGGCAATTGCAGGCATCACCGATACCTACATTTCGCCAGATGAAGACCCGCGCCGTCTCGGCATTTCGCTGCTCGACCCTTTCTCCGGCTATATGGGTTTTGCGTCGATCCTGACCGCAGTTCTCCAGCGCGAAAAGACCGGCGTGGGGCAACGCATCGACGTCGGCATGCTCGACGCCGCGTGGGTGCTGAACGCAACGTCGGTTGTCGACATGATGATGGGCGACAGGCCCGTTTCAGCAACCCTACGGGCGACGGCGGCGCGTTTCCGCGCCAAGGACCGCTCGATTTACATCTCGGTCATCTGGCCCAAATGGTTCGAGGCGACCTGCGATATTCTGGGCGCGCCAGAACTGCTCGCCGATCCGCGCTTTGCGGATGAAAAGGCTCGCAACAACAGCGGCGAAGTGCTCGTGCGCGAATTCGAAAGCCGTCTGGCGGCGCAGAACGCGGCCTATTGGGAAGAAAAGCTCATCGCCCGTGGCGTACCCGCCGGCGTCGTCCGGACGATCCCGGAAGTCGCCGCAGAGGAAGACATGAATGCCCGCGGCCTGCTCAACGATGTAGTGCTTGAATCAGGGCAGACCGTGAAAGTCGTCGGCGCCGGCTTCAAATTCGAGCACGACGGTCCCAGATTGCAGGGCGGCGTGCCGGGCCTCGGCGAGGCGAACAAGGTTACGCTGAAAGGCCTCGGCTTCAGCGACGAGCAGATCGCCGCCCTCGCCGCCAAGGGCGTCATTTGAATTCAGCCGCCCGCTAGTTCGCCCATTTTGCCCAGGTCAGGTCGGGGCTGTCTATCTTCGGCGGCAGGAAGTTGAGATTGCTCCCCATCACGTAAATCGACACATTGCCGAACAGCGGCACCGAATAGGCGCGCTCGTTGATGAGGCCAAGCAACTTCCGGTAAACGCCCTTCCTGGCTTCTGGGTCCAGCGTGCTCCGGCCTTCACCGACAAGTTTTGTGACTTCGGGATCACGCGCATAGTCGGTGGCAGACCCGTTAAAAAATGTCGCAAGCGCATAGTCGACATC
Source organism: Beijerinckiaceae bacterium (assembly GCA_947478455.1). Lineage (GTDB taxonomy): Bacteria > Pseudomonadota > Alphaproteobacteria > Rhizobiales > Beijerinckiaceae > Terripilifer. Next base: position 15,800 of record CANJWR010000020.1, on the reverse strand, counting down.
GAGACCGCCGCCGCCGCCCCAACCCATCAGGCTCATGGACGAATTACCCGCCAGAAAACGTGTGCGCCACGCTGGCAGCGTCGCTGTCGAGTAATCCGCCTTGATGCCGACTTTGCCCAGATAGCCTTGAACAGCCTCACCCAGCGAACGCAAATCCTCAGACGATTCAAACGCCACCTTGAATCCGTCCGGATAGCCGGCTGCCTTCAGAAGTTCGCGCGCCTTTGCGGGATCGTAGGCCGGCGCGCCCAGTTCCTCGTCGAGGCACAAAGTCTGGTTGGGATTGCAATGCGCTCTCAATACGGGAGCGCCATTGCCGACCAGTTGATCGGCAATGGCCTTACGATCAATCGCCATGCCGATGGCGCGGCGCACGGCGGCATTCTTCAACGGCGTATCGCCGCTACGCCCTGCCGCATCGAGGCTCAGGTAGGTGTAGCGCGTCGAACCGCCGAATGAGACCTTCACGTTCGGGGTGCTGGCGGCCATTTTCGCCGAATCCGCATCGAAATCGAACGACAGGTCGAGCCCGCCAATCATGAATTCCGCGAGTTGCGTCTGCACCTGCGGGATCACACGAAAATTGAGATTAGCGATCGAGGCTGCCGGACGCCCGGCAGGAACATAGCCGGGGTAGCGGGCGAACACGTAGGATTTGCCCGCCTGAAGCGACTTCAGCGCATAGGGTCCGGTGCCGACCGGCGCAGCGCGATGCGCCTCGTGACCATTCTTGTCCGAATATTCATTGGGAAAAATGATCAGCCGCGACGCGACCAGATTCAGCACCGTCGGATCGGGTTCTTTCAGTTTCAGCCGAACCTTGTAGTCCCCAAGCTTTTCTACCGACGCATAATTTCCGAAATCCGCCGCCTGCTGCAAGAGCTTCGTCGCCGGGTCCATCACCGTCTTGATCGTATAGACCACATCGTCGGCATTGAAGGCTTCGCCATTGTGAAACTTCACACCCTGCCGCAAATCGAAATCAATAGTTGTGGGATCGACCTGCGTCCATGCCGTCGCCAGTCCGGGCTTGAATTCGCGCGTCTGCGGATCGCCATAGATCAGTGTATCGTAAAGCAGAGCCGATAAGAGCTGCGTTTCGCGGGCATTGGCGTGCAGACGATCAAGATAGTCCGTCTCGCGCAACATGCCGATGTTGAGCGTATCGTCCTTGGGGCCGGCCACAACAACGGTTGCACTGCCGACAATCGCACCCGCTGTAGCCAGAGCCATCCACAGGCGGTGCATATTATGGCTCATCGTCATTCCTCTTTGGCGCTTGCACATTATTTCAACCCGAGAGTAATAATGTTGCGCTGCGGCGCGCCCGTCAAGTTGGCGTTATGGAGACCGATGAATGCAACGTTTGAGCCGCTGTTTCGCCGAAACCTATTTCGATGCGCGCGAGAAGTTTCTTGACGCTGCCGCAAGGCGCGGCGCAACCGTGCAATCGTTCCGCAACCCGACGCCCGGCCCTGAAGGACGAGAGCTTTTCACCGATGTTGCGCGCATCGGCCCGGCCGACGCCGAGAAAGTGCTGGTGGTGCAATCTGCCACGCATGGCATTGAGGGCTATGCGGGCTCCGGCGTTCAGGTGTGTTGGCTCAACGATCACGCGAAGTTGCCGGACGGAACAGCTATTCTGTTCGTTCACGCGCTGAACCCCTATGGCTTCGCATTCACGCGACGTTTCAACGAAGACAATGTCGATCTGAACCGCAGCTTCATCGACCGCACAAGCAATTCGCTGCCGGAAAATCCGGGCTATATTGAACTTGCCGATTTGATCCTTCCGCCCGAATGGACGCGTGCGGCGCGCATCGCAGCCGACGTAAAATTCGCCGCTTATGCGGCCGAGCACGGCGAGCGCGCTTTGATGTTCGCCTTCAAGCAGGGCCAGTATACGCACCCGAAAGGCGTCTATTTCGGCGGCCAAAAGGCAACTTGGTCCGGCGAAACCGTGAAGGCCATCTGCGCCGCTCAGCTTGCCGGCGCAAAGAAGGCCGCGTTGATCGACATCCACACCGGCCTCGGCGCATACGGCCATGGCGATTGCCTGACCACCGCGAGCGATGTTTCGCCCGAAGGACTGCGGGCCATCGAATGGTACGGCAAAGTCAGTTGCACCAAGGCGTCGAACTCGTCCTATTCGGGATCGGGCTGCACGATCATCGAAGGCTATACGATGGCTGCGCCCCATGCGGAATGGACGCCCATCGGCCTGGAATTCGGCACCTGGGAATCCGAGGACGTGCGCGACGCCGTGCGAGCGGACGGCTGGCTTCATGCCTACGGCAGCCCCGATCATCCGCAGGCGAAACGCATCAAGGCGCAATTGCGCAATGCATTTTTCCCCGGCGATCCGGTCTGGCGCAACATGGTGCTCGACCGCGGCGTCGAAGTCATTTCGCACGGGCTCACCGGCCTCGCCGCATGGCGTTAGTGGTTTTTCAGAAAGACTTCTAAATGCGCGCCTATATCGAAAAGCTGCTGGCGTCCGGCCAGATGCGCGTTGTGGAGCGCGAAATCTCCGGCCAGCACGAACTCGCAGCCGTCACGCAGGCTTCGCAACGCGAAAGCGATGCGCCACTTCTGTTCAGGAACGTGCGCGGCTCACGCTTTCCGGTCGCCACCAACATATATGGCAGCCGCCCGCGCCTGACCGGCATGATGGGCGAGCAGGGCTCATCTTTCTGTCGCCGCTGGGTCGAGGTGATGCGACGCCCCGCTCCTGCCCCACTGGCGGTGGAAGAACCGGCAGAACTCGAAAATATTCGCCTGACTGAACTTCCTCAGCTTACCTATTTCGAGCGCGACGGCGGACCTTACATCACGTCAGGAGTTTTTTTGGCGAAGGACCCCGATACGGGCGTGCCCAATCTGTCGTTCCACCGCGCGCAGATCATCAGCGATTCCGAATTGCGTGTCCGACTCGGCAGTTCGCACCATCTCACGCAATATCAGGCGAAGGCCGAAGCGCGCGGGGAAACGCTGGAAGCCGCAATCCTGATAGGGGCGCCGCCGCCTTTCGTGCTCGCGGCTGCTGCGCCGATCGCCTATGACGAAAACGAAGTCGAGGTTGCAGGCAAAATCGCCGGGCAAGCCATTGCGATGCGTCGTTGCCGCACGATTGCGCTCGATGTTCCTGCAGACACCGAGATCGTGATCGAGGGACGCATTCTTCCGCACATGCGCCGGCCCGAAGGTCCGTTCGGCGAATTCATGGGCTTCTATGTGCCGGTCGGCGACAATCATGTTTTCGAAGTTACAGCGGTGGTAGCGCGGCGGAACGCATATTTTCATGGACTGATCTGCGGATCGCCGGAAGATTTGCGTCTGCTCGAAGTCGCTGTCGCAACCTGCACCTATCAGGCTCTGCTGGCGGCGAGCCTGCGTGGTATCATCGATGTGTCCTGCGTGCCCTTCACGATGAGCACGGTCGTGAAGATTGAGCAACTGTATGAAGGTCACGCCAAACAGGTTCTGATGACCGCCATCGGGGCCAATCACGACTGGAACAAGACGGTCTTTGTCGTCGACGAAGATATCGACATCGACAATTTCGACGATGTCTGGTGGGCCTATCTCACACGAGGCCGCGCCGATCATCGGGCAATGATCATTTCCGAGGTGCCGGGCTTCTATCGCGATCCGAAGAAGGACTACTGGGGCCGACTGGCGATTGACGCCACCATGCCGTTCGATCGCAAGCACGAATTCGAACGCAAGAAGATTCCGGGGGCCGACAAAATCAATCTCAAAGACTGGATCGTCTGACAGAGCGCAACGCAGAGGCGATGCGCTGAGCCGCTCACGCCACCATGAACTGCCCCATCATGCCCGAATCCTCATGTTCGAGGATGTGGCAATGGAACATGTATGGCGCCTCTTTCGGGGCTGGATGATCGAAGCGCACGATGATTTCAAGTTGTCCTGAAATCAAAGCCGTATCTTTCCATCCGCCCTCTTCCGGTGCTGGCGTCAGACCACCCGTGCTGACAATCCGGAAATGCACGCCGTGCACATGGAACGGGTGCGCGACCCCGGCCCCGCCGCCGGTGACAAGCCATCTCTCGTAGGTTCCGAGCTTCACCTGAAAATCGATCCGCCGCGCATCGTAGGCCCGGCCGTTGATGCCGAAATCGTTCATCGCGACGCCAAGTTCGCCGTTCGGGCCTGCGCCGATCATTTGGGTCTTTGCAGGAGCGACGACATGAGCGCCGTGCGCCGCATGACCGGACTGCACAGCGCCTGAATCGCTGTTGCGCACTTCGAAATTCGAGCTCCCGCCGACTGTAAGCGACAGGCGCCGCGTCGGCATATTTTCGTCTGGCATCGTAAAGGGCTCGGCGCCCAGATCGGTCGGCAGACGCACGATGCGAGGTGCGAGGGAATCGTCGGTTGCGAACTCCAGAATCTTCGCCGAGAGGCCTGCAGCGCTCATCAGTATCGGCGGCGGGCCGGAGGCGAAATCAACTAGAACCTCGTAACGTTCGCCCGGCGCGATCCGCAGATAGCTGGTCTCTGACGGTCGCGTCAGGAAACCGCCGTCACTGCCGATGACGTGGAGCGGACGCCGGTCGCTCATGTGCAATGTGTAGACGCGCGCATTGGAGCCATTGAGCAACCGCAGCCGCACCATGCCGCGCGGCACCACCGCAACTGCATTGAACTGGCCGTTGATGAGCATGCGCTCGCCGTGAAAGCCGTTCAGAATGTCTGTCGTGTCGGGCGAATAGGCCATGCGGCCCGCGGCGTCGAAACGCCTGTCCTGAATGACGAGCGTCAGATCATCGACCCCGTAGGTCGAGGGCAGCCCGCGCTGGTCGTCCCGCCCATCCGTGTAGTGAATGACGCCAGCGAGGCCTGCATAGACCTGCCGGGCGGTCGAACCATGCGTGTGCGAATGATACCAGGCGGTCGTAGGACGCTGGTTCAGATGCATCACGTCCGCCCAGACCTTTCCGGGCTCGGTCGGCGTATGCGGCCCACCATCATGATGTCCGGGCACCAGCAGGCCATGCCAATGGGACGTCACCGGCTCCGACAGACGGTTTTCAAGTCGCGCGTCAAGCGCGCCGTTTTGCATCACAATGGTCGGGCCCATGAAGCCCGAATTGTAGCCGGCAGTATGGAGAGGCGGCCCACCCAGAAAGCTCGTAGCGCCGGGCAACGCAGTCAACGACAGCCGCCCCGTCTGGCGCGTATCAAGCAGCGGTGGCATCGCGAGTCGCTGCCGCCCCGTCACGTCCTCCGCAGCCCTGAGGCTGGAGCCGTAAGACCATGCGCCCGCTCCGGCGGCGATCGCAGCTGCCGAAAGCCCGAGGAAGTTGCGCCTGTCCATGGTCTGCACCTGCTTCGCTATACCGTCAGTGCGCGCCGCTGCGAATTTTCTTCACCAATGCTTCCGTGCCTGTCCATGCTGGCTTTTTCGTGAAGCGAGCGCGGATGAAGGTCGCCAGCGCCGTCATTTCGTCGTCGGAAATCTGCGCCTCGCGCGGCGGCATCGAGCGGTCGAGAACGCCACGCGGCGGCTGAATACCCTTGAAGGTCGCAAGGATCAGGTTCGACGCATCCGGCGCATACAACACCGTCGCCAGACCTAGCGGAGCCGGCTTGCCGCCCTGCTTGTGGCAGGTCGAACATTGCGCTTCGAACACTTTGGCGCCCTTCTGCATCACCGGATCGTTAGGCACCGGCGGAGCCTCCGGATGGCCCCATTCTAGCTTGGTCGCAGTCGCGAGAGCCTCGGTGGTGATTTTCTCCTGCTCCGCCTGCGGGCGCGGCCCGCCCTTGATGGACATCACATAGGCCGCAATGGCGAAAACATCGTCTTCGGACTGTTCGTAAAGGTCGGTCGCAACCGCTGTCATCGGGCCGGCGGCGATTCCATGATGGCCGTCCCAACCGTCGATCAAATAATTGACCAGCGCCTTGGCGGTCCAGGGAATGGGCGCTGGTGTGCTGGCGTTCAGCGGCGGCACATACCAGCCTTCCGCAACAGCGCCAGCATAGACATTAGTGCCGCTCTTGGGCGCTGCGCCGAACATGTTGCGCGGTGTATGGCAAGCGCCGCAATGGCCGAGTCCTTCGACCAGATAGGCGCCGCGATTCCATTCGGCGTCCTTCGAAGGGTCAGGCTTGAACTCGCCCTTCTCGTGGAAAAGGAAATTCCAGCCCGCTAACAGCAGGCGAATGTTGAACGGGAAGGCCAGCGAATTGTCGGTCGGCTTCTGCGAGACGGCCGGGCGCGACATCAGGAAGGCGTAGATCGCCTTCAAGTCGGCCTCGGTGACTTTTGAATAATAGTCGAACGGGAAGGCCGGATAGAGATTGCGGCCATGTCGGTCGACGCCCTCATGCATGGCGCGAATGAAGGCCTGCTCCGACCATGAACCAATTCCGGTTTCAACGTCGGGTGTAATGTTCGTCGTGTGGATCGTGCCAAACGGCGTCGGCAGCGCGAGCCCTCCCGCAAACTCCTTGCCGCCCGGCTTGGTGTGGCACACATGGCAATTGCCCAGTCCGGCCAGTTTTTCGCCGCGCTTGACCAGCTCCTTGTCGAACTTGGCCGCATCGGGCTTGGCGATGGGCGCAATTTCCGGAAAACGCATCGCCCAGGCGATCGCGCCTGCGCCTGCCAATACGAGAGCTACGAAAATCCGAACGAGGGCTTTCTTCATGGCCGAATGCTGTTCCACACAAGTTTGTCGGGACGCGAATGCGGCCGAAACCCGTAACGGTTCCGGCCGCGATCTTTGCGAAATTGGAACCGTCGATCCTTGAGGATCGACGGAAACCGGATCAGGCCCAGCTCAGATCGTGCTTGAGCATCGGCGTCGTGCGAATGCGCTTGCCGGTGGCGAAGAAGATCGCGTTGGCGACAGCCGGCGGCGTGGGCGGACCAGCCGTTTCACCGAAGCCACCCCACCAGTTGTTCTCCGACATGGCGAACACGCTTTCGACAGTCGGCATATCGGGGAAGCGCATCAGCTTGTAGGTGTCGAAGTTGACGTTCTGGTAGCGGCCGCCCTGCAGGTTGAGGCCGCCGTACATGGCGTGGCTCAATTCCCAGGCGGTCGAGCCGTAAACCTGCTCGCTCGCTGCACGCGGGTTGATCACGTATCCCGAGTTCGACACGATCAGGATCTTCTCGATAGTCAGAGCGCCGCGACGCGACACTTCGACGGTGGCGCAAGCGCCCACGACCGAACCGTGCGACTCAACGACCGCAATGCCCATTCCCTTGCCCTTCGGAAGCTTGGTGGTGAAACCGGACACTTCCTTGAGTTTGGCCAATACGCGCTGCCAGGGCTCGTTGCCCTCGGTCATCTTCATACGCCATTCCAGCGGATCCCAACCACCGGCGATCGCCATTTCGTCCGCGAAGGACTCAATCGTGAAGCCGTTGTTGTTATTGCCGGGGGCGCGGTTCGGGCCGATCGGCATATTGCTGGGGACGATATGACGCTCATACCGGAAATGAGGAACCTTGTACGCCATGTTGGCGATACCGCGGTCCGCATAGTCCGGAACCTCGCTCTCGCCGATGGCGCGGCTGATCATCGCCGCCGGCAAGCCCTTGTCGTCGAGCACGGCCTGGAATTTTGCCCAGATCGGCGGACGTGCGCGAGCCTGCAGGATGTTTTCCTCGCGGGTCCAGATCACCTTGACCGGCTTGCCGATCTGCTTGGAGATCTCGACCGCCTGACGGGGCAGATCGATCGCGTTGCCGAGACCGAAAGCGCCGCCCTGATAGACGCCGTGAGAGTACACATCCTTCGGTTGACGACCGGTCTGGTCGGCAGCCATGAGCAGCGTCGCAGCAACGTTCTGCGTGAAGCTCCAGATGTCCACACGTTCCGCAGTCACGCTGGCCACAGCGGCCGGCGGGCTCATCGGAACATGGCACTCGTACGGACGAGCATAGTCGCCGACGACGACCTTACCGCCCTTCGCGAGGATCGGGCGCGGATCGCCACGCACTTCTTCAGCGTGCTGGCCGTCCTTGTCCATCAGCTCGCGCGCGAGCTTGTCCATCTTCTCGAAGCTGTTGTCGGCGCCCGGGCCCAGATCCCATTCGATCGGCATGAGATCGAGCGCGGTCTTGGCGCGATAGAAGCTGTCGGCGACAACCGCGATAGCGCTGCGCATGTCGGCGTTCTGCAGCTTGGCCTTGGTCTGCTTCAGTTCGACGACGCCCAAAATACCCGGACGACCCTTGATGGCGTCGAAATTGAAGCTCTTCAGCTTGCCGCCCGGAACCGGGCTGGACTTCACGGCGGCATAAACCATGCCGGGAACCCGCACGTCGATCGGGTAAATGGCGCTGCCATTGACCTTTACGGCGACGTCCATGCGCGGCGTATCCTTGCCGAGCAACCACCAGTCCTTATAGGCCTTCGCCTTGGGCTCTTCGGAGAGCGTTACGGCGGCGGCGGCGGTGGCGAATTCGCCGTAGGTGCCCTTCTTGTCGCCGGAGGTCAGCACGCCCTGCTTGGCGACAACCTTGGAACGGTCAACGCCCCAGGCCTTCGCGGCAGCTTCCTTCAGGCGCTCGCGCGCCGAGGCGCCGGCCTGCAGGATGTGCGGATGACGGTTGCGAACGAGGTTCGAACCACCCGTCGACATATCCTTGTATTCCTGACCGCGCGTCACGAAGCGGTTGGCGTCAGCCAGCACGCAGCGAACATTCGCCCACGGAACATCGAGTTCTTCAGCGACGAGCGTCGCCACAGAAGTCATGCCGCCCTGACCCATTTCGGTATGCGGGCAGCGGATGGTCACGACGCCGGCATTGTCGATGGTCAGCCAGGCGTTGATTTCAACGCCTTCGGCAGGATTCTTCCAAGGCTCGCCCATGACGATAGCCGCCTCGGCGGAAACCGGCATGTGGAAGCCGAGCATGAGACCGCCGCCAACTGCGAGCGACGAGCGAATGAAAGTACGACGCGAAATATCAATCTGGTTCATGGTCGCCTCCCTTACGCATTGCCCAACTTGGCAGCGGCGTGAATGCCTTCACGGATTTGTTGATAGGTGCCGCAGCGGCAGATGTTGTCGGCCATTGCTGCGTCAATTTCACGATCTGAAGGATTCGGGCTGCGGCGCAAAAGCGCGACGGCCGACATGATCTGGCCTGACTGGCAATAGCCGCACTGCGGAACAGTGAGTTCGAGCCAAGCCTTCTGGACCGGGTGGCTGCTGTCCGGGGACAGACCTTCGATCGTGATGACCTTCTTGCCTACCACGCTGGCGGCGTTCACGTTGCAGGATTTCGTCGGCTGACCGTCGACATGAACCGTGCAGGCGCCGCACTGGGCGATACCGCAACCGTACTTTGTGCCCGTCAGACCGATCGTATCACGCAGAACCCAAAGCAATGGCGTTTCGGGCTCGACTTCTACGTCGTGCACCTTGCCATTCACATTAATGGAGACAGCCATACCGTTCCTCCCCTTCAAACACGGACCCGTCGCGAAATACGCAGGCCCACAGCAAACCGGATCACTCAAAAAGTCGCTTTCTTGGAAAGTCGACTTTCGAAAAACGATACACAGTTTTTCCATTTGGGCCAAGACCGGCCATCAGATGCTTCAGACAAAAATGGACCAAAACACGCAAAAATAATGCTGCACTGCAGCAATTTACTCACGGTGATATGGTTTCCGCACACCAGTCAGACGATTGTGATCTTTGCTTGGCTTTTGAAGGTCATGTCGATCATGTCATACCAGACGAAATCGAATATGCCGCTGTCCTGAGCCCGCGCATGAAAGAGAAAATACGGGTTCGTGGCGATCGCCGGATAGAGCCGTGCTCTGAAAACGCTCGCCCCCTGGTACTTGCAATCAAAGCTCGAAATGATGCGCTTTCGCACCCACTCGTCAGTACTGTCGAGACGCAAGCCGGTTTCCATCGGGTGCGAAATCAGCGCCCGGATAGGGATCACATCTCCGCGATGGGCGGTCGGTTGGACGCTCACGCGCGTTTGTGGCTGAAATGCAAAAATATCGTCATTTCCGCCGGTGCCTATCTGCGCGCAAGCCCCGAAACTGACCGAAATCTCGCGATCCATCCGCAGATGGCGACCGTCGCTCATCTGTGCAACCGCAGTGACCTTCTGCGATTTTTCGAGCCGGATTCGCGTATTGAATTCCGCCTTGCCGCTTGCCGGGAGAAACCAGGCAGACATGACATGTGGTGTCGGGTTTCCGTGCGCAACAATATGCACAACCCGGGGATAGTCCTCCTCCGTCATTGCGCAGTCGATGCGGATTGTCATCGGCACCGAACTGCCCACATCGGCATGTTCGGGCAGATCGAGGTCCAGTCCGGTGAATGAATATTTCACATTGTTGCCGAAAAACGCCGTGACTGCGTCCTCGGCGTTGCGCCAGAGGGCGTCGAGCCCCCGCAAATCCGTCACTTGTGCGACGGCGGGCAAAAAAGGAACTGCACCTGCGAGCGCCGAGCATCCGGCGCCTGTCAGCAATCTGCGTCGCGAAAATTTCGGCCCGGGCGCCAATCCTATCTCCCTCCGCACATCTAGCGGCAAAATGGCCCAAAACGCTGTTTGATCGACGAATCTAGTGAAGCCCGCAGCGTTCGGCAACCCTTGCCGGCGCAAGCCCGGTCTGCCGCCACGCGGATTGCTCAATCCCAATGCCTGCACTATCGTCGAGCCAATCAACTTTCCTGGAAACGCCGGCTCAGGGCCAAAGCCCTTCCGCATCAGCGACGGTGCTGCATGGATCGAAATCGTCCCGGTAAATTGCGCTTCGCTGGCGCTTTCGCCCTGGTGTGCGTGGCTGCATTTTCCAATACGGCATTTGCAGATACTGCAAAGCCTGCAGTGCTTGCCGCAACCTGCGCCAATTGTCATGGGGCGGGCGGAGTCAGCCCCGGCTCCATGCCATCCATCGACAAGCTTGACGCAGGCGCTCTGTCTTCGAAGCTAAAAGGCTTTCGGGCGGGCGAACTGGAGGCGACTGTAATGACCCGCATTGCAAAAGGCTACACGGACGCCGAAATTGACGCGCTCGGCCAGTACTTCTCTTCACTTTCTCGTTAGCACTCGGATTGCGGAGTCGGAAAGCATGATCGCCCGCAGCACACGCAGGGATTTTCTGAAAGCCGGCGGCGCGGCCGCGCTCGCCGCCTTCGCCCCTACGCCGGTCCGGGCTGCCGCGAGTGGCCGCGTCGTGATTGTCGGGGGCGGCTTTGGCGGCGCAACTTGCGCCCGCATGTTGCGTAAATTCGCGCCCGGCATCGACGTCACCCTCGTCGAGCCGAACGAGACTTTTATCACCTGCCCTTTTAGCAATGCGGTGATCGGCGGACTGGCCGAAATGGCTTCCATCACCCACAGCTATGATGGTCTTCGACGCGCAGGCGTCACGCTTGTGCGCGACAGCGTTACTGCTATCGATGCCGAGCGCAAGAATGTGCGCTTCGGAAGCAGATCATCCCTGCCATACGATAGGCTCGTCCTGTCGCCCGGCATCGACATTAAATGGCGCGCCATCGAGGGTTACGACGAAGCTGCTTCGGCTATTCTACCCCACGCCTGGAAGGCCGGCGCACAGACCATGCTGCTGCGTCGCCAGCTTGAGGAAATGCCGGATGGCGGCGTCGTCGTGATGACAATTCCGGCAAACCCGTTCCGCTGCCCTCCCGGACCCTATGAACGTGCAAGCCTGATCGCCAATTACCTAAAGACCAGAAAACCGCGATCGAAGCTCATCCTGCTCGACGCCAAGGACACATTCTCGAAGCAGGGCCTGTTCATCGAAGGCTGGAAGCAGCTTTACGGACCGCTGATCGAATGGGTGCCGTTCGGCCAGAACGGCAATCTGGTTCGCGTCGATCCGGCGACGAAAACCATCTACACCGAATTTGTCGAGCAAAAGGCCGATGTGGCGAATATCATTCCGCCGCAGCGCTCCGCTGCAATTGTCGATACGGCCGGCCTCGCCGGACGCAGCGACTGGTGCAACGTCAATCCGACGACGTTTGAATCGGTTGTCGTGCCTGGCATTCACATCGTAGGAGACGCCATCGTTGCCGGGGCCATGCCGAAATCAGGCTTTTCGGCCGGCTCACAGGCAAAAGTCTGCGCGCAGGCGATTGCAGCATTGCAGAGCGGCGAAACGCCATCTATCCCATCCTTCATCAACACCTGCTACAGCCTCGTTGGCCCAGACTACGGCATTTCGGTTGTAGACGTGTTCCGCGTTGCGCCCGATGGAGCCATCACGGCTGTCGTCGGCGCAGGTGGCGTCAGCCCGCTCGGCGCAAGCGCAGCCTTTCGCAAGCAGGAGGCCGAATATGGCCGCGGCTGGTACGTGAGCCAGACGTCGGAAATGTTCGGCTGACGCGCTTGACGATCATTCGCAAAAGCATTGCGGCATGGCTGCCTGTACTTGCAGCCTCGTCCTTTATCGTGACCGCAGCAGTAGGCGAAGGCCTGGTAAATTTCAAAATCGAAAATGGCGCTGTCCCGCAGCCGTTGACCGGCGAACCCGGCAATCCGGCGCGCGGCAGACAGATTGTCCGCGACATGAATCACGTCACCTGCCTGATCTGCCATTCCATGCCGATCCCGGAGGAGCCTGATCACGGCGAAATCGGCCCTCCGTTGGCCGGCGTCGGCAGCCGATTCACGGCAAGTGAATTGCGATTGCGGCTGATCGACCCCAAGGCCGTCAACCCTGCGACGATCATGCCGTCGTATTATCGCGTGTCGAACTTTATGCGCGTCGGCGAAAGTTTTAGGGATCGGCCCATCTACACGGCGCAGCAGATCGAGGATGTCGTTGCCTATCTGTCGCTGCTGAAGGACAATTAGGCATGCAGCCGTTCGGACTTTGCCTCACATGCCAGCTGTAAATACCAAACTCGCCGCACTGTTGACGGCGATTGCCACTCTCTCCGCAGTAGCAGGGAGCGCCGCCGACGTGACCAATGCGCCCTATGAAATCGACGGCCGCAAATCGGGCTATCTGTTCATGACGCCCGCAACACGTTCGCTGCAGGACGACGAGTTCCAGAACCCCGGCATGTTTGCTGTCGAACGAGGACGCGAACTCTGGAATCAAAAAGACGGACCTGACGGAAAATCCTGCGCATCCTGCCATGGCGATGCAGAAACATCGATGACGGGCGTTGCGGCGCGCTACCCGGTTTTCGATTCAGCGCGCGGTGGCTTGGTGAATCTTGAATTGCGCATCAACACAGAGCGCGCGGATCGCATGAAGGCGTCCACCTACAAATATGAGTCCGACGAGTTGCTCGCGCTCACGTCCTACATTTCCTATCAGTCGCGCGGCAAGCCGCTGAATGTCGACATCGAGGGGCCCGCCAAACCCTTCTTCGAAGAAGGCCGGAAATTCTACGACGCGCGACGGGGCCAGCTCGATCTCGCCTGCGGCCAATGCCACGATGCTCTTGTGGGTTCGAAACTACGTGGCGACGTCATCAGCCAGGGCCAGCTCAACGGCTTTCCGATTCATCGGCTGAGCTGGCGCGCGATGGTCTCGCGTCATCGCATCTTCGCATGGTGCAACACATCGGTGCGCGCCGAGCCCTATGCGGCCGGATCGCCCGAATATCTGAGCCTCGAACTTTACGTGGCGTGGCGCGGACGCGGGCTTCCGATAGAAGCCCCTGCGGTGCGCCGCTAGATTACATACGCGGCACGACGCGGCGGCACAGTTCCAGATTTTGGGCGCTGCGTTGCGTGTTGCAGGATGTGTTGCTCTCGCCGAACATGCCGTTCTCGCTGGCTTTCTCCAGCCAGTCATTGGCCTTGCCGGCGTCCTGCTCGACGCCCTGCCCATTGGCGTACATGTTTCCAAGATTGGATTGCGACTGCGCGTGCTTCTTGTTGGCGGCCATTTCGTACCATTTGGCGGCCTCCGCATAGTCCTGCGGCACGCCCTTGCCCTCGGAGAAAATCAACCCGAGTTGATATTGTGCAAGCACGTCGCCCTTCTGGGCCGCCTGCTTGTACCATTTAACGCCTTCCACCGCGTTGGCCGGTGCGCCGTCGCCCTGCAGGTACATGGTCCCGACATTGAACGCCGCGATGGCGTCGCCCTGCTCCGCCGCCAGCCGATAAAACTTGAGAGCTTCTGCCGGGTTCTTCGCGACGCCTTTGCCCTGATCGTTCAATATTCCGACGTTGAACTGGCCGCGTAGATCGCCAGCATCCGCCATCGCTTTCCACGAGACGAGCGCCTTCGCGAAATCGCCGCCATTATAGGCCTCTGCGCCGTCTTCGAACGGGCCGGCAAGTGCGACGCTGCCCAGAACGCTCGCCAGACAGGCAGCCAAGATGGTCTGTTTCAACATGACAATTCCGATTGTAAAAACGTGCCGTCAGCCCTCAGGAAAGGCAAAATCACGAATGGCGAAAAGATGCCATCATTGCGACAGGCTGACGAAATCTATTCGCAGCTTTCGCCACTGAGTAGCGCGGTCTCGTTGATGATCGACGTAACCGTCGCCTGACCGTTCATGCGGATGGCCGTAAAGCGCACAGAGTCGCCAATTCTCGCCTTCCTGATGAGATCGGCGGTAGCGGTGTTGAAAACCATCGTCATCTGCCCGACGTTGAGGTTTGCAATCGGTTCATGCTCAATCGTGAGTTTGGATGTCTTGGCGTCGACCATCACAACCGTTCCGGCAACCAGCGGCAGAGTTTCAGCGCCCGCCGAAACGGGTGAAAACCCGAAGGCGATTGCAACGCCGGCAAACAAAATGCCCTTGTTCATCCCTGCACCCTTCGATTTTGGCGACATGAATCCAGATTGATCCGCTCACAATCATCTGAATCCATTGCTCTGAACTTGTCAATCCGGATGCAACGGACGCAAATCCGGCCGTCAGACTGTCGCCGGAAGCCCGGCACCGACCAGAATGCCGCCAAACCGGGCCACGAAAGCATCGGCGTCGCGCAAATCCCGAAACGCCCGGATCACATAATCGACCCCGTCGCGGCGCTCACGCAATGCGACCGGCGCCGCAGACGGCAACCGCTCCAGATAGTTCTGGACCGCCGCGAAGCGTGCCTTTTCCCGGTCCCGGTCATACTCGAACCTGACCTGAATGGGAAAATCCGCCGCAACGGCCTCGAAGGACCACTCTGCTGAACGATCGCTCAAACTACGCTCCCACTCTTCACTCATTCAAATGTGACTCTGAATCAGCGAAAAGTCGAATCATATGGGCGGACAACCGCATCTGCGGCGAGCCGACGCCAAAATAGAAAAAGCCCCGAATTTTCATTCGGGGCTCCAAACTTGTTTGACCAATACCGCCAGTACATCCGTGGTCGGCATCAAAGTCGAAACAAAGATTTATCAGGCGGCCTGAAGATTGCCAGCCGAAGTCTTGCCGGTGCGACGATCGGCAATGGACTCGTAGTTGATCTTCTGGCCTTCGTTCAGCGAACGCATGCCGGCCTGCTCAACAGCCGAAATGTGTACGAAAACATCCTTGCTGCCGTCGTCGGGCTGGATGAAGCCGTAACCTTTTTCGCCGTTAAACCACTTAACTGTTCCCGAAGCCATGGGAGTATCCTTAGAACGTATGTGTATAGATCGGCAGCGCCAGAGCGCTTCCGCGTGAAGATCGAATTTTCGGAGGAGGTCGTCAGTGGGCGCGGAACGCGCAAACCAATTGGTCGTCTGCAAATCGATATGGTTTGGTACGCTCATTGATTCGCAATAGCAAGCGATATTTCGAAGAGTTGCGTCAAATCGTTGGAATTATTATCAAACCGTGCAAGATTCGCT
>CANJWR010000019.1 GCA_947478455.1 Beijerinckiaceae bacterium | reverse complement strand
ATCCACGATTACATGCGCCTGCTCTGGGCGCGCGTCGCCGTACGATAGTAGCCCGCCCCCGGCCTGCCGATCGAGAGCCAGACTGTCAGCCAGATGGTCGATCGCGTTCTGGCCCTGCCGGAGCGTAGTCGCCTCTATCTGCTCGCGCCCGTCATTCGCGGCCGCAAGGGCGAATACCGCAAGGAGATCGCCGAATTTCAGAAACGCGGCTTCCAGCGCCTCAAGATCGACGGCAAATATTACGAGATCTCCGACGCTCCCGTTCTCGACAAGAAACTGAAACACGACATCGACGTGGTTGTGGACCGCATCGTGGTGCGCGCCGACATTGCGGCGCGCCTCGCCGAAAGTTTCGAGACTGCCCTGGAACTGGCGGACGGTCTAGCGATCGTGGAATTTGCCGACGAGACTCCCGCTGCGCCCGCCGCCGGCGAAAAGGCAAAGGGCGCCGCCAACGTCTCCACCCATCACGCCGCCAACCACATCGTCTTTTCGTCGAAATTCGCCTGCCCGGTGTCGGGATTTACGATTCCCGAAATCGAGCCGCGCCTGTTCTCGTTCAACAATCCGTTCGGCGCCTGCCCCACCTGTTCGGGCCTTGGCTCCGAACAGAAGATCGACGCCGAACTGGTGATCCCGGACGGCAAGCTGACCCTGAAAAAGGGCGCGGTCGCCCCGTGGGCAAAATCAAGTTCACCCTATTATCTGCAAACGCTTGAAGCTCTGGGCAAACATTACAAGTTCCGTCTCGATACGCCGTGGGACGATCTGCCGAAGAAGGCGCGCGATGCGATCCTGTTCGGCTCCGACGAGGAAGCGATCAAGTTTTCCTACGACGACGGCCTGCGCGCCTATGATGTGAAAAAGCCCTTCGAGGGCGTCGTGCGCAATCTGGAGCGCCGCTTTCTGGAAACCGAAAGCGAATGGGCGCGCGAGGAAATCGGGCGCTTCATGTCCGCCACGCCCTGCGCGGCCTGCAGCGGTTTCCGGTTGAAGCCGGAAGCGCTGGCGGTAAAGATTCACGGACAGCATATCGGCGAAGTGTCCGAACTCTCGGTCAAAAACGCCGTCAAATGGGCGACCGAACTACCCGTCCATCTCGACTCGAAACGCAACGAAATCGCCTCGCGCATCCTGAAGGAAATCCGCGAGCGCCTGACGTTTCTGAACGATGTCGGCCTCGAATATCTGACTCTGTCGCGCAATTCCGGCACCCTGTCAGGCGGCGAAAGTCAGCGCATTCGGCTTGCCTCGCAGATCGGCTCCGGCCTCACCGGCGTGCTTTATGTGCTGGACGAACCCTCCATCGGCCTGCACCAGCGCGACAACGCCCGCCTGCTCGATACGCTGCGGCGACTTCGCGATCTCGGCAACACCGTCATCGTTGTCGAACACGATGAAGACGCCATCCTCACCGCCGATTATGTAGTCGATGTCGGTCCCGGCGCAGGCATCCACGGCGGAAGAATCATCGCCGAAGGCAAGCCTTCGGACATCATGGCCAATCCGAAATCGCTGACCGGCCAGTATCTAACCGGCGCGAAAATGGTTGCCCTGCCCCGCGCCCGCCGCAAGGCGCAGCCCGGCCGCAAGCTGAAGATCGTCGGCGCGCGCGGCAACAATCTGAAGAACGTCACGGCGGAAATTCCGCTGGGCACTTTCACCTGTATCACTGGCGTCTCCGGCGGCGGCAAGTCCACGCTCGTCATCGACACGCTCTACAAGGCGGTCGCGCGACGCCTCAATGGCGCGCTCGAACTGCCCGCGCCCCACGACAAGCTGGAAGGCCTCGAACATCTCGACAAGGTGATCGACATCGACCAGTCGCCCATCGGCCGCACGCCGCGTTCGAATCCGGCCACCTATACGGGCGCGTTCACCCCGATCCGCGAATGGTTCGCGGCCCTGCCCGAGGCGAAAGCGCGCGGCTACCAGCCGGGCCGTTTTTCGTTCAACGTGAAGGGCGGGCGCTGCGAAGCCTGTCAGGGCGACGGCGTCATCAAGATCGAAATGCACTTCCTGCCGGACGTTTACGTCACCTGCGATGTCTGCAAGGGCAAGCGATACGACCGCGAAACACTGGAAGTGAAATATCGCGACAAGAGCATTGCGGACGTCCTTGACATGACGGTCGAGGAAGCTGGCCAGTTGTTCAAGGCCGTGCCGTCGATCCGCGAAAAGATGGAGACGCTGGCGCGCGTCGGCCTCAACTACGTCCATGTCGGCCAGCAGGCGACAACCCTCTCGGGCGGCGAGGCTCAGCGCGTAAAACTCTCGAAGGAATTGTCGCGCCGCTCGACCGGCCGCACGCTCTATATTCTCGACGAGCCCACTACCGGCCTGCATTTCCACGATGTGGCGAAGCTGCTCGAAGTGCTGCACGAACTGGTCGATCAGGGCAATTCGGTTGTGGTGATCGAGCACAATCTCGAAGTCATCAAGACCGCCGACTGGGTGATCGACATGGGCCCGGAGGGCGGCGACGGCGGCGGTGAAATTGTCGCCATCGGCACGCCCGAGGACATCGCCAAGAATCCGCGCTCCCACACAGGCAAGTTCCTGAAGGACGTGCTGGCGCGCCGGCCCATGCCGGTGGTGAAGGGGAAAGAGGCTGCGGAGTGAAGGGCTAGTCAGTCCGCCGCCAGCACCTTCAACAGTCTGACGTGGGCAGAAGCTGATATTGAATTAGAGGCTGGCTTGATCCGTTAAAATTGGTGGATCGGTAAATTAAACTACACTGAAAGCCAATCCACCACCTGCAAATCGGGTACTCTGCAAAACTCGCGCACGTTGTTCGTTACCAGAACGCAATCAACTGCGAGCGCATGAGCCGCAATGAGCAGGTCATTCGCCCCGATTGGTGCACCGATGGTCTCAAGCGCATCCCTGATCGCGCCATAGACAAGATCGGCGGGAGTTTCGAGCGGCAAAATCTCGAGAGCTCCCAAAAGAGTATCTACCTGCGCGATCAATCTGGGCGAACCGGACTTGGCCGCGCCAAATCGCAACTCGGATGCAACCACAATACTGGTGCAAATATTCTCGACGCCGACTTCGGCTATTCGGACCGCCACGCGTCCGGCAGGATTGCGGACCAGGTCGGACACAATATTCGTATCCAGCAAATAGCGCGTCAAAGTCTGACAGGCTCCGCAGGACGATCCTCAATATCGGGGAATTCATCCTCAATGGGCTTGAGCGACTTCAACAGATCCAGGAGGCCCAATTTTTTCACGGGCTCGATGACCAGCCTGTCCCCGTCCTTCCGCATGATGGCGTCGACACCGGGCAATTCGAACTCGCGAGGAATTCGAACCGCCTGATTGCGTCCGTTACGAAAGAGCTTGACGCTACGTTCCAGCATCGAAGATTCCTAGCATATGCCAAAGCCTATGCCAACCAAATTCTTCCTGCCGGAAATGCTGACATCACCCCTTCGTGGCGGCCTTGCGCAGCCCCTTCGCGACTTCGCTGCGAAGATAGCCATAATAGACGCCGCAAAGCGCCGCGACCCCGAGGCCGATGCCGATCTGGATCCACATGGCGGTGGGGGTCGGTGAATATTTGGTCGCAACGACCAGAACCAGCCCGATGATGCCGGTATAGATCACAAACGACTTCTGATTCTGCATACCGTCGATCCGCGCCTTGGCGTCGCGCTCAGTTTCGTCGAGGCCGCTGGCGGCGTCAAGCTGATCCTGTTTTTCCCTGAAGTTTTCGCCGAGAATTTTTCTCAGATCGGAATCGGCAAGCGCAACCATCATTATCTCCCGGTTTCGCTGCGTTTTTAGGTAAGAACAAGGGCCGGCCGCAGCGCACCGGTCCTGTCGTGAAACTATAAAGAGGCGAACTTCGGCGGCCAGTCTGGGTCGGTGCAATCAATCGCAGCCGGGTTCCGGTCCGCCGCATGAGGATATTCCGGCGCCAGCAGGCCGTGAAACGCGCGCCCGTGTCAAGGCTGGCCTTCCGGCCCAAGACTACCCCTTCGGCCATCGACAAGAGCGCTCCGTACCGCGATAATCGCCGCGCTGCGGGGAGAAGACATGCTGCAAACTGACTGGCTGATCGTTGACGAAAGCCCGATGGACATGCTGGTCGGAGTTCCCTCCGGCCCTGGCAAATATCCGGGCATCCTGCTGTCGCACCATCGCTATGGCCTGAGCCCCTTCACACACGCCACTGCCGAACGGCTGGTGGAGGCAGGCTTCGCGGTCGTCGCACCAAATCACTATCACCACACGCCGGACGCCCCCGACGACACTGTCGCCAAGGACGCCATGACGGACGATCATTGCGTCAACGACATGCTGAACGCGACGATCTACCTGCGCAATCTGCCGAACATCGACCCGACCGCCACCGCCATACTTGGACATTGCATGGGCGGGCGCGGCGCTCTGCTGGGCGCGGCGACCGTGCCGGGCTTTCGCTGCGGGGTGGTGTTTTACGGCGGCGGCGTCATGACCTCGCGCCACGGCTCGCCGGCAGTTTACGAAAGACTGGGCGACATCGGCTGCCCCATTGCGGGCTTCTACGGCGCCGACGACCGGAACCCCTCGCCGGCCGATGTGGCAAAAATCGCCGAAGCATTCGAAATGCTCGGCATCGAGCACGAATTCAAAACCTACGAGGCCACAGGCCACGGCTTCATGGACCTCGCTATCAAGAATTACCGGGAAGATTCCGCCCGCGACGCCTGGGACCGCTCCATCGCGTTCCTCCGAAAGCACCTCGCATGAGCCATGACGGCATCGAACGCGACGGCTTGCGGCCCGGCGATCTGGTCGTCGTGACGGGCGGCGGCGGCGGTTTCGGCCGCGCCTTCTGCGGCCGGTTCGCCAAACTCGGCGCTCGCATCGCCATCTGGGATGTCGATGCGAAAATTGGTGAGGAGAGCCTCCGCCAGACGCGCGACCTCGGCGCGGAGGCGGAGTTCTTCCGCGTCGATCTCGCCGATCGAACCGCCATCGAGAGCGCCGGGCAAGCAACACTGGCGCGTTTCGGCTCGCCCTATCTGGTGATCAATAACGCCAGCATCTATCCGCGATTCGATATACTGGCGATGGACCCGGACATCTGGGACAAGACTTTCCGGGTCAATATCACTGCGCCGTTTCTGGTCTCGAAGACTTTCGGACCGGGCATGATCGCCAGCAGGCGCGGCGTGGTCATCAACATCGCCTCGGGCCGCGGCGTCGAGGGCACGCCGGGCGGCGCTGGTTATGCGGCGACCAAGGCGGCGTTGTTATCATTCACGAAAACGCTGGCGCTCGAATGGGCGCGCCACAATATCCGCGTCAACGCCATCATTCCCGGCGTTTCGTTGACCGCACAGCCGCTCGAAAACGCCACCGAGGCGGAAGTGCTGGAGCGCGGTCGCAAACAAATCCCGCTGGGTCGCGTCGGCTACCCTGAAGATATGGCCGGACTGGCGGCCTTTCTGGCGAGCCCGGACGCCGCCTATATGACCGGTCAGGCGGTGGCGATGAACGGCGGACGGGTATTGTTGCCCTGATGCAATAGGACTGGTGATTTAAAAATATCGCAAGGACTGACTGGCGCTTTCGAAATCGACGTAGTATAGATTCGTAATCTTGTTGAATGGATGGACCCAACCATGCGGAAAATCATTGCTCTCTCATTGGCCGCAGCGACCTTGGTCGGTGCCCAGTCTATTGTGAACGTTCCCTCTTTCGTCGAGTCGGCGCAGGCGCAGAGCGCCCCCACGGCTGCCCAGGCTCGCGCCGCTCTCAGGGCGCGCATGGCCGCCATCGCGGTGGCCCAGCGCTCTGGCAATCCCGCAGCTTTGGCGGCCGCCACGCAGGCGCTGGAGAACTATCTTGCGGCCACCCCGCTTGCAGCCAGCCTCGTGACCGACGTGGTCGCGACCTTGCCGCCCGCCACGCAGACGACAATCGCCTCGAGCGTCGGAGCCGCCATGGGCAATGCGCAGGAAGCCCTGATCGCCAACGGGTCGCCGGCCGCCCTTCAGGCCGCCGCCGCGCTCTCGCAGGAAGTCCAGCAGATGCCCCCCGCAGTGCAGCAAGCTGCAGTTTCCAGCTTCCAGACCGCTGGCGGAAACCCGACTTACGCTCCTCCGACGCAAGCGGCTGGCGGAAACAATGCCGGTCAGGGCACCGGAAACCCCAACCCGCCAGCCTACCAGTCCCTGACCGGCGGTAGCAGCGGCGGCGGAAGCAGCGGCAGCACCAGCCCGAACTGAATTTGAGCCATATCCGGCTTAGGAAGCGGCGACCTTAGGGTCGCCGGCTTCGTTTTTGGAGACCCCTCATGGAAGCGCCACAGACCGGCACGACGGACGGCGGGAGAGTTTTCTAAAACATCTTAAATGTAACAATGCGTTGAAGCATTTTCCGGATTCAATCCCGCAACCAGACAGGGCGCTTGAATCAAAGTCTCAACTTCACCGAAGCCGCTTCAGCCTGCACCCGCCGGAAAGTTTCACGGCTTTCGCCGGATAGAAGTAGCCACCCCGGCGCTCGTAATAGACCAAGCCCTCGAACCTGTCGGACCCGGTGAACTCGTCCACATCGCCCTTGCGGCGATGTTCGCCAGCCGGTTCCAGATCGCCGGTCTCGACCACCGCCTGTCCCTGAACATCGCGCAGAAAAGTACCCCGGCAGACCGGCCCGGCGGCGAAAGCCGGCGTTGTCGCCGCAAGCCCGAGAACGAGCGCCCCGATAGCCGCGAACTTTTTCATTCCGCCGCAATCCGCATGTCGCCTTCCAGCCATGCCGCCAAATCCCGCCGCGCCCGATCGGCCAGCGCGCGCTTGCGGGCTTGTCCCTTTTCCGGCCCCTTGAGCCGCCGCCCGTCCGGCGACACGACCGCTTCCTTCAGCGGCGGAAACAGGCCGAAATTGACGTTCATCGGCTGAAAACTTTGCGGCCCGGCGTCGATGGTCTCGATATGCCCGCCGGTAATATGATTGAGCAATGCCCCGATGGCGGTGGTGGACGGCGGCGGCCCGAAGCTCTGCCCCAGCCGCTCGGCCGCCGCCATCCGGCCGGCCATCAAGCCGACTGCGGCGCTCTCCACATAGCCCTCGCAACCGGTGATCTGCCCGGCGAAACGCAGGCGCGTATCCGCCTTGAGGCGCAGCAGGGAATCGAGCACGCGCGGCGAATTGAGAAATGTATTGCGATGCAGACCGCCCAGCCGGGCGAATTCGGCATTCTCCAGCCCTGGAATTGAGCGGAAGATGCGCACCTGATCGCCGTGCTTCAGCTTGGTCTGGAAGCCGACCATATTATAGAGCGTCCCCAGGGCGTTATCCTGCCGGAGCTGGACAATCGCATAGGCCTTCACGGTCGGATTGTGGGGATTTGTCAGCCCCACCGGCTTCATCGGCCCATGTCGCAGGGTCTCTGGCCCGCTCTCGGCCATCACCTCGATGGGCAGGCAGCCGTTGAAATAGGGCGTGCCTTCCCAGTCCTTGAACCCGGTCTTGTCGCCATCCAGCAACGCCGCAATGAAACCCGCATATTGCTCGCGGTCGAGTGGGCAATTGATGTAATCGGCCCCGGTGCCGCCCGGCCCCGTCTTGTCGTAACGCGACTGGAACCAGGCCTTCGACATGTCGATGGTGTCGCGATGCACGATGGGCGCGATGGCGTCGAAGAACGCCAGTTGCGCCTCGCCGGTCAGAGCGAGAATCGATTGCGCAAGATCTGGCGAGGTGAGCGGCCCGGTGGCGACGATGATGCTGTCGCCATCAAGTTTCGAAATATCCGCCACCTCGTCGCGCCGGAGCGAAATCAGCGGCTCGGCCTCGATGGAATCGTTCACCGACTGCGCAAACCCCTCGCGGTCCACCGCCAGCGCGCCGCCCGCCGGCACCTGATGGGCGTCGGCGCAGCGCATGATCAGCGACTCCATCCGCCGCATCTCCTGGTGCAGCAACCCGACCGCATTGGAAATCGCATCGTCTGAGCGGAAGGAGTTGGAGCAAACCAGTTCGGCCAGACGGTCGGTCTGATGGGCTTCCGTGCCACGTACGGGCCGCATTTCGTGCAGCACGACCGGCACGCCGCGCCGCGCCAGTTGCCACGCGGCCTCGCTGCCGGCCAGTCCACCGCCGACCACGTGAACGGGCTCTTGATCCTGATTGATTGTCATGGCGCGCAACTTATGGGGCGCAGCCTGCCCGGGCAACCGGAAGAGCCCAAAAAGAAATCGCCCGCCGGGGGAGGACCGGCGGGCGCTTCAACCGCAGAGACTGGAAGGGAGGAGCCGTGCTCCGCGGGAACCTTGTTAGAGGCCGACGCTCTGGCGAGCCACATGCTCGATGTCGGCGCGCGAGATGCCGAGGTCATTCAATTCGCGGTCCGACAGCTGTGACAGTTCGCGAACCGAGAGGCGATAGCGACGCCAGGCATTGAAGCGGGCGGTGATGGACTTGATGGTCATGATCGTATTCCTGTCCGTGGATGGCGCCGGAACCAGCTCGCTCTCCACTCGTTTGATGCAACGCAATATAGACTTTCGCATCGCAGCAAGTAAGGGGCTCAACCGCCCCTCAGCCATGCGACAAACGCATGGCAAATTAATCTCCTGTAAATAAATGATGGTGATTAACGTCCGAGTTCGGGTTTGTTCCGCGCGCTCCGCTCGTAAACGGCCGAATTGAAGGCGATTCGGTCGAAGCGACCTGCAAATTTTACGTAGCAGATCGGCAATTCGGCGTCCCGCCACAGCCACAGGCGCGCAAGCGCGTCCCACAAGCCCAAAGATGACTCAAAAGTTAATCGCATTGTAGCCGGCGGGCATCCGGCGTAGTTTAGCGCCACTGGCGGCTCGAATCCGCCCCGGAGAAGTTTCAGATGGCCATCAAATTCGTCGAAGTGACCGGTTCACCCGCCGCCAAGCCCGTAAAGGCCAAGGTCGCCCCCGCCAAACAGCCCGAACTGGACGTGGACGCAGCGCCTGCGGACGACAACAAGCTGCCTTTCGGCAAGCCGCCGTCCGCCAAGGCAGTCAAGGCCGCAAAGGCCGCCGCCAAAAAGGCCAAGGGCAGGTAATTCCGCCCCCTGCCTTGAGATTTACCCGCGTGGACGGGTGGTGATCGCCAGCGTCACCGGAATGCCGGCCGCCACCTTTTCGAGACCGCGACGCAGCGCGGCTTCAAGCTTCGCGGGATCTTCCACCTTTTCGCCATGCCCGCCGCAGGCCTCGACGATTTTCTCGTAATCGACAGACGGCGCGAGTTCGACAATCGGAAGCTGGTTGGCCTTCGACGCATGGC
The DNA here is from genome assembly GCA_947478455.1 of Beijerinckiaceae bacterium. GTDB lineage: Bacteria > Pseudomonadota > Alphaproteobacteria > Rhizobiales > Beijerinckiaceae > Terripilifer. The sequence goes on along the minus strand of CANJWR010000019.1, from coordinate 30,684 downwards.
CCGTCGGATACATCGACATGGTGGCGCGGCGCACCGCGAACCATTGCGAATTGTTCATCACCAGCGTCAGCGTCGGGATCTTTTCGGACCGCGCCACGAAATGCGCCGCCGTCGGCACGCCGAACATATACGAGCCGTCCCCCACAATGCCGATGACCTGACGGTTCGGCGCAGCGACCTTCGCGCCGAGCATCTGGCCAAGCCCCATGCCGAGCGCGCCGGAGCTGCCTGACACCCAGGCGTCATGCGATTCAAGCTGCATCGCCGGGAACGGAACGCCCAGCTCGTCACAGATGATCGCGTCTTTTTCCTTCACCTTGTTCAGGCAGGCAGCAACCCAGAGCGGAGAAATCGGCGCCATGGTGGAGGCTTGCAGGATCGCCGCCTGCAATTGCTCGTCCTGTTTCGCTCGCATGTCCGCGATGACCTTGCGACGCGCATCGATGCTGCGCTCCTGACCCTTCAGCTTGCCACGGAGAGCCTCGCACAGCATGCCGACCGCCGCGCCCGGATCTCCCGCAACAGCGAGGTCCATTTCGAAACCGCGGAACGGATAACGTGCGAACATCGGATCATGCGCGATGTGCATGAGCTTCGCATCGCGACGCGGCGTCATCCGCAGCGGCAACCACGGCACGGCGGAATCGAGCACGATCACCAGATCGGCCTTTTCGAGCAGCGCCGGCGTCAGAATGCCGAGGTTCATCGGGTTGGACGACGACAGATTGTTATAGGCGCCATTCTGGACGATCATGATGGCGTTGTCGGTCACCAGCTCGCCAAGCTTGAGGAATGCCGCAGCCGTCTTGCTCGGATGACCGGCGATGATCAGCGGCATCTCGGCCTTGGCGATCATATCGGCGGCCATGTCGATGGCGGTTGCACTTGGCGCAGCCGCCAGCGAGCCCAGCGCACGACCGCGCGGCGCGGGACCGTGATCCTTGTGATGCTCGGCCAGAACCTCGCGTGGCAGGGTCATATAGACCGGGCCCTGCGGCTCGCTCATGGCGATGTCGAGCGCGCGCTGAACGAGCGTGTTCACCGGCTGGCCGTGGCGCAATTCGTAATCCCACTTCACATGCTCTCGCACGATAGCGGCCTGATCGAAGTTTTCCTGCGCCCAATGGATCGGCACATCGCGCGACCCGTGAAGGCCGGACTCAGTGACAGGCGTGCGGCCCGCCGCCAGCAGAACCGGAACGTTGTCGCGCGCGGCATTCATCAAACCGCAGATCGTGTTGGCGGTTCCGACATTCACGTGAACCATCACGCAGGACGGCTCGCCGGAAACTTTCGAATAGCCCTGCGCCATTGCAATCGCGACATTCTCGTGCGGCACAGTGAGGAATTGCGGGATCTTCGCCCCCTGCCCCGACATGTGCACGATGCCCTCGATGATCGGGGCGAAATCGGTGCCGCCGTTGGCGAAAACATATTTGACGCCGCTGGCGCTCAACGCCGACATATAGGCTTCGGCGACAGTCAGTCCTGGCGTGTCTTGGGCGGTCATGCGTTCCTCCGTGGCTGCGCGTGCGTACACCAATGGCGAGGCTGCTCACAAGCGCGTTTTCGCGCAAATACAGCGCGCCAATTGTGGGACGCCGATGGGACATTGACCTGCATGCTGGCGGGTTGGGTTGCGCATCCCTATGTTGAGGCTCCTCGAATTCGGACGAACCCATGTCTCTCGCCGAAGCCCCGCTCCGCAAATCCGAAATCGTTCTGCCGGTCGAGGGCATGACCTGCGCCACCTGCGCGGGCCGCATCGAGACGGCTTTGCGGCGGATGCCGGGCGTCGAGGCCGACGTCAATCTGGCAGCCGAGACCGCCAATATCTCATTCGATCCTGCGACCACGAGCGCAACCGCGCTGGCCGAGACCATCGAAAACGCCGGCTATACTGTGCCGCACGAGAAGCGCGAGTTGCAGATCGGCGGCATGACCTGCGCCACGTGTTCAGGCCGTGTCGAGAAGGCGCTTTCCGCCGTGCCGGGCGTCGTGAAGGCGGAAGTGAACCTTGCCTCAGAGAAAGCTTTTGTCGATGGCGTCAGCGGCGTACTGCGGCCTGCCGATCTCATTCTGGCGGTGGAAGAAGCCGGTTACAGCGCCGAACTGCTGACAGGCGACGCCGAGCGCAATATCGAGCTTGAGCGCAAGGACGAAGCCCGGCGGAAAGCCGAAACAATCCGGATGGTCGTCGCCATCGCGCTGGCGGCTCCGCTCACGCTGCCGATGTTCGGCGTTCCGGTGGACCCGTGGCTGCAACTCGCGCTGGCGTCGCCTGTGCAGTTCATCATCGGCTGGCGATTTTATGTGGCCGCATGGAAAGCCCTGCGCAGCGGCAGCGGCAACATGGACCTTCTGGTCGCCATGGGCACCTCCACCGCCTACTTCTATTCGCTCTGGCTGCTGCTGAGCGGGCGGGCTCACCACATGGGCCACCTTTATTTCGAGGCAGCGAGCGTGGTCATCGCCCTCGTGGTGCTGGGCAAATGGCTGGAAAGCCGCGCCAAACGATCCACCACAGCGGCGATCCGGGCGCTTATGGCGTTGCGTCCGGACCGCGCCCGCATCGAGCGCGACGGACAGGAAATCGACGTCCCCGCCTCTGCAGTTTCGGTCGGCGACGTGGTGGTGGTGCGCCCCGGCGAAAGGTTGCCGGTCGACGGCATCGTGATCGGCGGCCATAGCGCTGTGGATGAGAGCCTGCTCACCGGCGAAAGCGTGCCGGTCGAAAAGCAGGAGAATGATCGCGCTACAGGCGGCTCGATCAATGGCTCCGGCCTCCTGCGCATCCGCACGAGCGCCGTCGGCGCGCAATCGACGCTGTCGAAAATCATCGCGCTCGTCGAGAACGCACAGGCGAAAAAGGCCCCGGTTCAAAAGCTCGTCGACAAGGTCGCCGCCGTCTTTGTGCCCATTGTGGTCTTTTGCGCGCTCGCGACGTTTCTCGGCTGGTGGCTCATCAAGGGCGACGCCGCAGGAGGCTTGATCGCCGCTGTCTCGGTGATGGTCATCGCCTGCCCTTGCGCGCTGGGCCTTGCGACCCCTACCGCCTTCATGGTCGGCACCGGCGCAGCCGCCCGCGCTGGCATTCTCATCCGCGATCCAGAAGCGCTCGAGCGTGCGCACGAAATCGACACGGTGCTGATCGACAAGACCGGCACCCTGACGGAAGGCAAGCCGTCCATCACCGAAACTGTTGCAACCGGCGACAGCGAAGCAAACGTCTTGCGGCTCGCAGCAGCCGTTCAGAAGGGTAGCGAACACCCGCTGGCGCGCGCCTTTCTCGAAGCAGTCGACGCAGCAGCCCTGCCAGAAGCAACCGAATTCCGCAGCCATCCGGGCGAAGGCGTCGAGGCGCGCGTCGAAGGCCGACGCCTCGCCATCGGCAATCGCCGCCTGATGGCGAGCAATTCCATCGACATCGCCGGTGTTGCAGCGCGCGCCGAGGAGCTTGAGAACGCCGGGCGCACCGTGATGTTCGTCGCGCAGCTTGAACCCGCCGTGCTGTTGCTCGGTATCGTGGCCGCCGCAGATGTCATCAAACCAGCTTCCATCGCTGCCATTGCGACGCTGAAGCAGGAAGGCGTCAACACGATCCTCGCCACCGGCGACAACGAGCGCACGGCCCGCGCCGTCGCCGCGCAAGTCGGCATCACCGACATTCGCGCCGGCATCCTGCCCGCCGGGAAGGCGCTGGAGGTGGAGCGGCTCCGCGCCGCCGGCAAGCATGTCGCGATGGTCGGCGACGGGGTGAACGATGCCCCCGCGCTCGCAGCCGCCGATGTCGGAATGGCGATGGGCACCGGCGCGGATGTGGCGATGAATGCTGCGGGCATTACGCTGATGCGTGGCGATCCGCGCCTCGTGGCCGATGCGATCTCGATCAGCCGCGCGACCTATTCGAAAATCAAGCAAGGCCTGTTCTGGGCCTTTATCTACAATATCGTCGGCATTCCGCTGGCGGCCTTCGGATTACTCGATCCGATGTTCGCCGGCGCGGCCATGGCCCTGTCGTCATTCAGCGTCGTCACCAACGCGCTATTGTTGCGCCGTTGGAGGCCGACAGCGCGCGCCGCCTGATCGCCGGATCGTGATGCGCGCAGGCAGGCCTTGCAAAAATCGTCATTGAACAGCCGCGACTAGCGCCGATAATGCCCCATCAACTCCCTAACAGGACGCCCAGATGATCGACCTCTATTACTGGACCACCCCGAACGGCCACAAGATCACGATCTTTCTCGAGGAGGCCGGCCTTCCGTATAAAATTCACCCGATCAACATCGGCAAGGGCGAGCAGTTCCAGCCCGACTTCCTGAAAATTTCGCCTAACAACCGCATTCCGGCCATTGTGGATCAGAAGCCCGCCGACGGCGGCGCGGCGATTTCGGTATTCGAATCGGGCGCCATTCTGCTTTACCTCGCCGAAAAGAGCGGCAAGTTCATTCCCTCCGACATTCGCGGACGCACAACAGTCACCGAGTGGCTGTTCTGGCAGATGGGCGGCCTCGGCCCCATGCTGGGACAGAACCACCACTTCTCCGCCTATGCGCCGGAGAAAATCCCTTACGCAATCGACCGCTACGTGAAGGAAACCAACCGTCTCTATGGCGTGCTGAACAAACAGCTCGCCAACCACGAATATATGGCGGGCGAATATTCCATCGCCGACATGGCCTCCTATCCGTGGATCGTGCCCTATGAGCGACAGGGCCAGAAGCTGGAAGACTTTCCGCATCTCAAGCGCTGGTTCCACACAATGGCGGCCCGCCCCGCCGTCGTCCGCGCCTACGAGCGCGTCAAAGAGGTGCAGGCCGTGCCTGCGCCCATGTCGGACGAAGACAAGAAAGTTCTGTTCGGCCAGACGGCGGACGTGCTGAAGCCGAAGGGCTGAGGTTCGATAGAGCGGTTGCGCTCGCTCCCTCTCCCCGCCTGCGGGGAGAGGGTTCCTCACGCCAATCATTTATGAATGTTACTCGACACCTCTATCGCTCCGGATCACGCTGCGCGTGTCCGGAATGACCGCCTGACTACGCCTTGAACCCGTGCCGCATGCTGAGTTTCATGAAGATGACGCCCAGAATCGTCACGCCGCCGGCGATCAGAATGCTCATCGCGGCCAACTGCGGCACTTCGCCGTTGTTCCACAGATCGAGAATGACGATGGAGATGATCGCATTCTTCGGACCCGACAGCAGCACAGCCGCCGACAGATCGCGCACCGCATACATGAAGACGTAAATCCACGTCGCGATCACCGCCGGCATCGCAAGCGGCAGCACGACTGACCGCAGAATGCGCAGCGTACCCGCCCCGCACATGCGGGCGCTCTCTTCCAGTTCCTTGCTGATGGAAATGATGCCCGAATAATTGAACCTCATGCCATACGGCAGGAAGCGCACCAGAAACGCGAACACCAGAATCCAGATCGTCCCGTAGATCGGGATGAAACGCCAGTTGAGGAACTGCACCAGAATCGCAATACCGAGCACGATGCCGGGGAAAATCAGCGGCAGCGAACAAAGGACGTCAATTCCCCAGCGCGACCTCTCCTTCCGGCGCACCACCATCCAGGCCATCAGAAGCGTCAGGCACGACACGACCGTCGCGCTGATAATCCCGACCGCAAGACTGTTGTAGAGTCCGGCGTGCGTATCCTCGCGATACCAGAGCGCCGTGTAATTCTTGAACGACAGTTTGGCGAAATCGTCCACTGACGGCGACGTATAGATCGGCAGGAACGACGCCCAGAGCATGATGATTAAGGGCGCAGCCAGCGAAATCGGGATCAGCAGAATATAAACGCCCGCCGGCCATTTTCCCCAGCCAAGATCAATCCGCGACGGCCTGAATCCCTTGCCGGTCACGGTTGCGTAGCGTCCGCTTTCCTTGGTGAGCTTGTAATACCAGAACAGCGGCAGAGCGACCGCCCCCATCAGCAGCACCGCATAGGCGCTCGCATCGCCGTAGCGCGGCAGAAAGCCCGAGTGGATACTGCGATAAAGCGCCGTCGTCACCGTCGTGATGCCGCCCGGGATGCCGATCAGCAAGGGCACTTCGAACGATTCAAGCGTGCGAATAAATGACAGAAGCATCACCGCCAGAATGCTCGGACGCGCCAGCGGCAAGGTCACGCGCATCATGGTCTGCCACCAGCGCGCGCCCGACATGGAGGCTGCTTCTTCCAGTGACGGGTCCATCGCGGTGAGCGGCGGCAGGGCAAGCAGAAACGCAATTGGCGTCCACAGCATGCCCTCGATGAAGATCATGCCGCCCATGCTGAACAATTCTATCGGCACGCCGGTGATGCCGAATGTGTTCCGGAGCCATACATTGATCAGCCCGTTGTTCGGACCAAGCAGGAGAATCCACCCGATTCCCTTGACGATCAATGGCGCCGCGAGAGACAGAAACGCCCCGACATACACAGCCTGACGAAACGGCACATTGGTGCGCGCAACGAACCAGGCCACCGAGAAGCCGAGAAAGATTGCCAGAATCGACGAGCCGAGCGCGAAGGCAATCGTCACGCTCCACAGGCCCAAGCCGCTTAGGCCGATCACACGAGTATAATTGGCGATGCCATATTCAGTGCGAAACCCCGGCAGGGGAACGCTAAAGCTGCTTTTCACCAGAAAGAAGAACGGCGGCAGTACAATTACCGCTGCAACGAGGATCAAAATCCACACGCCGCTCGTGCCGAAATCGAAGTCCTCGAACCACCCCCTGCGTTTAGACGGATTGACGCCCGAACCAAAAGCCTGCTGACTCATGCCCACGCTCCATCTACGAGTGGCGCGGCGACAATCAGGAATTGTGTCTGCCGCCGCACATTTCCAGCCGGCAATCGATTGCACTGCGACAAAACGGGGTCTCCTCACCTGTCCCGAACACCCGCTTGTCAGGCGCGCAGGGCCGCGATTTGGCGGCAATTATGTCCGCAGAGAAACATGAGGCCACGCGTCAAAGCAAGTAAAAACACCGCGGCCGCGCGGCGTTGACTCCCCTCGGGGATTCAATAGCATATCGGTCAAATTCGCGTACAAGCTGCTGCGCTTGCGTGACGCAACCTCATGTGGGGCGTCCCCGAGCCCGATTGGAATGACGCGAAAACCACGTGGGCCTTCGCCTGCGTGTCATGGAGGAACGATGTTCGAGGCGGAAATCCCCAAGCACAAGATCGGCTTTTTGTCGCCGTTGGCGATCATCGACAACGCCGCCTTCGAATTCTACAAGCTGGCACCGCCCGGCATGATGGCCGTCATGATCCCCATCGGGTTGTCGGAATTTTCCGCCAAGGACGTCGATCGCGTGTTTGAGCCGATCGACCGGATGCTCGACCAGTTGATGCAGCGCGGCATCAACATGACCCTGCAGGCTGGCACGCCGCTTGCTGTGCTGATGGGCGTCGAGGCGCACGACCGTCTGCTCGCTCACATGGAAAAACGCACCGGCAAGCCCGCCACATCCACCGTGACCGGCGTCGTGCGCTCTGCGAAAGCCATGGGGCTAAAGAAAATTGCACTTGTGAACAAATGGTCCGTGCCGATGAACAAGGTGCTGGCCGAGTTCTTTGGGCGCGAGGGCATCGCGGTTTGCGGAGCTTCCACGAAAGAGCTATCGCCGGCGGAATTCGTGAAGATCGAGGCCGGCGACCACATGCGGCTCTGCTACGAACTCAGCAAGCAGGCGCTGAATGAAAATCCTGATTGCGACGGCATCTACGTCGGCGGCGGCACCTGGCTGTCGGAGCCGGTGACACGCCAGCTCGAAAAGGAAACCGACAAGATCATCATCTGCAACCAGACTGCGCAGATGTGGGACATTTTGCATATCCTGAACGACTGGAAGCCCATACCTGGGCGCAACAGACTGCTGGCGAAGCCCTGACGCAAAAGGGAGCGCCTGTTTCCACAGGGAGGACGTCATGGCGGTATTTTCTGGATTGCGTCTGTTCGCGACCGGCCTCGCCGGAGCTTTAATTGCAGCAGTCGGCCTCACGCCCGCCGCCGCACAGCCGAAGACCGTTACCGAAATCGCCAATTATGCGGGCGCGGATCGGCAGAAAATTCTGGAAGATGGCGCGCGCCGCGAGGGAACGCTCACGCTTTACGCGACCGGCACGCAGATCCAGCCGCTTCTCGATCGCTTCAAGCAGAAATATCCCTTTATCAAGATCGAAATGCCGCGCGCTTCCTCTGCCGACACGGCCCGTCAGGTCTATGAGGAATATAACGCCGGCCTCTATCAGGTCGACGCCTACGAGCTCTCGTCTTACGGGCTCGTGCCACTGCGCGATCTTGGTTTCCTGCAATCGTTCAAGACGCCGGAAGCCGCAAATTACGTCGCCGCCGCCATCGAGCCCGGCGGCCGCTGGATCAGCGTGCGCGAGGGCTATACGGGCATCGGTTACAATCCGAAGATCATCTCGCCAGAAGACTCGCCCAAGACCTATCAGGATCTGCTCGATCCTAAATGGAAGGGCAAGATGGCGATTTCCAGTTCCGCCTCCACGGCGTCGAACTGGGTCGGCGCCATGCTGGTGACCTATGGCGAGTCCTTCGTGCGGCGCTTCGCCGACATGGACGTACGCCTCTACAATATGACCGGCCGTGCGCTCGCCAATCTTACCATCTCGGGCGAAGCGCCACTCTCGCCGACCACATACCAGTCGCATGTGGAAGCCAGCCGCGCGCAAGGCGCCTCAATAGCCTGGAACCTGCCCGGTCCGGTGCCGGTGACCGACACAGCTGCGGCGATTGCGACGAAGGCCCCGCATCCGCACGCCGCCATGCTGCTGATCGACTTCCTCGCCTCGAAAGAGGGACAATTGCTTTACAAGGATCTCGGCTATTACTCGTCGCACAAGGACTTTGCGGCGAACCAGATTCCCGGAATCGAAAAGCTGTTCCTCTCGAACCGTCCCAAATATGTCGAAGAGTTCGAGGCCTGGACAGAACTGACTCAGAAGATCTTTGCAAAAAGCGGCAAGCTGTCGCGCTGAAATCAACCAACGGGAATTTACGATGTTCGAGAACGCCGTGCCGACGATCAAACTCGGCGGATTGCTGCCCCTGCCGATCATCGACAATGCGGCTTACGAATTCTATCGCCTCGCGCCTCCTGGCGTGATGTCGGTGATGATCCCTGTTGGTCTGTCGGAGTTTTCCGCAAAGGATGTCGAAAGAGTCTTTGCGCCGCTCGACACGTTTCTCGATCAATTGATGGATCGCGGCGTCAATCTCGTCGCCCAGCACGGAGTGCCGCTGCCAATCCTGATCGGCGTCGAGGCGCACGACAAGATGATCGCCCATATGGGCAAGCGCACCGGCGTGCCTGCCTCATCGACAGTGCTCGCGGTGGCGCGCGGTTCGCGCGATCTCGGCATCAAAAATCTGGTCGTCGTCAACAAATGGACTGATGCCATGAACGCCTCGCTCGGCGAATTCTTTGCGCGCGAAGGCGTCAAGGTCGTCGGCAAGACCGTTGAAGAACTCACGCCGGCGCAATTCGTCAAGCTCTCCACACAGGAGAACATGAAGCTCGCCTACGATCTGGGCAAGCGCGCATTCGAGGAACATCCCGATTGCGACGCCATATACATCGGCGGCGGAAGCTGGTTGTCGGAACCTGTCGCGAAAGAGCTCGAAATCCAGTTCGGCAAACCGGTCGTGTGCAACCAGAGCGCCATGATCCGCGATCAGTTGAAAATCCTCAACGCGTGGTCTCCGCGTCACGGGCACAGTCGTCTTCTCGGGTTAGCCTGAACTTCTCATATACGGAGGACGCGAATGTCCGACTACACGCAGCACCGCGTTCAGGCCGGCAAGCTCATGCTGCACTACCTCGAATGGGGGCGCGGCGACCGCGTGCTTGTGTGTCTGCACGGCACATCCATGTCGGCGAATGCGTGGACGCGACTGGCGCGCGATCTGCAGAACGAGTTTCGGGTGATTGCACTCAACATGCGTGGCCACGGATTTTCCGATGCGCCGGAGACCGGCTATTCGGTCGCCGAATATGGCGACGATCTGTTGGCGTTTCTCGATGCGCTGCAGCTCGAAAAGGTTGACCTCATCGGCAGTTCGCTCGGCACACAGGTCGCCATCGACTTCGCCTCGCGTCACCCGGAGCTCGTCAAACGCATCGTCCTGTCCGACCCGAGCCTTGCCATCGACGAAGCTGCAATCGCCGGCTATGTGCGGCTGCATGAAACGCGCGCGCGCGTCTTTGACACATGGGAGGACGCCATCGGCTATTGCCGCTCCCTGCCCCAGCGCGCGAAGCTCTCCGTCGAAATGCACGAACTGGCGGAAGCCGGCGACTTCAAACAACTGCCGGATGGCCGCTACGAATGGTGCTATTATCTGCCCGGCATTCTGGAATCATTCCGCAAGCTGACTGTCGATCAATGGGATCAAGTGAAGCGCATCGAGGCGCCTGTGCTGGTCCTGCGCGCCTCCACCTCGCATGTTCTGTCGAAGCCCAATGCGCTGAAACTCGAACACGAATTGAAGCACGGCACTTTGTATGAAGTCGCCAACTCCAGCCACACGATCTGGGGCGATCAACCCGCTCTGCTGAGCGATATTACGCGGCGTTTTCTTGGCGGAGAAAATGTCGCACGCAACGAAGTGACATGAGAACTCCGCTTCGCGGAGCTTGGCAACGACCAGCATTCGGAAACGCCAGACAGGAAGGGAGCGACACAATGAAAAAGAGCCTGATAGCCGCAATCGCATTTTCTATGATCGCCACATCAGCCTCGGCACAGGAAGGCTACACGCAGCTTTTCGATGGCAAGAATGTGCCTGACTGGACGAAAACGGCGGACGCCAACTGGCGCGTCGAGGACGGCGCGCTAGTGGCCGACAAACGCAACGGCAATGCCGCGTCCTATCTGTTGAGCAAGGAAAAATATAAGGATTTCTCGCTGCTCGTCGAAGTCTGGGTAAGCGAGGACGCAAATAGCGGCATCATGATCCGCTGCGCAGACATCGCCAATGTTGGCGACCGCACCTGCTATGAAGCCAATATTTTCGACACGCGCTCCGATCCAACCTATGGCACCGGCGCAATCGTCCATTACGCCGAAGTCAGCCCGATGCCGAAGGCCGGCGGCAAGTGGAATACGATTGAATTCACCGCCAAGGGCCGACAACTGACAGTAACGATGAACGGGCAGAAGACCGCGGACGTGCGCAATGCGCTGTTTTCGGAAGGCCCGATTGGCTTGCAATACGGCGCCGGAACCGTGAAGTTCAGGAAAGTGGCGATCAAGCCTATGTGATCGCCCGTAGCCGCATCCACGCCTTGCTTGGCCGGGTAACCCGCCTGTTGCGCCAATGTGCGTTCGAAACAGGAGAGACTCATGCGTTTTCGGTCTGCGGCAGTCCTTGCCATGATAGTCGTCGCACACGGCCCGTCCCTGGCTCAGGAAAACTACGAGAGCTGGGAACCACTGAAGCCTTTGTTTGAGAGTACAGGCGGCGGCGGTATCATGATCGGCGACTACGACCCTGTCGTTACCGGCAATACATGCGCAACGGATTTTTCAGTCCACGAACCCGGCGGCAAGGTCTCAATCAATCGCGTCGTGTTTGACGCGGTGCCGACCCAGGGCGGCATTCTCTGCACTAACGGCAAATGGCGCGCCACAAGCGGCGATGCGTCAGGCACAACGCCATTTCGGGTATTCATCAAGGATGGAGTGAAGCGCGGACAATAGGAAATCGCCGCCTCGGCGCGTTGACCGCAAATCAATCGGCCAACGCGCTCTCGATTCATTCGTCCAGCAAGCCCGCCTTTTCCGGACTGACGGGCGAGCCTGAGGCGTATTACCGCCCGGTATTCTGCTCGATGCCGCCGATGATGACTTTCAGCTTCTCGGTGACGACCTTCGGGCTGGCCACGATATCGGCCACGATGGCCTGCAGCTTCTCGCCCGAGACCGGATCGATATCGAAGTTTTCCTTCTTCGCTTCTGCCAGGAAGCCCGGGTTCTTGACCATTGTCTCAAAAGCCAGACGCAGCGCTTTCACGCGCTCTTCCGGCACGCCCGGCGTCGTGAAGATCGGCCGGCCGATGGTCGTCGATGCCGACAGCAGCTTCAGCACTTGCTTGTCTTCTTCGTTTTTCGCGAGGTCCATCATCAACGGCACGTCGGGAAGATCTGATGCTTTTTCGAGGCCGATCTGGACCAGAATGTTGATCTGCTTGTCGCGCAGCCAGTTGGGACGCGTGGCCTTCCACGCCGTCCAGGCGTTTGATCCGCGACCGCCCACTTCGCCCTTTTCCATCGCAAGGTTGATGTCGTTGCCGCCCGGATAGCCCAGAATGATCTTGAACTTGGTCCCCAGCAGCGCGTTCATCGCCTTGGGATATTGCGACGAGGTGCTGCCGCCGGTCGCCCCCATGGGGACTTCCTTCAGCATGGCGTCCTGAATGGTTTTCACGCCGGTCGTGTGCCAGACGACGGTGGTGTTGTTGTCGGCGTTCGGATTGCCGATGTAGATGAACTTGTTGACGTCGATCTTGAGCTGGTCGTCGCCCATCGCCTGCTCGACGGAGAGCGACTGATCGGCTGTGGCCAGAACGGTGCCGTCCTTCGGGGCGGCGCTATAAACGAAATTGGCCGCCACGCGGCTGCCGCCGCCCGGCATGTTGCGCGGCACGATGTTCGGCTTGCCGGGAATATAATCGCCCAGATGACGGGCCACCAGACGGGCGTAAAGATCATAGGTGCCGCCGGGCGTATAACCAATGATCATGTCCATCTTCTTGCCCTTGTAGAAGTCCTCAATGGACTGCTGGGCAAAGGCCTGGCCGCCAGCCAGCATCATCCCGACGGCAAGCATGCTTGCGGCAGCGCGGCTGCAATTGCCGGGGAAACTGCGATGCTGGTTCTGGAAGGTCATGGTCGTCTCCTCAAGTTCGTCGCGAACGGATCTGGCCGGGCGCACCCTGCCCATACGTCGAAACAGCCACGAGGAAAAGCGTGGCTGCATCATTTATCTTTTCAAATGACGGGATTTTTAGGACAGGCCTAATCGTCCTTGTCGGACTGCGGCGGTTTGTCGAGATCGATGATCTCGATCACATTGCGGTCCGGATCGTGGAAATAGGCACTGCGGCCCTGAAACGTGCCGGAACGGCGATCCTCTTCCTTGAAGATCCGCACGTTCTTCGAAGCCAGAAAGCCTTTCGCGCGGTCGTATTCGTCCTTTGTGACCCGGAAGGCCGTGTGGATTTCGTGTTTGTCGTCGAAATTGGGGTCCACTGGCTTCTCGGAGAACGTCAGCACGAAATGGTTGTTATCGGGCGACCGCATGAACACCATGTGGCTGTTACGACGAATGCGTTCCAGTCCGAGGATCTCTGTGTAAAATTTTTCCGAGCGGTCGAGTTCCTTCACTGGAATTGTAAAGTGAACCAGATTTTCAAGTTTCAGCATCGACAGAGCTCCCCGGCGCCATTTCGCACCGAGAATAGCGTGGCAGCCGGAACTTTGCACGCCCGCAAGGAGGCCCGTGCGGAATGATCGTGGCGAAACGCCGCAAGTCGCGCCATATCATTGGCAACCGAGGAGATTCTCCATGACTGCCAAGACCGTTGCTTCCGTCGAACATGCCCCGCCCGCCCACTGGGTCGGCGACGGCTTTCATGTGCGTCCCCTGTTTGCCGGCAAGGCCTTCACGCCCGCCGTCAGCCCCTTCCTGATGCTGGATTATGCTGCGCCGGTAAACTTCCCCCCGCGCCCCAATCCGCCCGGCGTTGGCCCCCATCCGCATCGCGGCTTCGAGACTGTCACCATCGTTTACGCAGGCGAGATCGAGCATCGCGATTCCGCTGGCCACGAAGGAAAGATCGGCACTGGCGACGTGCAGTGGATGACGGCTGCGGCCGGCGTCGTGCACGACGAATTCCATTCGCGCGAGCAGTCTGCAAAGGGCGGCCTTGTCAGCATGGTGCAGCTCTGGGTCAACCTGCCGGCGAAAGACAAGATGTCGAAGCCGCGCTACCAGACCCTGCTCGCCGCCGACATCCCGACCGTCGCTCTGGCGAACAATGCTGGCAGCCTGCGGGTGATCGCTGGAGCATTCGGCGACGCAAAGGGTCCGGCCATGACGTTCACGCCATTATCGGTGTGGGACGTGCGGCTCAACGCGGGTGCCAAAACAGGCCTGCCGATGCCGGTCGGCCATCGCTCAATGATGCCTGTGCTGGATGGCGAAGTCTCGGTGGGTGGACGCAAATTCAAAGCCGGTGATGTTGTGTTCTTCAGCGACGAAGGAACGGCGATTACTGTGGAGGCCACGGGCGACGCCAAGCTGCTCATCCTGTCGGGCGAACCGATCAACGAGCCCATCGCCCATTACGGCCCATTCGTGATGAACACGCAGGCCGAGTTGCGGCAGGCGGTCGAGGATTTCCGCGCCGGCCGTATGGGCGATCTTGCAGCGTAAGGATTTGCAGGGCTAGAAGTCGCCTTCGAGCGGCTTCAGCCCCGCCATTTCGAACAGGGCGTGGCGGCGCGAATTGGCGTATTCGAGCGCGTTGCAATGCGTGGGGGAGCCGTAGGCCTGTCGCGCGGCGCGCTCGAACTGGTTCAGCACCCAGAGAAACTCGCCCAGTTCCGACACCGGATCGTCGTTGCGCCGCGCCCAGTCTGCGTCGGTCGCAACGAACAATTCGCCACCGGTCTCAATCGCGTAGCGATGCTCGTCCTCGCCATAATAGAGACGATCGGCGCGCTCGAACTGGCGAAGGCGCGCCAGAATGCCGATGAGATCGGTGACCGGTTCGGGCCGCGTGCGCGCCCATTCGCGCGCCTGCGTGGAGGAAAGAGTTTCGGACACGTATGAATTCCGCTGTTGAAGTTCGCCCTGAACTTATCAGCGCTTGGGCTGATACGAAACTTCCTTGCAGCGATAGCCGATCATGCAGGACGGATTGTCGCGCGTCGTCACGAAAGCAGGCTCCGTGGTTTCGCTGCTGGTGCAGAACGCCCGCGACGCGACAAAACGGTCGAACAGCGCCGGTCCGGTCTCCATTACAACCGCGCCATTTGCGGCGATCTTCTGCGCCGCCGCCACGCAGGTCATCGCGGTCGTATTCGGACGCGGGTCAGCAAGCGCCGAACCGGCGGCTGCAGTCAAAACCAACAAGAGCACGAATGACTTCATCCCTGCCTCCCTGCGCTGGCGGATGATTTGGAGACTTTAATCCGCATGTTTGCTTTTAGCCAAGCAAACGTAGTCACAAGTGCGTCATGGGCTAAGGCGCGTCCAGATACAGGCCGTCACATCACTTGCGGCGTCAACCACCTCCGGGGCCCCAGGCCGCAAACCCGCCTCTCGCAATACGCTCTCGGCAGGGACGCCGGACTCACAACGGCTGAAGACAGGTTGACCACCCGGCAAAAGCACCCGTGCGGAGCGCGTCAGATGAAACTCGTCGAAGCCGGTTTCGAGAAACAGATCGAAAACCCCGCGCCCGCCCGGCACAGCCACACGTCCGCCTGAGGGCAGAAGCGCGCGCGCAACATCTGCCCAGCCCATGCGTTGCGGGCTCCACCACCAGACGGAGTCGCGTTCCTCAAGCCCGTTCGCAGAATGCGAAACCACCAAGCGCCGCCGTCCGCGAGGATTGGGGTGCGCCTCATGGCCTAGTCGGCCCAGCACGACCAGTGAGGCGTGATCCAGTTCGGCTTGAAACCGCCACCAGTCAGCTTCATTTTGAAGCGACGCGGGCATATTTCCCTGTTCGTCCGCTATGCAATCGTCCGCCGAGACAATCGCATAGCCGCAAATACGAACGCCCGATTCAATCAATGCAGAATCTGGCTCAGGAACAGCTTTGTGCGCTCGTGCTGCGGATTGGAGAAGAACTCGTTGGGCGTATTGACCTCGACGATCTCGCCCCGATCCATGAACACCACGCGGTCCGCCACCTGACGCGCAAAGCCCATTTCGTGAGTCACGCACAGCATGGTCATGCCATCCTGCGCGAGCTGAACCATCGTATCCAGCACTTCCTTGACCATTTCGGGATCGAGCGCGGATGTCGGCTCGTCGAACATCATGATCTTCGGCGACATACAGAGCGAACGCGCAATCGCCACGCGCTGCTGCTGGCCGCCCGAGAGCTGCCCCGGATATTTCAAAGCCTGATCGGGAATCTTCACGCGCGACAGATAGTGCATGGCGATTTCCTCGGCCTGCTTCTGCGGCATCTTGCGAACCCAGATCGGCGCGAGCGTGCAGTTTTCCAGCACCGTCAGATGTGGAAACAGATTGAAGTGCTGGAACACCATGCCGACATCGCGACGGATCTCGTCGATGCGCTTGAGATCGTTGGTCAGCGGAATGCCGTCGACCACGATGGAACCTTTCTGGTGTTCCTCAAGCCGGTTAATGCAGCGGATCATGGTCGATTTGCCTGAGCCGGATGGGCCGCAAATGACGATTTTCTCGCCGCGCCGCACCGTGAGATTCACGTCGCGCAGAACATGAAACTCGCCGTACCATTTGTGCATGCCGGAAATCTCGACAGCGATGTCGTTAGTCACCGGCGTGGTCTTGATGAGTGATGAAGCAGCCACGATTATCTCCTAGCGCCTGCGACCGGCGGCAAGTTTTGTTTCAAGCATTTGCGAATAGCGCGACATGGCGAAGCAGAAGACCCAGTAAAAGATCGCCGCAAACACATAGCCGGTGGTGGAAATGGTCGGCCCCGCCCAGACGGGATCAAGGCGAGCCGTCTCGACGGTGCGCAGGAAGTCGAAAATGCCCACAATCGCCACCAGCGTCGTGTCCTTGAACAGCGCGATGAACGAATTCACGATCCCGGGGATCACGGTGGTCAGCGCCTGCGGCAGAATGATCAGACGCATCATCTGCCAGTAGCTCAGGCCCAGCGCCATTGCGCCCTCGAACTGGCCCTTCGGCATGGCCTGCAGGCCGCCGCGCACCACTTCGGCCATGTAGGCCGCTGCGAAAAGCGAAACGCCGATCAGCGGCCGCAACATGCGATCGGGCGTCCATTCCTGCGGCACAAACAACGGCAGCATGGTGTTGGCCATGAACAGCACCGTGATCAACGGAACGCCGCGCACGAATTCGATGAACAAGACGCAGAAGAACTTCACAAAGGGCAATTGCGACCGCCGCCCCAGCGCCAGCAGAACACCGAGCGGAAGCGAGACCACAATGCCGACCGCCGCAACCAGAAGGCTGACAAGCACGCCGCCCCAAAGATTGGTTTCCACAAGCGACAGCACCCCATCGAGGCCGCGTAGCAGAAAGAATGCCGCAACCGGATAGACGACGAAGAACATCAGCGCCGCAAGGCCCTTTTTCTTCGCTTGCGGCAGCAGCAGCCAGAGGATCAGCACAGCGCCGATGACCAGCGTCAGGTTCACCCGCCATGTCTGCGAACGCGGATAGGAGCCGTACATGAAATATTCGAACTTGGCGCCCACATAGGCCCAGCAGGCGCCCGCTCCGGGCGCGCGACACGGCGCACCGTCCGCAGCCGACCAGATGGCGTCTGTGAACAGATAGCGGAACATGTCCGGCACGATCCAGACGACCAACAGGATCGAACTCAGCGTGAGCACGCCCGAGAGCGGCGTCGAAAACATGTTCTCGCGCAGCCAGGCGGGCAAGCCACGCGTCATGATCGGCGCAGGCAATGTGCCCGTCACGTCGCGCCGAACGAAAGCGACCTGCTTGTTGCCGATGGTTTGATCGCTCATGTCAGCGCTCCACCAGCGACATGCGCTTGTTGTAGATGTCCATCACGAAAGACGTCACCAGCGAGATGACCAGATAGACCGCCATGGTGATCGCGATCACCTGCACGGCTGCGCCGGTCTGGTTCAGCACCGTGCCGGCGAAGACCTGCACGAGATCCGGGTAGCCGATGAACACGGCCAGCGACGAATTCTTCGTCAGGTTCAGATACTGGTTCGTCAGTGGCGGGATGATCACCCGCATGGCCTGCGGCACAACCACAAGCTTGAGTCCCTGCGCGCGCGTCAGGCCGAGCGCGTTGGCGGCTTCCGTCTGACCTTTGCTGACCGACAGAATTCCACCGCGCACGATCTCGGCGATGAACGAAGCCGTATAAAGCGCCAGCCCGAACATCAGCGCGGCGAATTCTGGAAGAATGCGCGTACCGCCGACGAAGTTGAATCCGCGCAATTCCGGCAGCGCAAAACTCGCTGGCGCGCCTGCTGCAAAATAAGCCAGCAACGGCAGGCCGATGATGAGGATCGTCGCCACCAGCCCGACAGGCTGCTGCTCGCCGGTGCTGCGCTGAACCCTGCGCGCCCAGACCCGGAAAGCAATCGCGCCCGCGATGGCGGCCAGCAATGCTGCTCCCATCATCCAGGCGCTGTCGGTCAAATGAACTTCTGGAAAAATCAGCCCGCGATTATGCAGATAAATGCCGGCCTTGCCGCCGAAGGCCACGACGCCCTGCCCGAGCACGGAAGCGACGCCGCTGCCGCCGAACAGCCAGACGCCGAGCGCCGCCAGCATTAACAGCGAACCGAATGCATTTGCGATAATGACCGCCACGCCTTCAATCAAGCGCGCCCGGCGGGTGATGAGCCAGCCGCCCAGCCCGAGCGCGAGGCAAATCACAGTCGGCGCAAATTCGGGAACCAGAAAGGTGATTTTCGGAACCGCCAGCGCATCGCGCGGGTTCGGCAGCGGCTTCAGCACCGCATTGTACCAGAACAGCAATTGCAGCAGCAGCGGGATGTTGCGCAGCGTCTCGACATAAACGGTTGCGAGCTTCGCGACGATCCAGTTGTTGGACAAGCGCGCAATGCCGATAGCAAAGCCCACAATGGTCGCAAACACGATGCTGACCACCGCAACCAGAAGCGTATTGAGAAGGCCGACCCAGAAGGCCTGACCATAGGTGGAGGCGGCTGCGGAATATTCGATAAGCGTCAGATTGACGTCGAAGCCGGCCGTCTTGTTCCAGAAACTGAAATCGGTCGGAATGCCGCGCGCCCGCATGTTGTTGCTGGCGTTGGTGACGGCTTCATAGGCAAAAAAGGCCAGAACGATGAACAGGAGGCCCTGATAAACGTAGCCTCTATTTTTTGGTTCGTTCCACCACGGCACATGCGGCCGATCACGCATTTGAACCTGACTCACACCGTCCCCCTCCGGCGAAAAAAGTCAGGGGGCCGTCGACGACGGCCCCCTTTGTTCAAATCTACTAGCGGATCGGCGGGGCGTACTGGATGCCGCCCTTGGTCCAGAGGTTGTTCAGGCCGCGTCGGATCTTGAGGCGCGAACCCTCGCCGACGTTCTTGTCGAAGATTTCACCGTAATTGCCGACGTGCTTGACGATGCGATAGCTCCAGTCGCGCGTCAGACCCAGCGTCTTGCCGAAATCGCCTTCCGAACCGAGCAGGCGCTTGATTTCCGGCGAGTTGGACTTGGCCTTCTCATCCACGTTGGCCTTGGTGATGCCGAGTTCTTCAGCGTTGACCATCGCAAAATGAGTCCACTTCACAATGTTGAACCACTGGTCGTCGCCCTGACGGACCGCCGGTCCAAGCGGCTCTTTCGATATCACTTCCGGCAGCACAACATGCTCGTCGGCGTTCACCAGCTTGACGCGCTCGGCATAGAGGCCGGAGGCGTCTGTCGTGTAGGCGTCGCAGCGGCCCGAGTCATAGGCCTTGATAGCTTCGTCCGAGGTCGCGAAGGCGACGCCCTCGTACTTCAGGTTGTTGGCGCGGAAGAAGTCAGCGAGGTTCAGTTCGGTCGTCGTGCCCTGCTGCACGCAGACCGACGCGCCGTTCAGCTCAAGCGCCGAATTGATGTTGAGCTTCTTGCGGACCATGAAGCCCTGGCCGTCGTAATAGTTGACGCCGGCGAACAGCAGGCCGAGCTCCGCCTCGCGCGACTGGGTCCAGGTGCCGTTACGGGCGAGCACGTCGATTTCGCCGGATTGGAGCGCCGTGAAGCGGTCCTTGGCGGTCATCGGTATGAACTTCACCTTGGTCGGATCGTTAAAGATGCTGGCGGCGATGCCGCGGCACAGATCCACGTCAAGGCCGGTCCAGGCGCCCTGCGAATCCGGCAGTCCGAAGCCTGCCAATCCCGGGTTGGTGCCGCAGGCCAAAAACCCGCGCTGTTTGATCTGTTCAAGCGTTTTGCCCGATTGGGCGGATGCGCCAGTGGCGGCGATAGCGCCGACTGCGGCGATGCTTGCTGCTGCAATTATTCTCTTCATGGTCTCATCCCTCTCCGGACTACGGACAACGGCGCGAACGCGCCCCCGTAATTTCCCTGCGGTTTTCCCTGATGCCCGCAGACCGACATTTATCGAATGCGGTTTGGGGCAAATGGTCAAGCGCTACTAATATACGTCCTAGGACCAATTTGGTTGCATCATTGATGCCACTTGACGGCCCGGCGCACCAAAAGCCACGGTGCGTACTGAGCCCGAAGGATGGAATCGTATGAGCAAACTGAGCCCCGAGACCCGCAATGGCTTGAGAAGCCGCACGAAACTGGTCCACGCCGGGCGCGAACCCTTCGACCAGCACGGCTTCATCAACACGCCGATTTATCGCGGCTCGACGGTTCTGGCTCCGACCTACGAGTCTCTTTTTGATCATTCGCTGCATTTTACCTACGGCACGAAGGGCACACCCACCACCGAGGCGCTGGAAACCGCCTGGTCGGAACTCTCGGGCGCTGCCGGCACGGTCCTGTCGCCATCTGGCCTTGCGGCGATCACGCTGGCCCTGATGACGGCCGTGAAGGCGGGTGACCATATTCTGGTCACCGACAGCGCCTACCGGCCAACACGCGTCTTTTGCGACCGCTTTTTGAAGAAGATGGGCGTCTCGACCACCTATTTCGACCCCTACCTTGGTGGCGGCATTGCCGACCTGATCCAGAGCAACACCACCGCCGTGGTGGTGGAAGCGCCGGGTTCCCAGAGTTTCGAGATGCAGGACGTGCCTGCCATAGCGGAGGCCGCCCACAAGCGCGGCGCCTGCGTCATCATGGATAATACTTGGGCAACGCCGCTGTTTTTCCCGCCGCACGAGCGCGGCGTAGACCTCGCCATCGAGGCCGGCACCAAATATCTGTCCGGCCATTCCGATCTGCTGCTCGGTCTAGTCTCGGCCAATAAGGAATGGTGGCCGCGCCTGCGCGAGACTTTCGACATTTTCGCCATGTGCGTCGGGCCGGAAGATGTATTCTTGGCCCTGCGCGGGCTGCGCACCATGGAAATGCGCCTGCGCGAGGCCGAAAAGCAGGCGCTCGACATGGCCCACTGGCTACAGGCGCGCCCGGAAGTGCAGCAGGTGCTGCACCCGGCCCTGCCCTCCCATCGCGGCCACGACATCTGGAAGCGCGACTTCTCCGGTTCCTCGGGCCTGTTTTCAATCATCCTGCAACCGGCCCCGGAGGCCGCGGTCGCCGCCATGCTCAACAGCCTGCAATTGTTCGGCATGGGCTATTCATGGGGTGGATTCGAAAGCCTCGTGATTCCCTTCGACTGCAGCCCCTACCGGTCAGCAACCAAATGGAATCCCCCCGGCCCGGCCCTGCGCCTGCAGATCGGACTCGAAGACACTGCCGATCTCAAGGCCGATCTCGATCAAGGTTTTGCGAAATTCCGCGCCCTTCGGGGCTAATCAGCCGCGACCAACCGGAATGCGCCGGACGGCCTGCAAGGCCGGTCTGGCGCACCGCGCCACAAAGCCGTGGCCCTTAGGGCGAAATACAATATGGCGGAACGCAAAAGCTTTTCGCAGCGCCAGAGTCGACCCGATCCCCAGCAGCGCGCCGGCCAGCACATCGCTAGGAAAATGCGCGCCCACCGCAATCCGCGAAATCCCCACCAGCGCCGCCACAGCTAATAGCGGCCAACGCCAGCGCGGCATGAACCAGCCGAGCGCCAGCGCAACCGTGAAAGCCGTCACCGTATGCCCCGACGGGAAGCTGGCGAAACGCGCCGAAATCGAAAACACGTCGAAATGGTAAGGCCCCACCACGTCGAACAGGCTGGGCCGCGCACGCCCCATCAGATGCTTGATGAGTTGCGACAGGATGCCGGACAGCGCTGTCGCGCCGAACACAAAGGCCGCGCGTCCCGCCAACAGCCCCAAAGTCGCATCATGAACCCGCGACAGGCCGCGTCCGCGCGCCACAACCGCCCCGATGGCGATCCAGCCCGACAGGAAAAAGATGTAGCCCGAGCCTCCCAGCCGCGTCACGGGCTCGAAAAACCAGCGAACAAGATCAGTCGATAGGGACCGCTGCCACGCCACGCCCGCAGCATCGAAATTGTAGCCGACGATCAAAATCGCCACCACCGCCAGCAAGACGCCGGCGGCTTCGAGATGGCGCAAGCCGCCGCTGCGGCGCGGCTTCGCGCTGCGCCAGCGGTCACGAAAGTCCAGGGCAGCTGCCCGCAGCCGCTCGATCATCGTGGCTTGCGGCGGACTGCGGTAGCGGGTCATCAGCGGATCGGCCATGGCGCTTCCCTGCCCGACGTTTGCGGCAAAGTCGAGCCCGTCAGGCGCTTCGGCCAATCCACAATCCGTGCGTATCGAGAAAATCGATCATGGTGGCGTCAAACGCGCCCGGCTCCTCGATGCAGCAAGCATGGCCAGCGTTCTTCAGAGTGACATGACGCGCGCGCGGGATCAGCCGCGCCGTTTCCTTGCCGGCCGGTAGCGACCCGTCATGCTCGCCGTTGATGACCAACACCGGCTTGTCCAGCGCCCCGAGCCGCCCGCTCATGTCGAAAGAGCCGCGCGCCCTGAAAATCTGCGCGATGCATTTCGCCGACAACCTGTCCGCCTGCTCGACGAAAAGCCCCAGCGACCAGCGCCCGCGCGACGTATCCGCAAATCCCGGCGCCACATAGCGACGCATCAGGCTCATCAGATAGGCGCCGAGATCGGGCGTCTCGAAACCCTTCACCAGTTCGTCCACATTGCGCGGACCCCGGCTCGATCCACCAACCAGAACCAGCGCATCCACCATGTCGGGATGTTCGAGCCCGATCTGCATGCAGATGCCCGAGCCAACGCTGACGCCAGCGAAGATCGCCCGCGAAACGCCCTCGTCGGCGCAGATACCCAGTACATCCTCGGTCAGGTCCGACAGGGAAAACTCGATCTCCGGCTTGTCTGAGCGGCCATAGCCCCGCAAATCCATCGCGATGACTTTGTAGAACGCCGAAAAATGCGCGATCTGGTAAAGCCAAAGCCGATGATCGAACGGATTGGCGTGAACCAGCACGAGCGGCGGACCGGCTCCGTATGTCTCGTAATAAATCGCGTGCCCGTTGCGGGTGCTGAACGGCATGTATGAACCTTCGCGCTTGAAATCGGCCTAAAACTTCGCCCGCAATTCTTCGGCGAAAACCTCGCGCCAGTCCACATCGCCCTTTACGATATTGTCGTAGGGGCGAATATCGCGAGCCGCCGCCGGATCCAGCCCGCGCAGCGGCGCGCCACGCTCGACGTCGCGCGTGGCCTCCAGCATCAGACGTCGCATGGTCACGATGGCCTTGTCGGACGTGCCCAGAAACTCTTTCGAGCGATCGACAATCGCCCCCATGCCTTCCTGCAAGGCGAAATCCTGCGTATTGACGCCCGGCACGCCCGTAAAGGTTTTCGTCTTCTGCACGTGCCGGTCGATGAAATAATCGTTCGACATATTGGCTATGAGTTTGAAAGTGCCCGGAATCATATGTTCCTTGCCACGCCCCGCATAGGACTCGCGCATTTCCGCATGATGAGGATCAATCGGATAAGTGTGATCGTACGAATAGGCCCAGTTGTAGACATTCGTCGTTTCATCGTCGACAGGAACCCAGATGTGGCCGTCGATCTCCGGAATGTCGCGCAACGTTCCGTCGAGCGCCGAAATCGCGCCACGCATCTGCTGCACCGGCATCACGTAATGATAGATACGCACATAGCGGCTATCTGGCCCGATGCGCCGCGTCGACACATAGGAATATCCATAGTCAGTCGTCTCCACATCGAGCAGAGGCGCAGTATCAAGCGTCCGCGTGTTGCGCTTGTTGGCAATGTCGTTGTTATGCGCGAAGGACGAATGCGCCGTATCGAGACCGCCCTCCAGTCCCTGCAGATAATTGCAATGCTCGAACGTCTTCGAGACGATGCGATGTGTTGCGGGCGCGCGCATCCATTCGAGATCGGGCGGCGCCGGCATATGCGCTTTCGGCCCCATATAGGTCCAGACGATGCCTCCCGCCTCATGCACCGGATAGGACTTGATCTTCACCTTCGCCTGCAACGGTGTGCCGGCAGGCTCCGACGGCATATCGGTGCAATCTCCCGCACGGTTGAATTTCCATCCGTGATAAACGCATCGCAATCCGCAATCCTCGTTGCGACCGAAGAACATCGGGGCGCGACGATGCGGACAATTGGCGTCCACCAGCCCCACAGCGCCGGTACTGTCACGAAAGGCAATCAGGTCTTCGCACAGAATGCGCACCCGCACCGGCGAGCCATCGGCTTCCGGCAATTCGGACGAAAGCGCAGCCGGCATCCAGTAACGCCGCAGCAATTCACCTGCAGGCGAGCCGGGCCCTACGCGCACCAGGCGCTCGTTGTCTTCAGGCCGCAACATGTTTGACTCCGTAAATCATGCCTTGGACGTCAGAGCTTGTTGGTGAAATCCGCATAGTTGAGCTTGGTGCGCGGATAGGTGATGCCGCTCTGAGTCATTCCCATGTCGATGCACAATTCCGCAAAACGAATGCTTATCGCCTTGGTGTTGAGCACCTGCGCGCCGGTCGCTGCAGCCAGATCGTCCGGATCGACCACATAAGGGATCAGGGCGCCGCCCAGCGGCACGATGATCTCTGCGCCCGTCTCGTGGATCAGCCCCTTGATCAGGCGCTCGGTCACGCCGAACAGTTCCGCCTTGCGGGCTTTCATGCCCTTTCCGTAAACCCCGATGGGGCGCACGTCCGTGACGAAACGGTCCATCCCCATGGTGCGCAGCAGCCGCCACACATATTTCACATGGCCCTCGACCGGAACTGTGATGCCGACGCGGTCGGCCAAGGTCGTCGCTGCATGCATCGTGGTGCGGAAAGGCCCAATAACCGGAATATCGACAGCCAGCCGCCCGCCGTCGATGCCCGGATCGAATGTATTGCTGCCAATCACGGCGTCGTAGCCATTCTGCGAGGCCCAGAAAATCTTGCGCACGATGGACGGCGTTTCCATCATGTGATGCAGGCCGTTCATGGAGGCCTGATCGCTCATCTTCTCGCGAACATCCGAACCTTCGTATTCGTCCGGAAAGCCGATCTCGATCTTCGTGCCCGGCGTAGCATAGGAGTTCAGCAGGGCTTCGATTTCGTCGACCTGATAGCCCGGATTTTTTGGCGCCTGATTCAGGAACAGAATCCGTCTCGATTTTGCCATCCGGGTTTCCTCATTCGATTTGATTTTGAAGCTGGATCACAACGTAGAAGGTCAGATGCGCCGCCGCAAGCGCTTGCGGCGCTCCGCTTCCGATCGCCATCCCGGCAAAATCATGAAACGTCGCGGCGCACAATTGACAGGCATCAAATATAATATCATTCTCCGCCCGAAATTTGACCGTCCGCACGCTTGCGCGACGCGCGGCCCAATGAAAACGATCCGGACCGCACAGCGGCCGCCACGACACGGGAGGACATCATGCCGCTGGAAACTCCGCCGCGGGCTGGCAGCATTCGCGAACTTCCCGAAATTACGGTCGCTTCGGACACGCGCGACTACCTCGCGCATGCCGCCAAACAGGCGCTGAAATACGACGACTACGAACTCATCGTCGACATCGACGCGCACCTGCAGGAAGGTGGGTTCTGGGGCGAGATCATCGGCCTGCTCGAAAACGACGTGCTGAAACAGACCGCAGAGGAAATGATGCGCGGGCGCGGCGGCATGCCGCTCATCAACATGCAGCCCGGCATGTCGTTCCAGTCGCTGGCGGGCCGCGTGCCGCATCAATCGGGCCCGACGGAGCCGACCGACGATCCCGCGAAGGCCGGACATCGTTTCGTACAGATCGTGCGCCGCACGATCGACACAATGGGCCTCGACTACCAGATCATCTTCCCCACCTCGATGTTGCATCTGGGTATGAACCCGATGGAAGATATCGAGATCTATCTGGCGCGCGCCTATTGCAAATGGCTGGCCGAAGTCATCATCCCGCAGGACAAACGCATCATCGGTCTTGCCTATCTGCCATTCAACACGCCGTCTGAATGCGAAAAGCTCGTCAAGCAATATGGCGACAACCCGGGCATCGTGGGCTTCACGATCTGCGCGGTGCGCCACAAGCCCGTACACGCCAACCAGTATATGCGCCTCTACTCGATGATTCAGGAAACCGGCAAGCCGCTGGTGTTCCATGCCGGCCCGCACTGGGACGATCCATCTTTCTCGCAGCTCAACCGCTTCATCTCCATGCACGCCCTGTCTTTCGTGCATTACAACCTGATCCACATGACCAACTGGATCATCAACGCGATGCCGGAGCGGTTTCCGAAACTGAAAACAGTGTGGGTTGAAAGCGGGTTGGCGTGGATTCCCTTCCTGATGCAGCGTCTCGACCATGAAGTGATGATGCGCCAGAGCGAGGCGCCGGGCCTCAAGCGCCTGCCGAGCGAATATATGAAAGAGATGTTCTTTTCGAGCCAGCCGATGGAGCGGAACAATCTCGAACTGCTGCAGGCGACGATGAAATCATTCAACGCCGAGACGCAACTGCTCTATTCGTCCGACTGGCCGCACTGGGATTTCGATCCGCCGAGTTCCGTCACCACCCTGCCCTTCCTGAGCGATCAGGCGAAGCGCAACATCCTCGGCCTCAATGCGGCGCGCGTGTTCAACCTGCCTGTCAAACGTCTGCGTCCACGCGCGGCAGAGGTTCTGGCCCGCATGAACGAGCGTCACACGTGAGCGACGACGCAGCAAGGATTGTTTCGGATTTTGTCAGACTCGCACAGTCGAATCTCGACGACCCTGAACAGATGATCATCACCGATGCGCAACTGGCCGCCGCCATGAGCGCCGCCGTGAAGCTCTATGCGTCGCGGTGCGAAGCCAGCGCATCTTTCCCACCGCCGCTCAATCGTCAAAGTGTGACGGCCACCGATGTGCTCGTGGCGGTTTGTGAAATGATCCGAGTCGCGGACGTCAATCTCTTCGACCTTTCCATGTGGCACGGTCGCCCGCGCCCCAACTGATATTGCCGAAAGGAAATCCCATGCCCGACGTTATCGTTGGCAAAGCCGCAGACTTCGCAGACCCCGGCCGCAAGGTTGTGGATATTTCCGGCACGGAAATCGGCGTATTCCGACTGGGCGACGAATTCTACGCCTACCACAACATCTGTCCGCATCTCGATGGTCCCGCCTGTCAGGGCAAGATCCTACCCCTCGCCACCGAAGCCGTCTGCGAAGACAAAAGCAGCACGGGCCGCATCTATTCGAAGACGCAAACCAACATCATATGCCCGTGGCACGGTTTCGAATTCGACATTCGCACAGGCCGCCACCCGACCGACGGCAACGTGCGCCTGCGCCCGGTGCCGGTGTCCGTGCGCGACGGCGATGTCTATGTCAATGTTCCAGTGAGGAACTGACGGTCGCCTCCGAGGGCTTGCGCGACGACATTACGGCGAGAATTTTTGCCGCAAGCTCTGTCTCGAAAATCCCGTCGATGCTCAATTCGATCCTGCGCCGCCAGTTGGGTCGCTCGCGATCCGTGCCGGGCAAATTGACGCCTGTCATTTCACCCGCAAGATCGTCGGCCTGTGCAAGCATCAGCCAGGCGTCCGAACTTGCCAGAAAGCCATGCAAAGCAGCCGCCGTTTCGACATCGAGCGGCGCATCGAAATCCGGATCGCAGACAAATCCATTGCGGCGCAGGCACGCCACGACAGAGCGCTTTTCATGTGCCCGCCGGTTCATGGTGTCCGCCAGATCGGCTTCGGCGACAAATCCAAGCTGAAGACGTTCGGCAATATCTGCGCCGGCCCACCACCCGCGCAGCGTCGGCAAGTCATGGGTCGACACACAGGCGAGAGATTTCTTCGGATAGGAATTCGGCGAACGAAACTCCTCGCCGTCGCGTTCGAACCACAACACGCGATAGCTGAGAATATCCGCATCCGACAAACGGTCCGTCAAACCTTCCGGCACAGTGCCGAGGTCTTCGCCAATGACCAGACAATTTGCTCGTGCGCTTTCGAGCGCAATCTGGCCGATCAGATCGGCTGCCGGATAAGACACATAGGCTCCGTCGCCGGCCTTGCCGCCTTCGGGAATCCAGAAAAGTCTTGCCAGCCCGAGCACATGATCGATACGCAGTGCGCCCGAATACTTCATCGCGGCCGCTATCGGCTGTATGAACGGCGAATAATTGCAGGCCGCCATTTTCAAAGGATTGAGCGGCGGCAATCCCCAGTTTTGTCCCTCGGGCCCAAGCGGATCAGGCGGGGCCCCCACTGAAATTCCATTCGCCAGAACATCGCGATTCCGCCACGCTTCTGCGCCGTCCGGCGCCATGCCGATGGCGAGATCGCCGAGAAAGCCGAGCGCAAGCCCGTCCGCACGCGCCTTTCTGGCCGCATCTCTCAACTGCCGGTCGCACAGCCATTGCAGGAACATATGGAAGCGGTGGCGATTGCGATTTTGAGCAGCGAATTGTCTTACAGATTCGCCGCGACAATCGTGAAAGTCCTGCGGCCAGTTAGGCCAGGATAATCCCGACATGGCGTCAGCAATCGCCTCATGCCGCGCGAACAGGTCGAGACTTTCACCGGACCGCGACACAAAGGCCTCAAACGCATTCATCAATTCCTGACATTGCCCGGCCATGCAGGCGACAAAGAAAGATGAAAAATACGCCTCCAAAACAGCCTTCTTGGCAGACCAGACAATCTCGTAATCGACCGATGCCGTTGCGCACGAGAAGGCCTGCCCATGCGCCGCCATGATAGCCCGAGCTTCGGAAGACTCCGGCAGGAAATCAAGCTGACGCAGGTCGATATAAACCGGATCGATAAAGTTACGATCAGACGGCTGATAGGGACTGACCCGCTGACGGTTGGTCCCAAACATGGCGTGCAGCGGATTCAATCCGACAGTCGAAGTGCCATGCAAGGCCGCCCGTTCGGCAAAACGACCCAGCGTCCCGAAGTCTCCAATGCCCTGACTGCCTTCGTCATGCAACGTGTAAAGATGAGCAGCTAACCCGTATCGCCTTTCATCGCGCGCAAAGAATTCCGGCGTGAAGCAGCGTTGCGGCGCAATAGTCAAATGGCAGGACGTTGCCGGTGCGTCGACGACCGAAACGCTGTAACGACCCATCGGCAGGGCGCCCAAATGAGCACGATAAAGCCCATATTCGCGACCGTTGATCGCAACACGTTTTTCTACATTGTTAGTGTTCAACGCACAAGCAACGTGACTAACCGTCCCATCTTCACTTGTGACGCAAAACTGTAACTTGGACGAGTGCTTCGTCTCACCAAATCGAACCGGCATTTCAACCGCATGCCCGAACCGAACATTCAACGCATGCGGCAGAAGGCGCAACTCACGGTCGTCGCTCAACCGCGCAAGACTTACCTGCGCATTGGACTTCGTGCCGACGTCGAGTCCCATCGCTCCAAGAACCGCGAGGCGCGATTCCATCGGAACAACATGCTCCTGCCCGGCAATATCCCACCACGATGCCGAAATGCCAGCTGCGGCCGCAACCGCATCTACCATTTCCGCATCGACGCCGCGCAGCGAGCGTCGTCTGGCGACGCCAGCCCACGCGTGCTCGGCCAGAATCGAAATGGATCTCGGCGGCGCATCGCTGCCAACGTCGAATTCACCTGCGGTCGAAAGCTCGCAACACCAATCGTGGTCCGGCTGCGCCTGCGGGACAAAAACTTTCTGCGCATGGTGGCCGGCGTTGACGATCAGCAGGACGCGATCTGCATCCACGTCGTTTTCGGCCGGTGTATAAAGAGCGATCTGAAGCGATCGCACATTCGCTTCGTTCCATTCGTGGTCTGTGAGGCGCTCGCCATTCGAGCCAAGCCATGCAACATCCGGAATATTGCTTGAATCTTCGCACGCCCCTGTCAGAAAGCGATCGTCCGTCAGCACCGGATGACGCCTGCGCAGCGCGATAAGCTTGGTCGTGAAATCGATCAGAGACTGATCGCATTTCGACCAGTCGATCCACGACATGGGATTGTCCTGCGCATAGGCGTTGTTGTTGCCGCCTTGTGAATGTCCCGATTCCGAGCCCATGGACAGCATCGGAGTTCCGCGCGACAGCAGCAGTGTCGCCAAAAGATTTCTTTCGTCGCGCGCGCGAGCATCGATGATCCGGCGATCTTGACTTTCGCCATCGACGCCGTTGTTCCACGAATGGTTGGCGTCGGTCCCGTCGCGATTGCTTTCGCCATTCGCCTCATTGTGCTTATGCGAATAGGAAACCAGATGGCTCGTCGCTGTTTCATGTGGGTAGCGTGTCCAGCACCCCTCCGGCGATGAGGTAGACCATCAACTTGAGGTTGCGCTTGCTGCGATAGCCTTTTGCCTTGCGTTTGGCGGCCTGGACGTTTCCGTTGATGGCCT
>CANJWR010000018.1 GCA_947478455.1 Beijerinckiaceae bacterium | reverse complement strand
GTGGCGGCCGCCGCCGCAGCAGCGGAAGGCGCGCGGCTCTGGTCGTCGCCCTTGCCGAGCACGTCGTGGCCGATTTCGCTCGGCTCCACATGCGCGAGGTCGTTGCGGCCCAGATAGGAGATCGCCAGTTCGCGGAACACATAGTCAAGGATCGACGTGGCGTTCTTGATCGCGTCATTGCCCTGCACGAAACCCGCCGGCTCAAAGCGCGTGAACGTGAAGGCGTCCACATATTCGTCGAGCGGCACGCCGTATTGCAGGCCGACTGAAATCGCGATGGCGAAATTGTTCATCAACGACCGGAAGGCAGCGCCCTCCTTGTGCATGTCGATGAAGATTTCGCCGATGCGGCCGTCCTGATATTCGCCGGTGCGCAGATAGACCTTATGCCCGCCCACCACGGCTTTCTGGGTATAGCCCTTGCGACGGTCCGGCAGACGTTCGCGCTCGCGCGTCACCTGCACGCGCTCGATGATGCGCTCGACGATTTTTTCCGTCACCTGCGCGGTGCGGGTCGCCATCGGCTGCGCGATCAGCTGTTCGAGCGAGTCGTCGTCTTCTTCCTCGTCGTCCTGAATGAGCTGCGAATTGAGCGGCTGCGAGAGCTTCGAGCCGTCGCGATAGAGCGCATTGGCCTTGAGGCCCAGACGCCACGACAGCATGTAGGCGTTCTTGCAGTCTTCCACCGTCGCGTCGTTGGCCATGTTGATGGTCTTCGAAATCGCCCCGGTGATGAAGGGCTGCGCGGCGGCCAGCATGCGGATGTGGCTGTCGACAGAGAGATAACGCTTGCCGGTGCGTCCGCACGCATTGGCGCAATCGAACACATGATAGTGCTCGACCTTCAGGTGCGGCGCGCCTTCCAGCGTCATCGCGCCGCAAACGTGAATGTTGGCGGCCTCGATCTCGGCTTTCGAGAAGCCCAGGAAGGGCAGGAGTTCGAACGACGGATCGTCGAGCTTGTCAGCCGGGACTTTCAGGCCGTTCTTGAGGAAGTCCTCGCCGAGCGTCCACTTGTTCATCACGAACTTGATGTCGAACGCGCCCGCGAGCGTCTTGCCCAGAGCTTCGATGCGCTCGTCGGTGAAGCCGCGCGCCTTCAGCGTATTGTTGTTGACGCCCGGCGACTGCGCCAGCGACGCATGGCCGACCGCATAGGCCTCGATCTCGGCGATCTGCGCCGGCGTGTAGCCGAGCACCCGCAGCGCTTCCGGCACGGCGCGGTTGATGATCTTGAAATAGCCGCCGCCGGCGAGCTTCTTGAACTTCACAAGCGCGAAGTCGGGCTCGATGCCGGTCGTGTCGCAATCCATCACGAGGCCGATCGTGCCGGTGGGGGCGACGACCGAGACCTGCGCATTGCGATAGCCGTGCTGTTCACCGAGCGACAGGGCCTTGTCCCACGCCATGCGGGCGCGGTCCGAAAGCGTCTTGCCGTTCTGGCCGAGTTTGGCGAGCGTCGCATGGTCCAGCGCGACCGGCGGCGTGTTCACCTTCTCGTAGCCATGGGCCTCGCCATAGGCGGCGCGGCGATGGTTGCGGATGACGCGCAGCATGTGCTGGGCGTTGGGCGCATGGCTCGGGAACGCGCCGTGCTCCTTCGCCATTTCGGCGGAGGTTGCGTAGGACACGCCGGTCATGACGGCCGTGAACGCGCCCACGATGGCGCGGGCTTCGTCGGAATCGTAGCCGATGCCGGACGACATCAGCAGGCCGCCGACATTGGCGTAACCGAGGCCGAGCGTACGGTAGTCGTAGGACAGTTTGGCGATTTCCTTCGACGGGAACTGCGCCATCAGGACGGCAATTTCGAGCACCACGGTCCACAGGCGGACGGCGTGTTCGTAAGCATCGATGTCGAGCACGCCGCTCTGGGCGTCGCGGAACTGCAGCAGGTTCATCGAGGCCAGATTGCAGGCCGTGTCGTCGAGGAACATGTATTCGGAGCAGGGGTTCGAGGCGATGATCGGCCCCGAAGCCGGGCAGGTGTGCCAGTCGTTGATGGTCGTGTGGTACTGGATGCCCGGATCGGCGGAGGCCCATGCGGCTTCGCCGATACTTTCCCAGAGATCCTTGGCCTTCAGGGTCTTGTGAATCTTGCCGTCGGTGCGGCGGATGAGATCCCAGTTGCCGTCGGTCTCGACCGCGCGCAGGAAGTCGTCGGTGACGCGCACGGAATTGTTCGAGTTCTGGCCCGAGACGGTCAGATAGGCTTCCGAATCCCAGTCGGTGTCATAGGTGTCGAACTCGATCTCCGTATAGCCCTGCTTGGCGAACTGGATCACGCGCTTGATGTAATTGTCCGGCACGGTGTCGCGGCGGGCGAGCTTGATGGCCTTCTTCAGCGCCGGGTTCTTTTCCGGGTTGAAGCAATCGTCGCCAGAGCCCTCGCAATTCACGCAGGAGCGCATGATTGTCTTCATGTGCTTCTTGACGATCTTGGAACCCGTGACGAGCGCCGCGACCTTCTCTTCTTCCTTCACCTTCCAGGCGATATAGGCCTCGATGTCCGGATGGTCGGCGTCGACCACCACCATCTTGGCGGCGCGGCGCGTGGTGCCGCCAGACTTGATCGCGCCCGCTGCGCGGTCGCCGATCTTCAGGAAGGACATCAGGCCGGAGGACGAGCCGCCGCCCGAGAGCTTCTCGTTCTCGCCGCGAATGCGCGAGAAGTTCGAGCCGGTGCCGGAGCCGTATTTGAAGAGGCGCGCTTCACGAACCCAGAGGTCCATGATGCCGCCTTCGTTGACGAGATCGTCCTGCACGGCCTGAATGAAACAGGCGTGCGGCTGCGGATGCTCGTAGGAAGATTTCGATTTCGTCAGCTTGCCGGTGGCGTAATCGACGTAATAATGGCCCTGACCGGGGCCGTCGATGCCATAGGCCCAGTGCAGCCCGGTGTTGAACCATTGCGGCGAATTCGGCGCGGCAATCTGCTTGGCCAGCATGAAGCACATCTCGTCATAGAAGGCGCGGGCGTCGTCTTCCGTGTCGAAATACTTGCCCTTCCAGCCCCAGTAGGTCCACGTGCCGGCGAGGCGGTTGAACACTTGCTGCGCGGTGGATTCCGAGCCGTAGCGTTCGGCCTTCGGGAGCTTTTCGAGTTCCGCCTCGTCGGGGACCGAGCGCCAGAGGAAGGACGGGACGGAATTTTCCTCGACCTTCTTCAGGCGCGCCGGAACGCCGGCCTTGCGGAAATACTTCTGGGCGATGACGTCGGAGGCGACCTGACTCCAGTCGGCGGGGACTTCAACGCCCGACTTGGAGAATACCACCGAACCGTCCGGGTTACGGATTTCACTCTTCGCCTCGCGGAAAGTGATGTCCGCATAGGGAGACTGGTTGGCTTTCGTGTACCGGCGTTCGATCCGCATAGAATTCTTCCTGAAAGACGCAGACAATAAGTCTGCGTGAGGCCAAATTCCGGCCCCTGTGCCCCGTTTAATGTCCCCGAAACGCAATGGCCGCCCATTGACTGGGGGCCTGATACTTTGGCTCTACCGCCCGTCTGAACGGCCGCTGGTGCGGCGCTGGCGGGTGCTCAAGCAGCGAGATCACACTAGGCTCGCAGCTCCGGATGCGTCAAGGACTTGTGGCCCGCTTGACGGGTGGGCACAAAATGTTGTGCAGGGCTGTGGACAGCGGGGATTCGCATCGGGTCGTTTCAACAAGTCTTTGACGCGGCGGGAATTTCGGAAAACTTCTCAAGTGACGCGTGAAGAACCGGGACCGTCAAAATTAATTCACAATTCGCTAACCATGACTACCAGATGTAGCGTCTGCGCCTCACTTTGGGATACCCGACCTACCAGGCCGGACATGATCCTGACCGGTGTCCTTTTTCAACCTGTTGCGATGGCCCAAAGCAACTCTCGAGAATCGGTCAATCGGGCAAGCCCGCGCGGTCTCAACTGCCGGAGCAGGGCGGCGCAAAAATATTTTCCCACAGGGCGCCCAACCATGGGGATGATTTTTCGGCTGGGGGTTTGTGCATTGCGGCAAGCGACTTTCTTCCGTATGGACAGGCGCAAGCGCGCTCGCCATAGTCCGGCGCAATTTGATGCCTCGCTTCTGTGCGGATTCTTCCCATGAAATGGCTGATCCAGATTTTGACCTGGTGGAATGGTCAGACCCTCAACACCCGCTTCCATACGTGGCGGAACGGAGAGCTGGTCGGACACGATGAATTCGGCAATTCCTATTACCGACAGAAGGGCGGGGCGATTGACCCGGTTCTGGGCTTCGAGCGGCGCTGGGTGATCTATACTGGCGAATCGGACGGGTCGCAGACGCCTCCCGGCTGGTATGGCTGGCTGCATCATACGGTCGATGTGCCGCCGACTGAGGAAACCTACAAGGCGCGCGACTGGGAAATGCCGCATCTGGCCAACCAGACCGGCACGCCAGCCGCCTACCGTCCGCAGGGCTCGACCCTCAGCACCGCGAAGCGTCCGGCCGCCACCGGCGATTACCAGCCTTGGACGCCCGGCGCATAGACGCCGCCATCCAGCATCAGTCTGCGTTTCGTAAAGCGTTCTGATTCATCCCGACGCGCCGGCATCGCCGCGCCAGCGAGACCGCAATGAAACGTCTGTCCTTCTTCGCCGCAAATTTGCTGGTTCTTGTCGCCGCCACTGGCTCGGCCCAGTCTGCGCCCGACACTTTTGCTGACGCCTGCATGGCGCGCGGCAATGCCTCACGCTCGGTTTGCGAGTGTCAGGCGAAGCTCGCCCGCACCGGTTTCAACCCGCAGGAACGTCAGATGGCGATTGTCGCCATGCGGGGTAACGGCGAAGCCTTTCGGGCTTCGTTGGCAAAAATGGACGAACCCAAGCGCAAGAGCTTCATCGGCAAGATGCAGAAGCTGAAAGGCCAGACCGAAGCGCAGTGCCGCTAGGCTGACGCCGGGCAGCGCTTCATGGTGAACTTCGCCTCGGCGAGCCTGTATACGTCTTTCATATGAGCCGTGAGGGCAGGCGGGGTTCCGGCCGGTGGCGACTTGAAGCTCGCGCCTTCCATGGTCGTGAGATCCGTCAGCTTTAACGCGTCGTTCTCGACAGCCAACTTCATCTTCAGCTGCGTATTTGGCTCCAGGGCCAGATTCTCGACGTCGAGCACCACAAATCCGACGCCGACGCCGAATTGCTTGATGTCGAAATATTTCTGGCGCGGCCTGTTGTCGTTGAACAGCTTGAAAAAGCCGGCGTGCCCGAAAGTGGCGAGCGTATACTCGCAGTCGGCTGCGCGATTGGTCAGATGCCAAGCGCCATGTAACTGAGCCACCGGCGCAGTTCCAAGTTCCGGCTCAGAGCCACAGCCCGTCAGGAGCGGCGCCAACATAGTTCCAACCAGAAAAAAACGACCACCGCGCAAGGCTATCTCTCCCGGCCAAATGGCACGACAGGGTGCATAGCTATAGGTAATTCCTGAAGAATCTGTTTTGCGGTCAAGATTTTGCCGTGTCTTTCGTGCAGGAATTGGGCGTGTTACATCGTTAACTGAGGTCCTGCGGGACGAATCGACGGCAGGAATTTCCCGGTGCGGCGAATGAATTTCAATTTTCGCGGATGTCTGTTGCGGCAGATCGCCCGGCCTCTGGCGATTTTGCTTGCGTCTGGAGCGGCCTCGCCTGCCGTCGCGGATTACATCAAACATCCGAGCGCCGTTTTTGCCGGGCTCGACAAGATCACCGGCCGCATCATCAGTTTTGAGGTCGCGATCGACGAGACCGTGCAGTTCGGCTCGCTGCAGATCACGCCGCGCGCCTGCTACACGCGCCCACCGACCGAAGCGCCTTTGACGGATGCTTTTGTGGAAGTGGACGAAGTTTCCGCGACCAATGAGTACAAGCGCATCTTCTCCGGCTGGATGTTTGCCGCCAGTCCCGGCCTGCACGGCATCGAGCACCCTGTCTATGACGCCTGGATGACCAGTTGCAAAGGCGGTCCGACCATCGTGAGAGTCGGTCCCGACGGCGGGCAGCAGGTGCGCGAGACGGAATTCGTCCAGCCTCTGCCCAAGCCCGGCACAACGCGCCCGGCCCAACGTCTGCCGCGCCCGGCCGCCAATCCGGCGGGCGCGCTTGGCGCGCCAGTCGAAGTCGGCGCGGCTCCCGGCGCTGCTCCACCGCGCCCGCGCGCTCCCGCGCCGCCTGCCCAGCGTACGAACAATCAACAGCAGCAACGCGGCGCGCCGGCCCAGACCTTCTTCCCGACCACAACCGGGCCATTGGGAAACTAGGTCAGTCTCTCCCCGCCATGACGGCAGCGAGCGCCTGAACGCCCGATACGGGCTGTTTCTTCGGCCAGTGGAAAAAATCCGCCCGCCGCCCGATAGCGGCGTCGAGCGCGACCAGATAGGCGTCGCGTGGAATCTCGATAGCCCCGAGCGTCGCCAGATGTGGGGTGACGAACTGGGTGTCGAGCAATTCGAAGCCTCCCGCCCGCAGCCGCGCCACAAGATGCACGAGCGCCATTTTCGACGCGTCGGTCGCCCGATGGAACATGCTCTCGCCGAAAAAAGCGGCCCCGATAGCGACGCCGTAAAGACCGCCGACCAGTTCTCCCTCGGGCGTCCATGTTTCGATTGTGTGGACGAACCCCATCCCGAACAGGTCGCCGTAGAGCTTGCGAATCCGGTCGTTGATCCAGGTGTCGGGGCGGCCGGTGGCGGCGGAGGCACAGCCCTCGATCACGCCCTCGAAATCATGGTCCACTTTCACCACAAAGCGATCCGAGCGCACCAGCTTCGCGAGGCTGCGGGAGACCTTCAGGGCTTCCAGCGGGAAAATGCCGCGCTCGTCGGGATCCACCCAGAACAAGGTCGGGTCGTCCGCGCCCTCCGCCATGGGAAACATCCCGATGGAATAGGCGCGAAGCAACAATTGGGGGGTGATTTCCGGAGACTGGCCGGCATTTGACATGTCCTCAGGGTGGCACAGGCGCGCCCCGCGTCAAGATGGAGAATTTCCGACCTGCTTGCGCATGTTCCTATTTTGTTCCAATATGCAGTCTTCAACAGGAGTTATTGATGTCACGCCGCGTCACACTTTTTCATTCGCCCAACACGCGCTCGTCCGCAGCGCTGACTTTGCTGCACGAACTGGGCGCAGATTTCGAATTGCATGTGTTGAACATGAAGGCCGGCGAGCAGCGCCAGCCGGCCTATCTGGCCGTGAACCCGATGGGGAAAGTCCCGGCTATTCTGCATGAGGGCGCATTGGTCACCGAACAAGTGGCGGTGTTTCTCTATCTGGCGGATCTCTGGGCGGAGGCGCGCCTTGCGCCGGGAATCGTCAACGATCCGCTACGCGGTCCCTATCTCCGGTGGATGGCGATCTATGGCTCGTCGTTCGAACCGGCGCTGGTCGACCGCGCCATGAAGCGCGATGGCGGCGCGTCGTCGATGAGCGTCTATGGCGATTTCGATACGTTGCTCAAGACCATCACCGACCAGTTGGCGCAGGGGCCATGGATTCTCGGCTCCCGCTTCACGGCGGCGGACGTTCTGTGGGGAACAGGTCTGGCATGGACCACCGGATTCGGCATCGTGCCGAAACTGCCGGTCATCATGGATTATGTGGCGCGCGTTGGCGCACGACCATCGGTCGCGAAAGTGCGCGAGTTCGATGCGGCCCTGGCCGACAAGCACGCAGCATCGGCTGCGACGACCGCCGGCTGAGAGGCGCTCGACAAACGCGAAGGACCGGATCGGTCCTTCGCCAGAACCGCGACTATTCCTTGGCGGCGACTTTCGCCGGCTTCAGAATCACCGGGCGCAGCAGGAACGACGGAACGTGATCGCCCAGACCCAGCACGGGCGGGCCGTCGTCCTCATAACGCTGCGGGCGACGGTCGCGAATCGGCCGATCCTGCGGCACAGGCGCGGCGGCGCGGTCGGCATCGCGATCCGGGCGACCCTCGCCACGCAGGGGACGCGGTTCGCGCGCACTATGCTCGCGCGGCGCACGCGCTTCGCGGGGCTGACGATCGTCGCGCGGCGGGCGCGGCGTGCGCGCGGGGCGGGCGTCTGCGGCTGCTGCTTCAACGACCGGCTGGTCATCGTTGTCCACGACAGGCGCAGCAAAACGTTCGCGCGGCGGACGGGATTCGCCACGAGCGCCGCGGCGTCCGCCGCGTTCCGGACGACCGCCGCGAGCAGGGCGACCACGGCTGCGCTCATATGCGCCTTCCTCGTCGTCGCCGATGTCGGCCAGCGTCTTGCCGCCCAGCCATTCGATCGGCTTGCGGGTGAGCTTCTGGATCTCGTCGATATATTTCTCGTCGCCACGCGCCAGAATCGTATAGGCGGTGCCGGTCTTGCCGGCGCGGCCGGTGCGGCCGATGCGATGCACGTAGTCGTCCGGGTGGGTCGGCACGTCGAAATTGAAGACGTGGCTGACGTCAGGAATGTCGAGGCCGCGCGCCGCCACATCCGAGCAGACGATCAGGGCGACTTCTCCGGTCTTGAAGGCGTCGAGCGAGGCCATGCGAGCGCGCTGATCCATGTCGCCATGCAGGGCGCCTGCCGAAAAGCCGTGCTTCTGAAGCGATTTGTGCAGGATCGCCACGTCACGTTTGCGATTGCAGAAGATGATGGCGTTCTTGAAGTTCTCCGCATCGCGCAGCAAACGACGTAGTGTCTCGCGCTTGGCGCCGCCGCCGGCGGAGGCCACGAGGCCCTGCGTGATGTTGTCGTTGGTGGTCGCCGCGCGGGAGACTTCCACCCGAACCGGGTTCTGCAGGAAGGTCTCGGTCAGGCGAGTGATTTCCGGCGGCATGGTGGCCGAGAAGAACAGCGTCTGGCGCGTGAACGGCACCAGCTTGCAGATGCGCTCGATGTCCGGAATGAAGCCCATGTCGAGCATGCGGTCGGCCTCGTCGATGACCAGAATGTCGATGCCGGTCAGCAGCAGCTTGCCGCGTTCGGCGAAGTCGAGCAGACGGCCCGGCGTGGCGATCAGCACGTCCGCGCCGCGCATGATCTTCTGTTCCTGATCGCCGAAGGAAACGCCGCCAATCAGCAGGGCGACGTTGAGTTTGTGGTTCACGCCGTATTTCA
Source organism: Beijerinckiaceae bacterium (assembly GCA_947478455.1). Classification (GTDB taxonomy): domain Bacteria; phylum Pseudomonadota; class Alphaproteobacteria; order Rhizobiales; family Beijerinckiaceae; genus Terripilifer. Next base: position 31,077 of record CANJWR010000018.1, on the reverse strand, counting down.
CGAAGCTTTCTTCGACCTGCGCGGCGAGTTCGCGCGTTGGTTCAAGAATGAGTGTGCGGGGCATGCGGGCGCGGGCGCGGCCCGATTCGAGGCGGGACAGCATGGGCAACACGAAAGCCGCCGTCTTGCCGGTGCCGGTCTGGGCGATGCCCAGAATATCACGCCCCTGCAGGGCGTAAGGAATAGCCTGTTCCTGAATGGGTGTCGGCTGGGTATAGCCTGAGGCAATTACGGCTTGCAGGACCTTGTCGCTGAGACCGAGTTCTTGAAACGTCATTATGTGGTTTTATCCAGAGCGGACGGAATTTTATCCGTTTTCGCTTCCTGCGCGTCCTATCAAGGAAGAATTTCGCGAGCTGGTTTGCTGCGGAACGGGCGACGGGCACGCGCTAGCCTCTCGTACGCCAAGTTCACAGATAGGCTTTATTGCCGGGAAGTCAACCAATTAACGCCCGGCAATGCCTGAAGTGACCAAAACTCAGTTCTTTGGCATGCCCAGGCAGGGATCGAGCAGCACATTGCGAGCCGCCTCAACCACGGTGCCGGTAGGCGTGTAATCGAACTGGCCGTTCTGGCGAGGGCGGTTCGAAGCGGTCTGGACATTGCCCTTGCCGAACACCGACTGGGCGTAGCGCGACAGGCTCCCGTCCCGGGCGGCTCGGTCAAGCGATACTGCACTCAGCACAGCCACAAACGACAGGGCGCAGGCTGCAAAAGCCACTTTGACCGTCGCATTGCCACGTTGATCGGAAAGGAAAGACCGCAATCTGTTCATGAAAGCCCCACGCTGATTGTGAGGCTAAACTGCTCTCCTATGGTAAACCGCCGGTTTATAAAACGCGGCGATTTAACCTTATTATGCACCAGCCAGCTATTTTTTGCCCGGCATCATGCGCAGCAAAAGGTGATCCTTTAGAAATAACTGGTGCCACAGGGCGGCGAGGATGTGCAGAATCGTCAGCGCAAAAGTCGCATAAGCGAGGTATTTGTGCGCTGTATCCGCCGGGCGGGTGATCGCCCGGTCCGACGCCATGATTGCGGGAAACTGGAAGAACCCAAAGTCGATGCCGCGGCCGCGCGCGAAAATGTTCAAGAAACCACTGATGCAAATGACCAGCATGAGTGCGTAAAGCAGCATGTGAACGGCATGTGAGCTAATGCGAACCAGTGGGGTTGTTCCGGTCGGCAGGTCTGGCGGGCGGTGGCCGACGCGCCAGGCGATTCTGCCAAACAGCGCGAGCGTGGCGATAACCCCGACAGCCGAATGGAGGTTGACCCACCAGGCTTTTGTGGCGTTGGGGCCGAGATCGATCGCATAGCCCTGAATCCACAGAAAACCGATCAAGACCGCCATGATCCAGTGATAGGCGATCGCCCCGCCGCTATAGCGATTTTCCACGTTATCGCTCCCGAAATACCAAGGTCGTCCAGTAAATCGCGCCAGCCTGACAGCAAGCTGACACTCGGGGACTGTTCTTGGCGCCCTTAAATATCGACCAGATCAGATTCCGCCGCGAAGGCGGCCCGCTCCTGAATGAAGGCGAAACGAGCTTCCGGCTTTGAACCCATCAGGCGTTCGACAGAATCCGCAGTCGCCTCGCGGTCGTCGTTTGCGATGGCGACCTTCAGGAGCATCCGCTTGCGGGGGTCCATGGTGGTTTCCTTGAGCTGCGCCGGCAGCATCTCGCCCAGTCCCTTGAAACGGCCGACCTCGATCTTCCCCTTGCCGGTGAAGAAGGTCCGCATCAACTCGTCCTTGTGGGCGTCATTGCGCGCATAGGCGTTTTTCGAGCCCTGCGTGAGGCGGTAAAGCGGCGGCACCGCCAGATAAAGGTGACCGCCCTCGATCAGTTTCGGCATCTGCCGGTAGAAGAAGGTGATCAGCAACGATGCAATATGGGCTCCGTCCACGTCGGCGTCCGTCATGATGATGACGCGTCCGTAGCGAAGTTCGGTTTCCTTGTAGTGGCTTCCGGTGCCGCAGCCCAGCGCCTGCGCCAGATCGGACAGTTGCTGGTTGGCGTTGAGTTTGTCGCGTGTGGCGTTGGCGACGTTCAGAATCTTGCCGCGCAGCGGCAGGATCGCCTGGCTGGCGCGGTCGCGTGCCTGCTTGGCGGACCCGCCGGCAGAATCGCCTTCGACGATAAATATTTCAGTATCTTGCATCGAAGAGTTCGAGCAATCTGCGAGCTTGCCGGGCAGGCGTAGCTTGCGCGTCGCGGTCTTGCGCTGCACGTCCTTCTCGGCTTTGCGGCGCAAACGCTCCTCGGCGCGCTCGATGGCCCAGTCCAGTAGCTTGTTGGCTTGCGAGGGCGAGGCGGCGAGCCAGTGGTCGAAGGCGTCGCGCACCGTATTCTCGACGATGCGGGTCGCCTCGACGGTCATCAGGCGGCTTTTGTTCTGCCCCTGAAACTCCGGTTCGCGCAGAAAGACGGATATCATCGCCGCGCAGGTGACCATGATGTCGTCCGACGTAACGGCTGCTGCCCGCTTTGCCTGACCGACGCGCTCGGCATGGTCCTTCAGGGCCCGCATGATGGCGGACCGCAGACCGCTCTCATGCGTGCCGCCGTCCGGCGTCGGGATCGTGTTGCAATATGAATGGACGAACCCGTCGTCGCCCGCGAGCCAGGAAACGGCCCATTCGAGCGAGCCGTGGCCGCCCGGCTTGTCGACCTTGCCAGTAAAAATCTGGTCGGTGACGAGGTCTTTGCCGTCGATCTCCTGCGCCAGATAATCCCGCAACCCGCCCGGGAAGTGCAGCACGGCCTCGGCCGGCGTCGCCGAATTACCTTCCAGAAGCGACGGCGCGCAGTGCCAGCGGATTTCGACGCCGCCATACAGATAGGCCTTGGAACGGCTCATCCGGAACAGGCGGGCGGGCTGAAATTTCGCTGTTGCGCCAAATATTTGCGGGTCCGGCTTGAAACGGACCTTTGTCCCGCGCTTGTTGGGCGCACGACCCAAATTCTCCAGTTTTGTAACCGGATGGCCGCGCTCGAAGCATTGCCGATAATGGGTCTGGTCGATCACCACATCCACTTCCAGCCGCTCCGCCAACGCATTCACGACAGACACACCAACGCCATGCAGGCCGCCAGATGTCTGATAGGCGCCAGAGTCGAATTTTCCACCCGCGTGAAGGGTGGTCATGATGACTTCGAGCGCCGACTTCTTCGGAAATTTCGGGTGAAGACCGACCGGAATGCCGCGACCGTTGTCGGCGACGCTCAGCCAGCCGCCTTCTTCGACGCGCACATCGATCCAACTCGCATGGCCGGCGACCGCCTCATCCATGGCATTGTCGAGAACCTCGGCATAGAGGTGGTGCAGGGCTGCTTCGTCGGTGCCGCCAATATACATGCCGGGGCGGCGGCGCACAGGCTCAAGGCCTTCCAGCACCTCGATGGAAGAGGCGTCATAGACGACTTCGCCGCGCGGTTGCGCTTTGGGTGCAGGCGCGGACTTGTCCGGGCCTTTTCCTTTGGACGACTTTCCGCTTTCGGGTTTACGCGGCTCGTCGCCGCCCCCGAACAGATCACTGGCTGCCATGGATACTCACTCGAATGATTCGTTTTGCGAATATAGGATACCTAATGACGAAAGGAGAGAACGAAACATAAACGAATTTTGGTTGGGCTATTGGCGAAAAAATACGCAAACGCCTAAAAATTGTCATTCATTGGCAATAATCGCGCGCGACACTCATTGCATGATCAAGATCGAATCTCCCTACAAGCAATTTGCGTCCATCGCGGGGCTGCAGGGCGCAGCAGATGCGGCCGGTATGGCCTTTGTAGGCCCTTCCGAGGATGATGCGCCCGCCGTCAGGGGGTGGGATTTTGCCGGCCTCATGTCCTATGGGCCGCTGACTTGCGGTGTCGGGTTCACCGCGATGGCGGTGATCTGGTGGGTCATCTGAATCAAGCCACGTTTACTCGCCCTTGAAACCCTTGGCGTAGCGTCACGCGCATTGGTTTCGACGTAAGGGCTCTTGTATGCGTATCGCGGTCAACGCGCGGGTCACGGCCTTTGCGACAGGTGGTCAGCAGCGCGTGGCTGCCGAAATCCTGAAGCGCCTGCACAATGTCAACATGGTTGCGCCCGCCAAGCCGCTCGGCGGCGCTATGGGCCATCTTTGGGAGCAGCTTGTTCTCCCGTTCCGGACACGCGGCGAGTTTTTGTGGTCGCCCTCCGCGACCGGTCCGATCCTGAAATCCCGGCAAGTGGTCACTCTGCACGACATTGCGTTTTTCGATGTGCCGGAGTTTTTCAGCGCGTCGTTCCGCGCCTTCTATGGAGCGCTGATCCCCTTGCTGGTGCGCCGCTGCGCAATCGTCGTCACGGTTTCGGAATTTTCCCGCCAACGGATTATCCAGCGCCTGGGCCTGCCCGAAGACAAGGTGATCGTCATTCCCAATGGCGTCACGGACGTTTTTCGCATCTATTCCGCTGACGAAATCGACGTAACGCGAAAAGCGCTCAATCTTCCCAAGCGCTATGTGTTATTGCAGGCGACGTCGGACCGGCGCAAGAATTTGCAGCAGACCTTTGCAGCGTGGGCACAGGCGCAGCCAGAGCTGCCTGAGGACCTTCATCTCGCCGCCTCCGGCAATCTTGGGCGCTCCCATGTCTTTGGCGATCTGGGCGATGTTGCCCAGGCGCCGCGCACCTGCCTTCTGGGTTATGTGGCCGAGGAACATATGGGGCCGCTGATGGCGGGCGCGGAGTTTTTCCTGTTTCCTTCGCTCTATGAGGGCTTCGGCTTGCCGATCATCGAGGCGATGAGTTGCGGCACGCCAGTTTTGACCGCCGACGCCAGCGCGACCGGTGAAATCGCCGGTGGGGCCGCGCTGCTGGTCGATCCGACTTCAACCGACAGCATCGCCGCAGGGATCGTCCGCATGGCTCGCGACAGCGACTTGAGGGGGCAATTATCGGCGGCTGGGCTGCTGCGCGCCTCCCAGTTCACCTGGGACGATGCTGCCCGCCAATACGAAGATCTGTTTGCCCGGTTGAGCTGAACGATCGGCGTGTTTTCACGCGCAATCCAAATCCGACAGGAGCGCTTCGCCTTGCGCCTGCGGTGAATTCGTGTTCGACGACCTGATGGTCAATTGCAGCACGATTCACACAACATGACAGTTTCCCAACCGGGCCGCGCGGCATTCCTGTTTATTTTTGCAACCGTAGCGCTGGATATGCTGGCGCTCGGCGTGATGATTCCAGTCTTGCCGAAACTCATCGTGACCTTCGAGGGTGGCGATCTTGCGCGCGCCTCGGTGGCTGTCGGGGTTTTCGGCTTCGCCTGGGCGTTGATGCAGTTTCTGTTTCAACCTGTGCTGGGTGCATTGTCCGACAGGTTTGGCAGACGCCCCGTGGTACTGCTTTCCAATCTCGGGCTCGGGCTCGACTATATCCTGATGGCGCTCGCGCCAAACCTGATCTGGCTTTTCATCGGGCGCATTGTGTCGGGGATTACGGCGGCGAGTTTTTCCACCGCCAGCGCCTATATTGCCGACATCACGCCGGCGGAAAAACGGGCAGGGCGGTTCGGAATGCTGGGCGCAGCATTCGGACTTGGTTTCGTGATTGGCCCGGCGCTGGGCGGATGGCTTGGCTCCTACGATCTTCGCGCGCCTTTCTGGTGTGCGGCCGGTTTGAGCCTCCTGAACTTCTGCTACGGCTTGTTCGTGCTGCCGGAATCGCTTCAGCCTGAAAATCGGACGAAGAAATTCCAGTGGAGAAGCGCAAATATCGCAGGCGGTTTCGCCCTGCTTCGCTCGAAGCCGGTGCTTGTGGCGCTGGGCGTATCCACGTTTCTGCATTTTCTGGCGCATGAGTCGCTGCCGAGTATTTTCGTGCTCTATACGGACGCGCGTTACCAGTGGGACGCCGCAATGGTCGGCATTGTTTTGACGCTGGTTGGCATTGCGTCGACGATTGTGTCGGGGGCGGTCGTCAGGCCTGCCGTCAAACGACTGGGCGAATGGCGTGCGCTGACCATTGGGCTGGTTTCGGGCGCCATCGGTTTTGCCATTTACGGGTTGGCACCGACCGGAGCGATCTTTCTGGCCGGCATTCCCTTCGGGGCGATCTGGGGACTGGCGGGTCCGGCGGAACAGGCGCTGATGTCGAGGGAGGCTGGGGCCGATCAGCAAGGATTATTGCAAGGCGCTATTGGCAGCCTGCGTGGAATATCCGGAATGATCGGGCCGGTTTTCTTCACCCAGGTCTTTGCAGCGAGCCTTGCGGCGCAATCGTTCCCCGGAACGGGGTATGTGCTGGCCGCCATATTGATTGTCGCCAGCCTTGTGGTGGCGCTGACCGGCAGGCCGAAGTCCTGGCCCGCAAACTGACCAACGAAAAACCCCGCCGCAATTGCGACGGGGTTCCTCGAAGCCAGGTCGGTTAGCTTGGAGTTTTAGTCTTAGAAGCGTGCTGCGACCGGCGAGGCCGGGCCGCCGAACTTGTAGCTGATGCGGCCCAGCAGCGTGCTTTCGCTTTCCTTGAAGCGCACGTTTGTGCCGGCCGGCGTCGAGTTCGAGGTGGAGCTGCCGAAGTCGTAGTACTTGTATTCGATACCGGCGATCCAGTTGTTGGTGACGGCGTAGTCAATGCCGCCGCCGACAGTCCAACCAGTGCGCGAACCGGCGCCCCAGGCGGCGGTCGGAGCCGGCGACGGGTTGGTGAACGAGTAGTTCGTGAACGCAACGCCGCCGGTGGCGAAGATCAGTGCGCGATCAGCCGCGAAGCCGAGGCGGGCGTCGATGTCGCCGAGCATGTTCTGAGTGGTGCGGCAGACGGTGCCGACAGCCCCGGCGCAGGTATTGGTGCCGCGCGTGCCGGCATACTTCACCTGACCTTCAAGGCCGAACACGAACTGGTTCATCTGCCAGTTGAAGCCGGCGAAGCCGCCGCCCACAAAGCCGTTGCCGTCAGTGTTGAACGCCGTGAAGACGGTCGGGGCGACAGCCGACCAGCGGCTCGTGTTCCAGCCGTAGCCGGCGTTGAGACCAGCGTAGAAACCGGTCCAGTCGAAATTAGCGGAGCGGGCGATGGGAGCCGCGAAAACCGGAGGATCCGAACGGTTCGGCAGATCGGCTGCGATTGCAGCGCCAGCCGTGAGGGCAGTGGCGGCAACGGAGACGAGGAGAATGCTACGCATGGGAACAACCTTTCTTAAGCAACCGTGACCCGGCATGTGCGGAATATCCACCTTCACGCAGAAGAAAAGGTTAACCGGCGTAAAGGTTGCCAAGGGAATGCGAGGGATGGCTAACAGAATCGAAAGAGGCAACCTTAATGGCGCGTTAGCGAATGGAATTCGGATCGTGCCAATTTGCAAATGATGGCTGCAGGGAAGCTATAAACGAAAAAGGGCGACCCGAGGGCCGCCCTTTCGATCGTTAATGCAGATGCTGATTAGCAGCTGTAGTACATGTCGAATTCGATCGGATGCGGGGTCATTTCGTAACGCATCACTTCGGTCATCTTCAGTTCGATGTAGCTGTCGATGAAGTCGTCGTTGAACACGTCGCCGGCCTTGAGGAAGGCGCGGTCCTTGTCGAGGTTCGACAGGGCTTCACGCAGCGAACCGCACACGGTCGGGATCTTCTTCAGTTCCTTCGGCGGCAGGTCGTACAGATCCTTGTCCATGGCTGCGCCCGGATCGATCTTGTTCTTGATGCCATCGAGGCCGGCCATCAGCATCGCGGCGAAAGCCAGATACGGATTTGCGGTCGGATCGGGGAAGCGAACTTCCACGCGCTTGGCCTTCGGGTTCTGCGTCCACGGAATACGGCACGAGGCCGAGCGGTTACGGGCCGAATAGGCCAGCAGCACCGGAGCTTCATAGCCCGGGACGAGACGCTTGTAGGAGTTTGTCGACGGGTTGGTGAAGCCGTTCAGTGCCTTGGCGTGCTTGATGATGCCGCCGATGTACCACAGGCATTCCTGCGACAGGTCGGCGTACTTGTTGCCGGCCATCACCGGCTTGCCGGCCTTCCAGATCGACTGGTGGACGTGCATGCCCGAGCCGTTGTCGCCGAAGATCGGCTTCGGCATGAAGGTGGCCGTCTTGCCGTAGCTCTGCGCGACCTGATGGATGCAGTACTTGTAGACCTGCATGTGGTCGGCCATCGTGGTGAGTGTGCCGAACTTCAGACCGAGTTCATGCTGGGCCGACGCCACTTCGTGGTGATGCTTTTCAACGACGGCGCCCATCGACGCCATGGCCGCCAGCATTTCGCCGCGCATGTCCTGAGCAGAGTCAATCGGCGGGACCGGGAAGTAGCCGCCCTTGGTGCGGACGCGGTGACCCAGGTTGCCGCCTTCGTAAGCGGTGTCCATGTTGGTCGGCAGTTCGATGGAGTCGAGTTCGAAGCCCGTGTTGTAAGGGTCAGCCTTGAAGCGAACGTCGTCGAACACGAAGAATTCGGCTTCCGGACCCACGAAGCAGGTGTCGCCGATGCCGGTCGACTTCAGATAGGCCTCGGCCTTCTTGGCGATGCCGCGCGGATCGCGGTTGTAGGGCTGGCCGGTCGACGGCTCGAGAATGTCGCAGTTGATGACCATGGTGGAGGCCGCGAAGAACGGGTCCATGCAGGCGCTGGTCGGATCCGGCATCAGGATCATGTCGGATTCGTTGATGGCCTTCCAACCGGCGATCGAGGAGCCGTCGAACATGGTGCCTTCGGAGAACATATCCTCGTCGACCAGGGTCTGGTCGAACGTGACGTGCTGCCACTTGCCGCGCGGATCGGTGAAACGCAGGTCGACATACTTGACGTCATTGTCCTTGATCGCCTTCAGGACGTCCTTGGCGGTCTTCATGTTCTAGCCTCTCTGCTTTTTGCTCGTGTCGAGTGTGGGTTTAACGAGTGCTGGTTGGAAATGCGTAAGGCGGGAGCGTCAGATCGCGTCTGTTCCGGTTTCGCCGGTACGGATGCGGATGGCGCCTTCGATGTTGGATACAAAAATCTTGCCATCGCCGATGCGGCCCGTCTGGGCAGCCTTGCGGATGGCTTCGATCGCACGATCGAGCATGTCGTCGGTGACGACAACCTCGATTTTGACCTTCGGCAGGAAATCCACGACGTATTCGGCGCCGCGATAGAGTTCGGTGTGGCCTTTCTGGCGTCCGAATCCCTTGGCTTCAGTGACCGTGATGCCTTGAAGGCCGGCTTCCTGCAGAGCTTCCTTCACCTCGTCGAGCTTGAAGGGCTTGATGATCGCTTCAATCTTTTTCATGCGCGTCCGTGACTCCCGACGTTCGGCGCCGCGAACCGACCCGCTGAAAAGCGATCCCGGACCGAATGCTGGGGCTATTAGCACCTGCCGTGCCAATCGGCTATCCTGAAAATGGTCGATAACTGGGCGCATCCCGGATGTCGACGGGAAAGTTGCGGGTCAAGAAATAGCCGTAATGCCTAAAAACTAATCATTCGTGCACAATGAGTGGTCGTGCGGGTTTCTGACTGCCTTTGGCGTCAGGTGCGCTTGCGCACAGCCGGGCGGGTTTTGGTCAGCCAATGTGTGTCCATGGCCGAAGCCGGACAAAACGGCAGGTCGAGACAGGGATCTTCACAATGGACGCCGCCCGCAACAACATGACCTCGCCCTTGCTGATCTTCGCAAGCTGGATTTTGGCCTTCGGATGGATGTTAGGGCACGGATAGTCCGAAGGAGTCCTGGCAGCCAAATTGATGCCGCTAGCGGTCCTTCCTCCCGGCATGGCATCGTTTGCTATAAATCTGTCTGATATTTGTGGCTGTGCCTGCGCCAGTTTGTCCCGGTTGGCCAAAAACTGGGCAATCCGGACTCGCACTGAAATCTTCCGGTTTTGTCGCCGCCCGGCGCGAATGAAAATGCTGCGAAATTCTTTGGCTGCGTGACGCTGATCGTTGGATTTCTAGACCAGATCAGCCTTGATCGTCGGCGCACGATCCATCCACGCAGGAATTGGCAGGTTCTTTTCGCGAAGGAATGCCGGGTTGAACAGCTTGGACGCATAGCGCACGCCGGAATCGCAGAGAACTGTCACGATGGTGTGGCCAGGGCCCATTTCGCGCGCCAGTCGGATCGCGCCGGCGACGTTGATGCCGGACGACCCGCCCAGCAGCAGGCCTTCTTCGGCGGCTAAATCAAACACGATTGGCAGCGCTTCTTCATCGGTGATCTGGAAGGCCATATCAATGGGCGCATCGACCAGATTGGCCGTGATACGGCCCTGACCGATGCCCTCGGTGATCGACGTCCCCTCCGATTTCAGCGCGCCGGTCGTATAGTAGCTGTAGAGCGCGGCCCCCATCGGGTCCGCCAGCGCGATCTTGATGTTCGGATTCCGCTCTTTCAGCGCCATGCCTGTCCCGGCCAATGTGCCGCCGGTGCCGACCGCACATGTGAAGCCATCCACCTTGCCGTCAGTTTGGGCGAAGATTTCCGGTCCCGTTGTGCTGATATGGCCTGCCCTATTGGCCACATTGTCGAACTGGTTAGCCCATATCGCGCCCTGCGGATGCTCTTTGGCCAGTCGCTCGGCCAGACGGCCCGAGACTTTCACGTAGTTGTTCGGGTTCGAATACGGGACAGCCGGAACCTCGATCAGTTCCGCGCCCTGCAGGCGCAGCATGTCCTTCTTTTCCTGCGACTGGGTCTCGGGGATCACGATCACGGTCCGGAAGCCCATGGCGTTGGCGACCAACGCGAGCCCGATGCCCGTATTGCCGGCCGTGCCCTCGACAATCAGGCCGCCGGGCGCGAGCCGCCTGTTGGCCAATGCATCCTGCACGATGGCCAGCGCCGCGCGATCCTTGACGGAACCGCCCGGATTCATGAACTCCGCCTTGCCCAAAATGTTGCAGCCGGTCAGTTCCGACGCCTTGCGCAGCCGGATGAGCGGCGTGTTTCCAATGGCCCCGATAACGTCCTGATTGATCTGCATCTCACCCAGCCCGGTTTCGACTCGCTATATGGGGAGGCTGGTCGGCGCGCAAGCGAAGGAATCGACAGAAACGTTCGAATTCCCGTGATCCGATCCCTTGACCAACCCGTATGCGGTCTAACAGAAGTTGTATGTGAAATCCGAGTCCCCGATCTCGCCTGGCTCGGCGCCCGAAGCCCGGCGTTTTGATGGATGAATAGCAATGCCCGCCGAATACGCTCGCAACTCCGACGCGAACCCGCTCGACGCTCTGCTTGGTCGGTACGCCGCCGGGGCTCTTGATCCCGCTCTGTATGCGCTGGTTCAGGCGCATCTCGAACTCAAGCCGGATAATCGGCGGTTCGTTCAGGCGCTGGAAGGGCTTGAGGGCGAGCGCCTTCTCGAGATGCCGCTGACAGATGTTGAGACGCGAGATGCCTGTTTGGCGCGGATCTTCGGGGAGGAGCTTGCCCAGAAGCCCCGGGCGCCGTCTTCTGCGTCCTCGCAACTTCCTGCCTCCATCCGCCGATACGTGGGGCGCGATCTTGATGCGATTGCGTGGAGATCCCTGCTTCCGGGCGTCCGCGAGTGCAAAGTGAATGCGGCTGACGGGATTGAGGCGAGCCTGTTCTGGATTGGGGCAGGGCGGGCCATCCCGTCCCATACCCATGAAGGGTCGGAAACTACCCTGGTGCTTCAGGGCGCGTTTTCTGATTTGAACGGCAACTACGGGCGCGGCGACATCGTGATCGCCGATGCCGAAATCGATCATCGCCCCACGGTGGACAAGGGCGGCGATTGTCTCTGCTTCGCCGTCACCGAAGGCCATCTGCACCTGACCGGTCCTGTGGGCCGGATTATTGACCGGTTTTTCGGTCCGCGCTGACAGGAGTTCGCCATGTATCGCGCCAATCCGGCAGAAGGCGCGGCGTGGGTCACGGGCGCAAGTTCCGGCATAGGGCGTGGCGTAGCTCTGGAGCTCGCGCGGCGCGGCTACAAAGTTTTGGCGACGGCCCGCCGGGCCGGAGAACTTGAAAAGCTCGCCGCCGAGGCGGGCGGGCTCAGGGGCCGGATCATTCCCGCACCCGGCGACATTACCGGCCGCCTCGCAATGGAATCGATGGTTGCCGACATCGAGAGCGCTCACGGGCCTATCGCGCTGGCCTTTCTCAACGCCGGAACCTACGTGGCCGACAAACCCGGCGATTTCGGCGGCGATGGGTTCCGCGAAACGCTGCATCTGAATCTTGAGGGAACATTGAATTGTCTCGCGCCTCTGGTTCGGGCGATGAGCGCGCGCCGCAAGGGCCAGATCGCCGTAACGTCTTCGGTCGCCGGTTATGGCGGGATGCCGCGCGCTATAGCCTATTCGGCTTCGAAATCCGCGCTGATCGCGATGTGCGAGGCGTTGAAATTCGATCTCGACAAGGTCGGCGTCAATCTGCAGGTCGTCTGTCCGGGCTTTGTGAAGACGCCGCTGACCGATCTCAACCCCTATGACATGCCATTTCTGCTCGAACTGGACGACGCCGTGCAGCGCATCTGCGACGGTTTCGAAAAGGCGGGATTTGAAATTGCTTTTCCGCGCCGCATGGCGTGGTCGCTGAAATTTCTCAACATGCTGCCCTACAGCGTCTATTTCCGCTTGCTGCGATGGCGGACTGGCGGGGCCTGATCAGCTTTTCTGACGTGCGTCGATCGTGGCGCGCAATTGAGCCTGCGCCGCAGCGTCGAGCGGAAAGTTCCACATGAGCGCGATAGATGCGAGTTTGAGCAGCACAGGCGCGCCCGCATAAAGAAACCCGAGCATCGCAAGGCCGGAATTTGTTCGCAGATTGGCGGCAGGATCGAACCCCCACAAGGCCAGAACCGGAAACGCAACGCCGACAGCCAGTGCGAGAGCCAGTTTCGTCGTGAGGCTCCACATCGCAAAGTAAAGACCGGCGCGCTGTTCGCCCGAGGCGGCTGTATCGACATCGATCACATCCGCCTGAATGGCTGGAGGCAGCATCACATCCGCGCCGAGCGCCAGTCCCGTTCCGATGCAGACCAGCGCAAACCAGTGTGCATCGCCGGCCTGCAGGAATGGCGCGATGGCGAAGAACGCGCAGGCGCCGATCATCGCCACGCACCATGCGCGATGCTTTGATGTCTGCTGCGCCATCTTCAGCCAGAGCGGCACGCCCAGCACCCCGCATAGAAAGTAGATGACCAGCAGAGGGCCGGCCCATGTTTCCGCCTGCAATTTTTCCGAGACAAAGAAAAGAAACAGCGTTGCCGGAAAGCCGTTGGCGCATCCGTTCAGAAAGAACGCAAACAGCAGGCGCACGAAAGGGGCATTGCTGGCCATGAGCGCGAAACCATCACGAACCGGCAGGCGTTTCTGCGTTGCGTCAAATGGTTCCGGCGTCGCCGAAACCGTCATCAGCGCCGCAATCGGTAGTCCGAAGCCGATCAGCAACCCTGTGGTCAGAAGCGCAAAACGTTCCGACTGCCCGGCCCAGAGCGCCGCCGCCTGAACCACGAGAGCCACCAGTGTGCCAACGACGGCGAACATTTCCCGCCATGCCGCAATGCGCGTTCGGCCCGCATAGCTGGTCGAGAGTTCCGCGCCCCATGCGGTGTAGGGCACCAAAACAGAGGTCCAGAAGACCGAGAGCAGAATGCCCCAAAACGTCAGGTGTTGCAGTGTCGCGTCATTCGGCGGCGCGAAGATCTGGTAGGCCGCGAAAGCCGTCGGAAAGGACGCAGCCAGCGTCCACAACCGGCGTCGGCCGAAGGCGGGCCGCCAGCGATCCGCCAGATAGCCGACGAGCGGATCGCTCACGGCATCGACCAGACGAACAATCAGAAGTGCGCCGCCGACAGCCGCAATCGGCAGCCCCAGTGTGCGCGCATAAAAGGCCGGAACCACCACGTAGAACGGTAACGTCAGCATCGCCAGCGGCAAGGCAGGCAACGCATAGGCCGCCAGCATCCAACGACCGGGTTCTGCGCGCACTCGCTACGTTCCCTTCGCGAACACCATTTGCCGTACGTCGATAGTGCCGGCCCGGAAGCCCGCTTCGCAGTAGGACAAATAATATTCCCACATGCGCCGGAAACGTTCGTCGAAGCCCAGCCCTGTCAGGCTCGGCCATGCGGCATAGAAACGATCGCGCCACTGGCTGAGCGTCGCCGCATAATCGAGGCCGAAGACGCGTTCGCCCGCCAGCGGCATTCCGTATTTGTCGCCGAGTTGCCGCATGATCGTGCCGGTCGGCAACATGCCGCCGGGGAAAATATAGCGACGGATGAAATCCAGCTCGCGCCGGTATTGGTCGAACAGGGATTCGTCGATGGTGATGACCTGTAGGCCCGCAAGGCCTTCCGGCTTCAGCCGGTCGTGCAGCTGCTTGAAATACGCAGGCCAGTAGGCCTCCCCAACCGCCTCGAACATTTCGATGGATGCGATAGCGTCGAACGAACCCTTTTCGTCGCGATAGTCCTGCAGTCTGATCTCGACCCTGTCGGCGAGACCAGCTTCAAAAATACGCTTTTGGGCGAAATCGTGCTGCTCGCGGCTGATCGTCAGGCCGGTGACGTGACAACCATATTCTTTGCCGGCGAATTCTGCGAAGCCGCCCCAGCCGCAGCCAATTTCCAGAACGCTTTTGTCTGCGCCGAGCTTCAGCTTGTCGCCGAGTTCGCGATATTTGCTCGTCTGTGCGCTGGCGAGATCGTTAGCGCCGTCGACAAAAAGAGCCGACGAATAGGTCATCGTCCGATCGAGCCATGCTTCGTAGAAGCGATTGCCGAGATCGTAGTGAGCGTGAATGTTGCGGCGAGAGCCGGACTTGGTGTTACGTCGCAGCCAGTGACGGATCATCTGGAAAAAGCGTACGATCGGCTTGTCTTCCAGCATCTTTGTCATGACGGACTGATTGCTGCAGAACAATTCAAGAAAGCGCGGCAGATCGGGCGTATCCCAGTCGCCGTGCAGATAGGCTTCTGCGATGCCGATGTCGCCGCCCTGTGCGAGACGTTTTGCGAAAGCCATGTTGCGCACGTACATTTCAGCAATCGCGCCTTGCTGGCCGGTATCGAACCTGAACATGCGCCCGTCAGGCATATTGATGTCGAGCCGGCCCTTTTCGAGATTGGACGCGAGCGTCAGCGCGTGCCGGACCGCAAACGGATAGTCGCCGCACTCGCCCGCGATTTTATCCGGCGTAACCGTAAAGGTCTGGTTGTCAGCAGTAGTGATGGTGACTTTCATGTGCGCCCCGTTCACGAATGAGGACGAACGATCAAGGGAATTGGCGTCTCCGCGCTACCCTTGTCCGTTGCGAGCCTGTGTTCGTTAAAGCTCGCGCGACCGGGCGGCGTCGGTCTCGGCTGAAGTTTTGCGCCCTTCAACCATAATTTCAAGGCTTCCCAATGGATGCCGCCGACGACCTTGAGCGTCAGCAAGGGTATCGCAAAAAAGACGCGCAGCAGAGAAGCTGTCGTGAAGGGCCGGCGCTGCGCCGAGAATGCTGCCGCCAGAATGGGACCTTCGGCGTCCACTTCGAGGATACGCAGTTTCAATGCGTCGCCGGGCGGCAACAGGCGGAACTTGTACCGCATGGTCATTTCGAGAAACGGCGAGACATAAAAGAGCTTGTCGCGTTCCTGCCGGATGCCGCCGGCTGTCTTTTCGCCCTTCTGTCGGATCGGCGCGACATAGGAGTGAATGTCGCCGAATGTATTGCGCACCTCGTAAACAAGCGCTGTCATCTCGCCAGATTCGTCGAAGCAATAATAGACAGATAGCGGATTGAACACCATTCCGAGAATGCGCGGATAGCACAGCAGCATCACTCGTTTTACTGATACATTAGCGCCTGATTCCGACAGCAACCTGTCCACATGGGCGCGCAGCGGTGATCCGTCGCGTGCGCCGTGATCTTTTTCGCTGAACGACAGAAGATTAAAGCCACCGACAGAAAAAACCTTGGTAAGCCGGTCTGCATCCCGCAGACGGTTAATGTCGATCAGGATGGAGAACACACGATATTTGAAGCGGTGCGTGAAAGGCTTCATCCGCGCGTGGGTGACGTCGCCGACATAGAGCGCAACCGCCTCTGCGGGGGGCGCTTGCGTCATGGCATTGTCCGAAGTTCCCGTTGTCATTCAGCTGCGATCTGCATGGCAGTCTTGTCCTTTCGCCACGGAAGCGCCGCCCCGAGAGCTTCCGCGACTTTTAAGCCTGACACAAGACCATCCTCATGGAAGCCGTGACCGGTCCATGCGCCACAATACCAGATCCGGTCCTTGCCCTGAATGTCGTTGAGACGAGACTGGGCGCGAAGCGCGGCCGCATCGTACTGTGGATGTGCGTAAACGTAACGCCCGAAGGTCTTGTTTGGGTCCGGTTCGATGGGAGGATTTAACGTGACAAAGAGCGGGCGCGTTTCGTCGAGCGATTGCAGACAATTCATCCAGTAGGAAACCGAGACCTTGCGGGAGGCGTCCCGGCCTTCGCGCAAGAAATTCCATGCGGCCCAGGCGCGCTTTCGCTTTGGCATCAGCCGTTCGTCGTGATGCAGGTAGACGACATTGTCCGAATAGCCGCAGGCGCCGAGAATGTCTCGCTCGTCTTGTGTCGGCGCCGTCAGCATTGCGAGCGAATCGGGCGCATGGGCGGCGATGATGACCTGATCGAACATATCCTTGTGCCCGAGGCTGTCGACCACCTCGACGCCCTCCAGCTTGCGCTCGACCGACACAACCGCCGCGCCCAGCCGCATATGCTGCTTGTAGAAGCGCGTGATGCGCTCGACATAGGAACGGCTGCCGCCGGTCACGGTGCGCCATTGCGGGCGATTCCAGTCGAGCAGGCGATGATTGTCGAAGAAGGACAGAAAGCTCTCGGCAGGAAAGTTCAGCATGTCATGTGGCGAAGTCGACCAGATCGCCGCGCCCATCGGCACAAGATAATCGTCGCGCAGGCGGCCAATGAATTTGAACCGCGCCAGATAGTCGCCGAGCGAAACATCTCCCAGCTTCCCGCTGTTCAGATCGGCCTTGGCCTGTTTCTGGAAGCGCAGGATCTGCACCAGCATGTTGAGATAGGAGGGCGAAAGCGCATTGGTCCATTGCGCGAAGAGCCCGCTAACCACATCGACGCCGTCGCGACCGCACCATTCGAAACGCCCGGCATCGGCCGAGACCGAAAAACTCATGTTCGTCGGCTGTGTGGCGACGTCGAGAAACTCGAACAAAGCGGTGAGGTTCGGATAGTTTTCCTCGTTATAAACGATGAAGCCCGTGTCGACCGCCATCTGCGCACCGCGATAGTCGACGTTCACTGTGGCCGAATGCCCGCCCGGACGTAGATCGCGTTCATAGACAACAAGGTGGTTGGAAGGGTCGCCGAGCGTCAGCGAGAGAGCGGCGGCATTGCCGGCAATGCCAGTTCCAACAATTGCGATTTTCATAAACGTCCTGTCAGGGCAAAGGGCAGAAACGCGCTGCTGCGCGCATTCATTTCGGAAGTAGAAGCGGCCTCAGCCATTGGTCAACGCCAATTCAGCAAAAGCCGCGAGCGCGCGTTGACGCGCCCGATCGTGATCGATGATCGGCGACGGATAGGATGATCCGAGGCTGACGCCTGCCTCCTTGAGGACGAATGGAGGCGCGGTCCAGGGCTTGTGAATCCATTTGGCAGGCATGTTTCCCAGTTCTGGAATGTAATTACGCACGTAAGCCCCATCCGGATCGAATTTTTCGCCCTGCAGGATTGGGTTGAAAATGCGGAAATAGGGAGCAGCGTCCGCCCCCGAGCCCGCCACCCATTGCCAACTGGCCGGATTGCTGGCCGGATCGGCGTCGCACAGAGTATCCCAGAACCATTCCTCGCCACGCCGCCAGCGAACCATCAGGTGCTTGATGAGGAAGGAGGCGGCGACCATCCGTACGCGATTGTGCATTGTGCCGGTCTGCCAAAGTTCGCGCATGCCGGCGTCGACAATCGGATAGCCCGTCTGCCCGCGCTGCCAAAGGCGCAGATGATCGGGGTTGGGTTCTGGCCACTTAAAGACGTCGAAACGCTTCTGGAAGTTCCGCGTCGCCAGATCGGGCGATTGGTAGAGCAGGTGATACGAGAATTCCCGCCAGCCTATTTCGGCGGTGAATTTAGCCACGCCCTGCGGAGAAGCGTCTCCAGAGTCCTGCGCGTGGCGTGTCGCGGCGAGAATCTGGCGGGGCGATATTTCGCCAAAGCGCAGATGCGGCGAGAGGCGCGATGTCGCCTCCACATCGGGCCGGTCGCGGTCCGCCGCATAGCGAGCAAGGCGCGATTCGAGAAAATGGCGCAACTGCGCCTGCGCGCCGGCCTCACCCGGTCGCCACGCCTTGCGCAATCCGCCGGCCCAGTCGGGCTTTAGGGGAAGCAGGCCGAGGTCATCCAGCGCTAAACGTTTGATCTTACCCGGCCAGTCGGCGGCTTTGATCGCCTTCGGGGCGGGCGCAGGATGCGCCGGTGAGGGCAGGGCGAGCGCAGCGCGCCAGAATGGCGTGAATACCCGGAACGGCCCGCCGGCTTTCGTTTTCAATTGCCACGGCTCGAACAGCAATTGCCCGTTGTGGCTCTGTGCCGTCACGCCGTTGCGGCGCAACGCCTCCTTGATCGCGGTGTCGAGGGCGATTTCGGCTGCGCCATAGCGGCGCGTCCAGAAAACCGCTGCTGCGCCGCTCGCGGCTGCAAGTTGCGGAATCAGTTCGCTCGCCGCGCCGCGCAAAATATCAAGCCGTCCACCGATCTTATCGAGCGACGTCGCCAGCGCCGCCAGAGAGTGATGTAGCCACCAACGCGACGCGCCGCCTGGAGGGCGGAGCCCTGAACTGACTTCGTCGAAAACATAGAGACAAATGATCGGCGCGCCGGTCTCCACCGCAGCCTGAAGGGCGGGCTGATCCGACAGACGAAGGTCGTCGCGAAACCATACGATGGCCGGCGCTTGTCCTGTCACTTTCCCTGAACTCCGCTTTGCTGTCTGGTGGCAATGCGTCTACGCAGATCGCCGGTGTCCGGATGAAGCCGATCAGGGTAGAATAGCTTTTCCACAAAAGGTTGCGCGCCGCGACGGGCTTCCTTGGGGACGGAGGCGGGATGGCAGGGCTCAGGGTGGGAATTGCAGGCCTCGGGGCCGCGTCGGCGCTGGTCCTGCCGTGCTTTGACGACGCGCCGGGCGTCGAGCTTGCGGCTGCCGCCGACATGCGTTCCGCCGCCCGGGAGGAATTCGCGAACCGCTACGGACTGCCAGCCTTCGATTCTGTCGAGGCACTCTGCGCCTGGGAGGGCGTCGACGCGATCTGGGTCGAGACCCCAAACCACCTTCACTGCGAACACGTTCTGCAGGCGGCGCGATTTCATAAACATGCCATCTGCGCCAAGCCCGTTGGAGTGACGCTCGACGAATGCGACCGGATGATCGCCGCGACCGGTAGGGCCGGGGTGCAATTGCTGCAGGGCCATTCGAAAGTGTTCGATCCGCCGGTTCGCAAGATGCGCGAGATTGTCGCAAGTGGACGTCTGGGCGCAGTCGTTCATATCGATACGCTGCTGCACAACGACTGGCTCCAGAGACCGCGCCTCGAAGCCGAACTCGATCCCGCAGCGGGTGGCGGCATCGTGCTGCGGCAGGGGCCGCACCAGATCGATATCGTGCGCTACATCGTCGGCCACAAGGCCGCCTGGCTGCGCTCCAGCGTCGCGCGCGGCGATCCGGAGTTCCACGCCGAGGGCCATTATTCGGTCCTGATGGGCTTCGAGAGCGGCGCGACCGCCTCGATCAGCCTCGTCGGTTACGGCTGGTTCGACAGCAACGAACTCAACTGGAACATCGGCGTCTCCGGCAAGGATCATGGCGATCTTCGCCGCCGAACGCCGAAAGCCCGCCGGACAGGCCCGCTCGATCCAGCTCTCAAATACGGGGCCGCCGCTGCGGAGAGCCCGGCCTTCGGCGGAAGGGGCGAAAAACAACCTTTTTTCGGCCTGACGATCGTCACTTGCGAGCGCGGCGCCATCCGGCAATCGCCAGACGGGCTGTTCGTCTATTCCGCCGTTGGCTGCGAGGAAATCCTTTGTCCGCCGGATCGCGGCCGGGCTGCCGAACTCCTCGAATTGCGCGATGCGCTGGCGGCGGGCCGCACCGTGTTCCCGGACGGGCTCTGGGGCAAGGCGACACTGGAGGCCTGTCTGGCGATCCGGCAATCGGCGCTGGCCGGGGCGGATGTGCGCCTGCAATTCCAGACCACGGCCCCCTGAGGGCAAATTTCGGTTTACCCGAAACGCCCTGCATGCGAATGGCAGAGGACAGGCCGCGCGCAGGTGCGGTCAAGGGCAAGTCTTCTGGCGGAGGAAAGAAAATGGCGGGTACAACGCTGGCTGCGGTGATGGTCGACAAGCGGAAAACCGAACTGCGGGAACTACCGCTACCGGAAGTCCCCACCGATGGCGGCCTTCTGCGCATGGCTGTGAACGGCATCTGTTCCAGCGACTGGAACATGTACCAGAGCATGGCGCGCGGAACCCGCATCCTTGGCCATGAAATGGTCGGCTATGTCGAAAAGATCGGCGCAGCCGCCAAATATCGCTGGGGCGTCAAGGAAGGCGATCTGGTCGCCCTTGAGGAATATCTGCCCTGCGGCCATTGCGAATATTGCCGCAGCGGCGAAATCCGCTCCTGTCTGGAAACCGACCAGACGCGTCCGAACTCGATCCGCTTCGGCTCCACCTCGGTCGACGTGGCTCCCAGCCTTTGGGGCGGCTACAGCCAGTATGCCTACATGCACCCGCGCACCATCGTCCATAAGGTGCCGGCTGGCGTTGCGCCCCGCGTCGCGTCCATGTGCCTGCCCATCGGCAACGGCTTCCAGTGGATGTATTTCGACGGCGGCGCCGGCCCCGGCAAGGTGGTTGTGATTCAGGGCCCCGGCCAGCAGGGCCTCGGCGGCGTGATCGCGGCCAAGATCGGTGGCGCGGACCTCATCATCGTCTCCGGCCTGTCGCGTGACGAGAAACGGTTCGAACTCGCGAAGGCGCTCGGCGCGACCCATACGGTCGCGGTCGACAAGGAAGACCTCGGCGTCGCCGTGGCCCGCATCACCAACGGCCACATGGCCGATATCGTGCTCGACACCAGCGGCCTCGGGCCTGAGAACATCAACCCGTCGCTGCCGCTGCTGCGCAAGCGCGGCACGCTGCTGATGGTTTCGCGTCACGGGTCCGCCGAGAAGTTCGACGCTGAACGCATGATCGTCTACCAGCTTACCCTCAAGGGGCTGCGCGGCCACAGCTACAATGCGGTCGAGATGGCCCTGAGCCTGATGGCCAGCAAGCGCCTGCCGCTCGACCTCATGTCCACACACCTGCTCGGGCTCAAGGATGTGGATCGCGCCTTGCATATGGTCGGCGGTCAGACCGAAGAGCGTCCGATCCATATTTCCATTGATCCGTGGGCATAGAATAAGTGAGCAGGTTCACCGTCAAACCCAGCGAGGAAGACGAGGTCGTTTCCTGCTCATGCTGTGCCGGAATGCCGGGCGTTCGGGGCTTTGTGTATGAGGGCGAAGAGGCGCTGGCCGTCTACTTCGCCGAGCCCAGCGGCATGATCAATTTTCCCATGCTGCGTCTGGGCCTCGTGGTGGGTCTCTGGTCGGGCGACACAATGGCGTCCGACCGCTTGTCGCTGGCCTATTCCGTGCGCCCCGGTCGGGATGCGCCGGTTCTCGAACCCATCGATCCCTACCTGCCGACGTTTCCCGAAATGTCCTTTCTGGGCGATAAGGTCCTGAAGGACGAACTCGCCGCCCATGCCGACGCGGCGAAATTTCGCGAAATTGCGCAGGCCATCATCGAACACGATCCGCGCCTCGGTGAAATGCGCGGTGCCGACAAGCCGCGCCACCGCACCTTCGTGGCAGATTGATGAACGAGCCGGTCCGGGACGCTTCAGCATCGGGCTTTTCGCGCAGCGGCTATAATTATCGACTCTACATTACGTTTCTGATCCATGTTCTGTTTTCACAAGCCATTGTCGGGCTGGCGCGGCTGGCGACGTCGTACCGCAGCCTCGAACTAGGGTTTTCGGTCGAAGCGCTGGGCGTCATCACCGGCAGCTTTGCTCTGTTGCCGATCTTTCTCGCTGTGCCTCTGGGGCGTTGGCTGGACAAGGGCAAGGACGCGCAGGCGTTGCGCGCCGGCTCGCTCCTGATGGTGGTCTCCTGCCTCGGCTTCTGGATCGATGCGCTGACCGAAGCGACGATGATTTTCTATATGCTGCTGATGGGCGTGGGCTATCTTTTCATCATGGCAGGCCAGCAGACTCTGGCGATCCGCTGCGCCGAACCGCGCAATCGAGACTCCGTGTTTGGCACCTATATGGTAGGCATTGCGGTCGGGCAGGGCATCGGGCCGATTGTGGTCGGCGTCATCGCGCGCGGCACGTCCGTTGCGCCTTCGTCGCCCTTGTTTGGCATAGCTGCGGCGTCGGCCGTGATTGCGCTTGCAATCTCGTTTTTGGTGCAGAAGGCGCCCGCGCCCGCGCGTCGTCATGGCAACGTCATAAAAGTCCCGCTGAAGGACCTGCTCGCGATTCGTGGTTTCATGCCCATGATGCTCGCCAGCGTCATAACGGTGACATCGCTGGATCTGCTTGTCGTCTATATGCCGCTGATGGGCGCGGAACGACAAATCGACGCAAGCGTGATTGGCATGCTGCTGACGGTCCGCACCGGCGTCTCGGTCGCCACGCGGGCTTTCTTTTCTCCGCTCGTGCGCAAAGTGGGACGCGTGCGGTTGATGGTGATCTGCCTGCTTATGTCAGGAGCTGCGTTCGCAGTTTTTGTCGTTCCGTCGCCAGTCTGGCTCATGATTCTGAGCATGACCGTCACGGGCGTCGGTCTCGGAATCGCGACTGCTTTGGCCTTGTCCAGCATCGTCGATCTCGCGCCGCCGGAGGCGCAGGGGACGGCCGTGACGCTTCGCATCACCGGCAATCGCGTGGGCCAGGTGGCTTTGCCGCTGCTGGCGGGCGTTGCGGCTTCGGCGACTGGGGCCGCCGGCGTGCTGGGTCTGATCGGCTTGTCGGTCGCGGCGTCCGGACTGGCTGTTTTCGTGAGTCAAAGGCGCAAGTAGGCGTTCGGGCATTTCGTAGTGATCCTGTCCCGTCCTGCGTCAGCAACGCCGGATTGACAGTCCGGCTTCTAACCCCGACAATTCGGCTACAACAATTAACGCCCGGGAGTGAAGAATGAAGATTGCCGAAGTGCGCATCGATGCATCGATTCTGGAAAAGCACGATCCGGAATGGAAGTTTGCTCTTGCGGCAAGTCCACAATCACAGGGCTGGGTGTGTTCGATCATCGCTGAGGACGGCACGATCGGTTACGGATATGGCTCCGCCATGGCGCATTATGGCGCGCCTCTGGAAGCCGTGAAGGCCAATCTGGATCGCTTCGCCAAGCGCATCGTCGGCAAGGATTCGCGCAAGATCGCCGGGATCATGGACGAACTTGATCACGACGTTGTCGGCAATAATCAGGCAAAATCGGCAATCGATTGCGCTTTGCATGACCTTCTGGCGCGCCGTCTCGGCATTCCGATCTGCGAATTGTTCGGCGGCGCCGCGGTGACGGAAATTTCCTCCCTGCGCATCCTGCCGATCAAGTCGCCCGAGAAAATGGCCGCCAATGCGCGCAAGCTCGTCAACGAGGGCGTCAAGCATCTCAAGATCAAGGTGCACGGCAACGTCAAGGAAGACGTCGCCTGCGTGGCGGCGATCCGCGAGGAAGTCGGCCCCGACATTCACCTGACCATCGACGCCAACCAGTCCTACACGGTCAAGAGCGCCATCACGGCGATCCGGCTGATGGAGCCGTTCAACATCGAACTCGCCGAACAACCTGTACCGGCCGGCGATCTCTACGGCCTCAAGATGGTGACCGACGCGGTATCGATTCCTGTCGAGGCGGACGAGGCGGCCTATTCGCTCGAACAGATCACCACCATCGTGCGCGAGCGCGTGGCGGATGCGGTGTCTTTGAAGCTCAGCAAGATTGGCGGCCTGCGCAAAACCTATGCGGCGGCGATGATCTGCGAGGCGGGCGGTGTGAAATACCGTATGGGCGCACATTCCGGTCCAAAAATTCTGGCCGCGCACGCGTCCCAGCTTGCGGCCGCTCTGCCGAACATCTGGTATGCGTCGGAACTGTCCGAGTTCGAAGGTCTCGTGGCCGATCCTTGGGAAGGCATGGTGCTGAAGGACGGGGTCATCCACGTCACCGATTCTCCGGGATGCGGCGTTAAGCCGAAGGCCGGCAGCATCTATCCGCGCAAGTAGAAAATCGCAAACGGCAGGCGGCCCCAGAGCCGCCGCCTCACTATCGAATTCACAGGGAGAAAACCATGCGTGAAGCAGCCTGGACTCGAATTGCGTCTTGTGGAACTGCCTTGACGTTAGCTGCGTTGATGGTCTTCGCCGGCCCCGCCAGGGCCGACGCGATCTCGGACGTATTGACCGCAAAAGGCCCTGACCGCCAGAAAATGCTCGAAGAGGGCGCGCGCAAGGAAGGCTCGCTGATGTTCTATTCCGCCCTGACGGTGGATCAGGGACTTCGCGCCGAGGTCAACGCGTTCGCCAAGAAATATCCTTTTATCAAAACGGAATTCTGGCGCGGCACCGAAATCCAGATCTCGCAAAAAGTGCTGGCGGAACAGCGCGCCAATAATGTGCAGGTCGATGTGGTGGAAAGCGTCGGCGTCGCCGGCACATTGTCACGTGCCAATGCGTTGCTGCCGTTTGAATCGCCCTATGCGGAGGCCATTCCGGAGCGCTATCAGGACAAGACAAAACTTTCCGCCGCGAGCCGGCTGAATTTCTTCGGCATCGCCTACAACACCAAGCTCGTCCCGCCCGGCACGCAGCCCAAAACCTACGACGATCTGCTCGATCCGAAATGGAAGGGCAAGCTTGCGTGGCGCGAGGATTCGGTCAGCGGCGCCATTCTGTTCATCACCAATCTTCTGATGACGCGCGGCGAGCCCGCCACGGAGGCCTATCTGAAAAAACTAGTCGGGCAGAACATCGTCAGTTTCAACGGTAGCGCCCGTACGCTCGTCAATC
The DNA here is from genome assembly GCA_947478455.1 of Beijerinckiaceae bacterium. Lineage (GTDB taxonomy): Bacteria > Pseudomonadota > Alphaproteobacteria > Rhizobiales > Beijerinckiaceae > Terripilifer. The sequence continues at coordinate 6,003 of CANJWR010000018.1, read as the reverse complement.
GCGTGATCGAAGGCGAATATCTCATCGGCCTCAACATCTTCCTGCATCATCCGGTGATCAGCGCGACCGAGGGCGCGCCCGCCGGCGCGCAGGGTATGGAGCCTGTGCCGTCCGTGGCCGGAACGCTGGTGATCCCGAAGGGGTTGAAACACCCCCATGCGGCCATGTTGTTTCTCGATTTCTTCATTTCGAAGGAGGGGCAGGAAGTGATGCGCGATGCGCAATATTTTCCGGTCATCGACAGCGTGAAGCCATTGAAGCAGCTTGAGCCGATCACGCCCGCCCTGGTCAACATGAAGGAAAATTATATCAGCGATCAGGCGTTGCTCGACAACAAGCGCAAGGCGGAGGCGCTCTACAAGGAATATTTCCGCTGATGGCCGATCGCTTGTGAGCCGGCCGTGACAGATCAGGCTACCATGTCGGGTTCCTCGCTGGGCGTTGCGCCAGTTGCGCCTCGCATGCGCCTGTGGGCGGGCTATTCGCCGTCGGTTGTCATTCTGGCTTCAATCCTGCTGATCTGCGTCGTGCCACCGTTGATTTTTCTCGTGATGGCGAGCCTTCACGAGACGAATTACGACGGCTCGATGGGCGCGTTCACGGTTGATAATTACAAGAACCTGCTCGGCGGTGCGCGCTTCTTTCGCCATCTGACGACTTCGGCGCTGTTTGCGCTTGGATCCGCCATCACGGCGCTGTTCATCGGCGGATTGCAGGCTTGGATCGTGGAGCGAACCAACACGCCCGGTCGGCAATATGTGCTGTGCGTGGCGATTGTCTCTCTTGGTGTGCCGACGGTGCTCTATACGATTTCGCTGCTCCTGATCCTCGGCAAGACAGGCCCCGTGAATCAGATGCTGATGGCGTTGCTCGGTCAGTCCGAACCAGTACTGAACATCTATTCGCTTGGCGGTATGATCCTCGTCGAGGGAATCGAGTTTGCGCCACTTTGCTTCCTGCTTCTGTCGGCGGTGTTTCGCAACAATGATCCGGCGCTTGAAGAAGCGGCCATGATGTCGGGCGCTAACGTTGCGCAGATCCTGCGGCGCATCACATTGCGTCTGGCGCTGCCGGGCATCTTTGCCCTGCTGATCCTGACGTTCATTCGCGCCATTGAGGCTTTCGAGACGCCCGCTCTTGTGGGCCGGCCAGGACGCGTCGACGTTCTGACGACGGACATTTACGGCACCATGCAGCACTCGCCGCCTGATTATGGCGAGGCGGGATCGTTTTCCATGATCCTTCTGATTATTGTGGCTGTGTTGCTGTTCGTTTATTCCTACACAGCCAGAAACGCAGCGCGCTTCCAGACGATCAGCGGCAAGGGATTTCGTCCGCGCATCATCGATCTTGGCCGCTGGCGCTGGTTGACATTCGCGATCCTCGTGACGGTTTTTTCGATTACTGTTGTCATTCCCATGACGATGCTGCTGTGGGTTTCGTTTCAGCCATATTATGAGGGCATAAATCTGGCTGCTTTCGGGATGTTGACGTTGAAGCATTATCGCTCCGTCTTCGGTAGCGAGTCGTTTCGCGAGGCCATCGTCAACACCTTGATCCTTGGCGCAACGACGGCCTTTGTGGTGGCGACTTTTACGGCTGTCTGCGCCTGGCTTGTGACGCGGCGCTTTCGCGGCGCTTGGGTTCTTGATCAGCTTTGCAGCGCGCCGCTGATCTTTCCGGCGATCGTCATGGCCGTTGCTATGCTTGAGATCTTTCTCAACCTGCCGGTTCCGATCTACGGCACGCTTCTGTCGATCATCATTGCGTCCGCCATCCACTATCTGCCCTATGGAATGCGCTATTCCTATGCGGGAATTCTGCAAATCCATCGCGAACTGGAAGAGGCCGCCGCCGTCAGCGGCGCGCGCGCGCCGACGATCTTTCTTCGCATCGTCGTGCCGCTGGTGGCGCCGGCTCTTGTGGCGGGCGGCCTCTTTGTGTTTCTCGTCAGCGTGAAGGCCGTGTCGATCCCGATCCTGTTGGCTGGCCCAAACTCTCGCGTGGTGGCGGTCGCTCTGTTCGATATGTGGCAGAATGGCCTGATGGGCGAACTCAGCGCCATAGGGGTTCTGTGGACACTGTTCATGACAGCCGTCAGCCTGTTCCTTTTTATGTTCATCCGCCGTTTCGGACTCGCCGTTCGTTAGCCAAAAGGACGAAGCCTATGTTTGGTCAATCATCCGCAATGCAGACCTTGCGCGGCGTCGCATGTGTTCTGACATTTTGCTCAGGCATGTTTGCTGGAGCAGCGATTGCGCAAACCGCCGCAGATGTTGCTGCAATTTCCGGTCCAGACCGTATGCAGAAGCTGATCGACGGCGCGAAGAAAGAAGGCCAGCTCAGCATCTACACATCCGCGACGCTGGAAGACATGACAATCATTACCGGCGCGTTTGAAAAGAAATACGGCGTCAAGGTGAAATTGTGGCGTGGCAGCTCCGAAGACCTGTCGGCGCGCACCCTGGGCGAATTCCGGGCAGGGCGCAGCGATGTCGACACTTACGAGACGACGGGACTCGTGATGGAAATTTTCCATCGTGAAGGTGTGCTTCAAGCGATCAACACGCCCTCGACCACAAATCTCATGCCGCAGGCGTCTTTCCCGCATAAGGAATGGGTCGCAACACGTCTCAACATCTTCGCCATGGCCTACAACACCAATTCGATTGCAAAGAAGGACGCTCCTACTAAGTGGGAGGATTTGCTTGACCCCAAATTCAAGAACAAGATCGCCGTCGAGGACGGATCGATCGACTGGTTCTCCGCCGTCGTCACCGACATGGGCGAGGAAAAGGGTCTGAAGCTTTTCCGCGACATCGTTCAGCGCAACGGCATTTCCGTGCGACGCGGCTATACGCTGCTCGCCAATCTGATTGCTTCGGGCGAAGTGCCATTGAGCATGACGGCCTACGACAACCGCATCACCCTGATGAAGTCCGAGGGCGCGCCGGTTGAACTCATCTATATGCCACCGGTCTTCGGCCAGCCGACCGGTATCGGCGTCGCGAAACGCGCTCCGCATCCCCATGCGGCTCTGCTATTCTACGAATTCATGCTGGACGATGGTCAGAAGCTTTATTTCGAGCGCGGCGTGAACCCCACGAATACCAAGATCAAGCCGCCGCCGGCAGGCGTCGATCTGAAATTCGTCAGCTTTCCGCCGCTGCTGGACGAATCCGAAAAATGGACGAAGCTGTATCGCGATACATTCGTCAATCGCCGCTGATTGCAATCAGCTTTCAAGAATCTCCTTGGCAGCGCGGATAATATCCGGCTGCGACCGGTTGGTTTTGACCGAAGGCCAATCCATTTTCGATGGCGTATGACGCTCCTGTAGCGCCACCACATCGGCGGTTGCGTCCGACGGATCGCCGACGCGTTGTTCGACGCGACGTACGAGCGTGTCCTGCGGGGCGGTCAGCCATATGGCCCTGAAGGTTGCCCTATGGTCTGAGGCGGTTTTGGCGATAGCCGCGCGCTCTTCCTGTTTCAGAAACACCCCGTCAGCAATGGCGCTATGGCCGCCGCGCAGGACGCACCCGGCGATCTCGCGCTGCTTTTCGTAAACCAACCGGGATACTTCCGGTCGATACGCTTCCTCCGGCAGTCGCGTCATGGCAGCGACGCCGAAATGCGCCTTGCGCAGGCGGTCGGTCGACACGATGCGGGCGCCAGGCGGCGCGCCGATTCCACTGGCCAACTTTGCAGCCGTCGAGGATTTGCCCGAGCCACTCAGGCCGCCGATGGCCACCAGACGTTTGGGGCTTTCGCCGAGCAGTTCGTCAGCAAGCGCGAAATAACGCAACGCCGCATCCTCTTTCAAAGGGTCCGGCATTGCGCTCTGGCCAGCTTGCGCGGCCAGAACATGCGCCCGCACAGCGGCCCGCACCGCCATGAGGAAACCCATGAGGCCTAGGTGATTGATGTCCCGGGTCTCGTCGAGATAGCGATTGAACGCCGCATTGGCCAGGTGCGGCAGGGCGCGATGCCAGAGATCCATCAGCAGGAAGGCGAGATCGTACAGAACATCCGTCTTCGCAAGGCGTGGACTGAACTCAAGACAGTCGAACGGCGTTGGTGCGCCTTCATACAGGCAGATATTCGCCAGATGAAGGTCTCCGTGGCAATGGCGCAGGAAGCCGGCGCGAGATCGCTCGGAAAGAACAGAAGCGTTTTGCGAAAAGGCCGCGTCGAATTTCGCCAAAACGGTCCGGACCCGCGCTGCAGGAAACAATCTGGCCGCAAACAACTGCTTGCGGTTGATGTCCATCGCATAGGCCATGGACGTCGCGCCGTCGCAGTCCGTCTCAGGCGGTATGCTCTGGTGAAAACGGGCGATGCGCGCCGCTGCCAGTTTGATCAGGTCCGGCGTCAGGCGGCTTTCGTCGGCCATGCGGCTGAACAAATCGCGCTGGTGGAAACGGCGCATTTCGACGACAGCGTCCACGAGCTCGCCGTCTCCGTCCATTATCAGCGCGCCTTCTGCGGAGCGGGTAAGGCGTCGAACGCCCACATAGAGCGGGGCGGTGATCCGGGCGTTGAGGCGGAACTCGTCCTCGCAGGCCGCTAACCGCAGGGCAGGGGTCGAGAAGTCCGCGTAGGGGAGCTTTACAGCGCGTTTGAGCTTGAAAACGCTGTTGCCCGCCATCAGCACAGTTGAAATATGCGTATCAATCCGGGCCGCATTCCTGTCGCCCAGCAGGGCCTGGAGGAAGTCGATCATTCCGCTCTGGTTCTGGGTCATCGCGCGCCGCCTGTCGCTAGAGGCACTTTCTCCCAATTCGCGCGGAAACGCCATTGGACAATCTGTCGGGAAAATAATCGCCGATCGGACATCGCTTGGCTTAACAGGGGCGGCTTGGCCCTGTAGCGTGCAACGTAGGCCCTTCAGGGCGTCAGGGGATTTCGGTGGGTACGGTCAAGGCAGGCGATGTCACCTTTCAGGTCGGTGACGATAATGCGGGTTTCTGGAGTCAGGTTTCGGCAGGAACGTGGGAGCCGGCGACTTTCGAGGCTATCGGACGGCATCTGACGCCGGAAACGACATTCCTGGACTTCGGAACCTGGATTGGGCCCGTAACGCTCTATGCGGCTTCGAAGGCGAAGCGCGTCATTTCGTTCGAACCTGACCACGAGGCCCTGCGCCAGTTGCGGACGAACATTGAGCTCAATCCGACTTTAGCGCCGAAGATCGAGGTGCTCGACAAGGCCGTCTGGCCGGTGGCCGGCAAACTCCGGATGGGGGCCCGCACGGCTCCCGGCGATTCCATGTCGAGCATGATGCACACAGACGCCGAGGTGAGCTGGGAAGTCGAAGCCATCACGCCGGCCTCGGTCGAGGCGATGATCGCTCCCGATGCGCCGCTGTTCATCAAGATCGACGTGGAGGGGGCCGAATACGAGATCGTGCCGGCGCTCGGTTCGCTGCTGGCAAGGCCGAAAATTGCCGTCCTGATCGCATTCCATCCGCGCTTTGCGGCTGGCGGCGGCTTCCGGCTGCATCGTTCGTTCCCGATGACCCGGCGCGTGTTTCGGATGTTCAGCGGTTGGGAACATTATCGGGTGCGACGGGATTCGATCCAGCGCGCGCCCCGCACGGAGTTTTTGACCAAACTGCCGTTCCCGTGTTTCGAGGCGAAGTCGGGCTATTTGTTCGTAAAACCCTAACGCGCAGGCGCTGGCGGTCTCCGATCTTTACCAATTAACCCGCCGTGTAGGCGGATCGTTTACCCTGTGGTCGACGCAGACATTCCAACCGCTGATTTTTACAGTCGCTTTAGTCTCTGCGGGTTAACTGGGCGTCTGGAGAGATCAGATGGGCGCCTGTGTTTTCTGCGGCAAATCGGCCGGCATGTTCGCTGTAGTTCACAACCGCTGCCGCGAACGGCGCGCGGCATCTGCCGAACGCATGGCGTCGACAATCGAGCCTTTCCTGTCAGGGTCTATTTCGGTCGAGGTGTTTGCCCGACTGCTCGATACGACCGCAGAAATGAGCCTCAT